>JAISOH010000183.1 GCA_031275825.1 Prevotellaceae bacterium | reverse complement strand
TATATAAAGCCTGATAAATATTTTCAATTACAGACATTTAAATTAATTTAAAGTTATTGATTATTATCCATTTGTGTTAATTTAATTGTAAATTATTATTGACCTTAACATATCATTTTTAATTTTCAATTTATCGCAGGGTTGCCCTGCGATAATGATTTAAGGGCTTCGCCCTTGTTTTGTCCGTCATTGCGAAAGCGAAGCAACCGAAGCAGTGAAGCAATCCAACGCTTTTTCATTGTTATTTTAATCTCCGGTTTGCTTCGTCATTTCATTCCTCGCAATTACGGCTACATCCTGTTTTTTCGTCATTGCGAAAGCGAGGGCTTTACCCGAAGCAGGAAGCAATCCATTAATCTTTCATTATCAATTTCTATTTTTTAACACTTCCCTCAGTTTTTTTCTGTCCGATAATATATATTATGAGACAAAGTAAATGCTGGCATATCAATAGAATAAACGCTTTTTTTCACAAATTTTAAAATTATATTGTATTCCGGTTATTTAAAAAATTTTGGTATCTTTGCTTAAAATTTTTTGTCCGATAATATATATTATTGGACAAGGTTAATATTAATATTTATTGTAAAACAAAAATTATTATGAAGAAAATTCTAATGTTTTTTATTACCTGCCTGCTTGTAAGCGTTTCGGCATTTGCTCAAACAAAAACGGTAACAGGTAAAATCATCGGCAGCGATGATAATCTCGGACTTCCCGCATCCGTACAGATTAAGGGAACAGCTAAAGGCACTTCAGCCGACATTGAGGGTAATTATTCTATTGCGGTTGACAAAGGTCAAACTTTGATTATTTCGGCAATAGGCTATACCACTCAGGAAATTGTGGTTGGAGATGCTAATGTAATTGATGTTACACTGCAGGCAGAAGCTACTCAGCTCAGCGAAGCGGTTGTAACGGCTCTGGGTATTACAAGAGAGAAAAAGGCTCTTGGATATTCCGTACAGGATATCAAAAGCGAAGAACTTTTGAAGAACAAAACTGCAAACCCGTTGAATTCGCTTGCAGGTAAAGTTGCCGGAGTGAATATCACCCAAAGTTCCGGAGCAGCCGGAGCAGGTGCGCATATTATATTGCGCGGAGGTACTTCGCTGGATGAATCTCGCGACAATCAACCTCTGTTTGTGGTTGATGGTATTATTTACGACAATTCTACTTCTGCTGTAGGTAATTCCAGTTTTGATGGAATGGGAGGTAGTGCAACAACTTTCAGTAACCGTGTTATGGACATTAACACAGAAGATATTGAGAACATGTCGGTATTGAAAGGACCTGCTGCCGCAGCCTTATACGGTTCTCGCGCAGCTAACGGCGTTATAATGATAACAACAAAGAAAGGCGCAGAAGGAGTCGTGTCGGTAGATTTCAGCAGCAAATTCAGTACGGCGTGGGTAAGCCGCTTACCGGAGCAACAATCCTTGTATGCTCGCGGTTCTTACCAAATAAGTGGAGTATTAAACCCTGATGATGTAATAGTTTATTCATCTTGGGGACGTAAACTTATTGATGGTGAAAAAACATACAATAATATTGAAAATTTCTTTCAGGCATCAACGATATTTGATAATACTGTGAGTGTTTCAGGTGGAAGTAAAACAGGCTCGTTCTATTTTTCTGCTTCCAATTTTGACCAGAAAGGTGTTGTTCCCAACACGGGTTATGTGAAAAATACTTTCCGCTTCAATGGAGAACAAAAGTACGGTAAATTAACTCTTAACGTGGGAGCAGCATATTCGCAGGCTAATACAGATAAAACACTAACAAGCGCAGGTCTGTATTTGTCGGGCGGTACTGGAACTATGAATGAAGTATATCGCTGGGCAATAAATGAAGACATGACCAAATATTTGAATCCTGATGGTACGAAATACATTTTTGAACAATATCTGGATGAAAACGGCAAGCGGGATTTGAATAAATTTCCATTAGGTTCGTTTGTAGAAAATCCTTATTGGATTATCAACAAAAATAAAATGACCGACCAAACCAACCGTTTTACCGGAAATGCAGCTGCTGACTTCAAAGCTTTTGACTGGTGGAACCTTACCTATCGTGCAGGTATTGACAGATATACTACAGGCAATAGAAATATTATTGCTCCCGGTGGAGAAATAAAATCTGATTTCCAAGACGGTATGTTGAGTGAAAACCAACTGGATTATCAATATTTGTCATACAGTTTAATGAGCAATATGAACAAAACATTCGGCGATTTCAATTTAGGATTAATGCTGGGATTTAGCGAAGAGGAAACTAAAAATGAAACTAATTATCGCATGGCTATTCATCCCAGTGAAGATAATTTTCCGAGTTTTGGCGTAAGTACAGATGAAAATAAAAAGTTCTCTCAATCTCATTCAAAAACTCGCATGCGCAGTTTATTCGGAGAATTTCGAGCATCTTACAAAAATATTGTTTATTTGACGGTTACCGGACGTAATGACAAAAATTCTACTTTATATTCTCCACTTACAGGAGATGCTAATGCTTCTTACTTTTACCCTTCGGTAGGCGGTAGCGTTGTATTTTCGGAATTGTTACCCGGAAATTTGAAAAATATTATTTCTTTCGGCAAAGTGCGCACCTCGTGGGCACAAGTAGGTAAAGGTACCAGCCCTTATGCCACAAGTACGGCATTATGGGATTTTCAGGATTTTATCGGAGGATTTGCTGGAACAACCAACTATTGGTATCGCGGTAATCCTTACTTGAAACCTGAAATGACTACATCTATTGAATTGGGACTGGAAATGCGTTTTCTTAACGGACGCATAGGATTTGACTACACTTATTATTCAAATGTTTCGAAAGATCAGATTCTCAATCCGCGTACATCTCAGGCAACAGGCTATATTTTTAATTACTCCAATATTGGAGAAATGTTCAACAAAGGTATGGAACTTTCTATCACAGGACAGCCAATAAGGACGAATGACTGGACATGGAATGCAACCCTGAATATTGCCGGTAACAGAAGCACGGTAGGGACCATACATAAAAGTCTCCCGATTTTGTACATAACCAGCGTGCAGCCGGGAAATGCCAAAGCAGCATCGTTTGAAAACGGAGCCTTTATGGGTATTTCAGGACAAAAGTGGAGTCGTACTGAAGATGGTAAAGTTATATTAGAATCAGATGGCATGCCAAAATCCGACAACGCTACAACTTATTTTGTTGGCGATCGCGAACCGAAATTTACCGGCGGTTTCAACAACAGCATACAATACAAGGGATGGAATCTTTCATTCCTGATTGAATTCCGCGTAGGCGGCTATATTTACAACGGTACTGAATACATGATGACATTAAACGGTGTGTCAACACAAACCCAGAACAGAGAAAAATTGACAATCAATGGTGTAGTAAACACAGGCTCTGATGATAATCCTGTTTATGAAGACAGAGAATTTACTTTTTATGCACATGAAAATTATAATATGAAAAGCGGCGTACAAAGCGGCAGATATGTTATTCAACAGTACTGGGCAAGCGAATATTTGGAAGAAACAGCTAACTTTTTGACCAAAACGAACTGGTTGCGCCTGCGTTCAATATCCCTGTCATACACTTTACCCAAAGAACTTTTGGCAAAGGTTAAATTTATCAAAAATTGCACCATATCAGCTACAGGTACAAATCTTTTGCTTATTACCAATTACAAGGGATTAGACCCTGAAGCAACTTCTGCCGGTTCGGGTATAGGCGGTTCAAGTTCGGTAGGTATTGAATATTGCAATGTGCCGGCTACAGCTGGTTTTTCTTTCGGTATTAATCTTAAATTTTAAATAATAAACAAGTAAAATAAGGAAATTATTATGAAAAAAATAAATAAATTAGGAATATCATTATTGATGACATTGATGTTTGTATCCTGTATGAATTTGGATATCAATACTGACTCAGACAGCCTTTCCAGTTCGTCGGGAAATCTTGCTACCCGTTTACCGGGCATGCAATTCTGGATGGGACATACGCATCAAACTACAGGTTTTTTTACAGCCTTGATAAATCAGCAAATCACCCTGTCAAATCGCGGCGACAGATACGGTTCTCTGGCAGAATGGACAGCGGCAAACAATACGGCAAGTACTTATCCTTATCAGGCTTTCTTTGTAGGCGCTGCAGGCACCTTTGCCGATGTGTATGCAATGGCTGAAAAAGAAGGAGCATATCATTACATGGGAGTGATAAAACTGTTCCGTGCCATGGGCTTTATGGTAATGTGCGATGTGTATGGAGAAATGCCTTATACTAACGCATTGGGAGTAAATATCAATCCAAACTATGATGATGGAAAAACCATTTTCAACGGAGCTTTATCCGAACTGGATGAAGCTATAGAATTGTTTAATAAAACACAGGAATCCGATGCTCATACGTTGACAGAAGGAGATTCTTGGAACGGAGGAGATGTTGACAAATGGATTAGAATGTGCTACGGTTTCAAAGCCCGCTGGCTTAACAATCTGTCAAAAAAATCAGACCTGTATGACCCTGCTGCCATTTTGGAAGCCCTTGACAATGCGCCGCAAAGCAATGCCGACAATACAATTATTAATCATGAATATTCAACAGGCGAAGTTGCAGACAATTTGTGGGGGGATGATATTAAAACCAATTACACCTATATTTGGTTGTTGAACTGGAGCCGTACCTATTATGTTACCAAATGGTATGCGGATTTGCTGACCGACTTTGACGGAAAAGGAATTGTTGACCCCCGTGCAGACAAATTAGTTCCCTCTGCGCAGATAAAGGGCGGCACAGAGTGGTTCCGCACGCCGGGCGTAGATATGCAATCCGACATTCGGATGACTCCTGTAGGTAGCACGGTGTCAAATTGGAAAGGTCCTGCTTTATATGATGCAGCAACAAAGAAATGGACGGTTACCTCTACAACCGACTCTACGGTTATTTCATTACAGACAAAGGGTATTCACAGCCCGAATTACAGAGATGTAGCCGAAGATGGCGCTATTCTTAATACAGGAACTTTCTATGTACGTCCGGATGCTCCTACGCATTTATTATGTTATCCCGAAATGTGCTTCATTAAAGCGGAAGTATTGTTCAGGCAAGGGCAAACCGCGCCGGCATTTGATGCATACAAAGAAGGTATAAAGGCGCATATCGACTTGATGAATGAAAAACTGGCAGCAGGGGATGCCAATATTGCTAAAAAAGCGATAACCGCCGCAGAAAGAGATGCATATCTCAATTCGGCTGCTATAGGTACGGCAAGTGATTTGACTTTGGGTAAAATAATGATGCAAAAATTCATTGCTTTGTCATTCTCAAACCAAAACTGGAACGACATGCGCCGAATGGACTATAGCCCCGCTATTTATCACGGTTGGGCAGAGCCTTATGAACGCACGAGCGGTAACAACGATAAAAAATGGATTCCGGACGGAAAACAATATCGCCGTTTAGGTTATGTTTCGCACGAATTTAATTATAACAATGACAATCTTGCGGCATCGCATCCCAATGCATTGAAGGATGATATTCGTTCATTCCCCGTGTGGTGGGATTATCCAACGGATGATTATAAAACAGCAAATTAAATTTTTGCATAAAACAAAAAAGACTGTTTCTTAAAAAGAGGCAGTCTTTTTTTTATTGCGTATTGAACAGCAGCTTTTCAAAATCTGCCGGAAGCAATCCAGAGTAATTGAGAATGGATAATGACATGGCAGGAACAAAACATGTTTTGCCCCTACTATGGATTGCTTCGTCGCTACGCTCCTCGCAATGACGTTTTGCTTTCGTCATTCCATTCCCCGTAATGACGCGATGATTTTTATTCTTTTCAGTCCGAATTATTCGGAATCAGGATTGATTTCCGTTCATTCGGCGACCGATTATTTAAAATCCGGATGATTTCCGTTTAATGTTTCAAACATTATTCAGAATCCGGATGATTTCCGTTCAATGTTTCAAACATTATTCAGAATCCGGATGATTTCCGTTCAATGTCTCAAACATTATTCAGAATCCGGATGATTTCCGTTTAATGTTTCAAACATTATTCAGAATCCGGCTGATTTCCGTTCAATGTTTCAAACATTATTCAGAATCCGGCTGATGGATGGTTTGTTCAAATTTCAATAAATTTAAACAGCCTCTTAATTTACAGAGAAATTTCTGATATTATCTTCAAAAGCGCTTAATGCGGCTTTTGCTCCTTCACCCATTGAAATTATAATCTGTTTGTACGGAATATTTGTAACATCGCCGGCGGCATAAACTCCCTGTTGATTTGTACGGCAGTGTTCGTCAATTTCAATTTCACCGGCTTTGTTTGTTTTTACATAATCTTTAAAAATTCCGCTGTTTGCAGCCAGCCCTATCTGCACGAAAACGCCATCAATATTTATTGTTTCTTCTTTTCCCGTATTGCGGTGTTTTATATTGATACCCGTTACTTTTTCTCCGTTGCCGATGACTTCCGTTGTTTGTACTCCCGTTATAATTTCCAGATTGTTTCTGCTTTTTGCATTTTCCTGTAAAACGGTATCTGCTTTAAGATTATCAGCATATTCGAGAACGGTTACTTTTGAACATATTCCCGAAAGGTCGATTGCGGCTTCCATTCCCGAATTTCCGCCTCCGATAACGGCAACATGCCTGCCTTTATAAAAAGGTCCATCGCAGTGAGGACAAAAAGCGACTCCGCGTCCGATGTATTCGCTTTCTCCCGGAACATTTAATTTTCTCCAGTTTGCGCCCGTTGCAATTATGATTGATGAGGAGGCAAACCTTTCGCCTGTTGATGTGAATACGGTTTTTTTATTGTTTTCGGAAATAATTTTTTCCACTCTGCGATGTTCCAGCATATCGATTTCATAATTCAGTATATGTGATTTGAGCTGTTCGGCAAGTTGTTTTCCCGTTATGTAAGGAACCGAAATCAGATTTTCAATTCCAAGGGTATCGTTCACCTGTCCTCCTGTTTTTTCGGTAATTATTGCGACTTTCAAACCTTTGCGCGCCGAATAGATTGCCGCAGATGTTCCCGATGGTCCGCTGCCTATAACAATCATATCATACAATTTTGTTTCGGTTTGTTTGGGTTTTACTTCGGAACCGTAGTGATCTTTCAGTTTTTCAAGCAATGTTCCGAAATCGGATTTGCCTGCATGAAGCAATTGCCCATCTGCAAAAACGGAAGGCACAGCCTGTATGTTCAAAGCATCTGCTTCTGACCGGTACAGTGCGCCATCAACCATTTCGTGTCTGATATTGCTGTTGAGCAAAGCCATTAAATTCAACGACTGAACAACATCGGGACAGTTGGTACATTCAAGCGATACGTAAGTTGTAAGATTTATTTTGCCTTTCAACTCTTTTACGCCGTTTGCCAAAGCCTCATCGGGAATGTTTTTTCCCTGTCCGTCGCTGTTGAGTATTGCCAGTATCAACGATGAAAATTCGTGTCCGTTTGGTATTCCGCGAAATTTAATTCCCGTTTCTTTTCCGTTTTTCAGCAGCAAAAAATCTAATTGTGTTCCATCATTTATTTTACATTCGATATTTTCGGAAGTTGAAGCGAAATCGTTCAAAAAATCCTCAAATTCCTTTTTGCTTTCATGCAACTCGGGAACTGTTGCATACAGTGTATATTTTGCCTGCAGTTTGGCGAAAATGTCCTGTAATTGCTGTTTTATATCATTATCTAACATAATTGTAATAAAAATAAAAGAACGCAGATAAAATAACAGTCTTATTTTAAGTGATAAATAAAATCTGCGTTCTTCGGATAAATTTATATTTTTCCAACCAGATCAATACTTGGTTTAAGCGTAGCATCGCCTTTTTTCCATTTTGCAGGGCAAACTTCGTCGGGATGTTCATCTACAAATTTGGCAGCTTCCACTTTTCTCAACAGTTCGGCTGCATTGCGACCTATGCTGTTGTCGTGTATTTCTGCAATTTTTATTTTTCCATGAGGATTTACCACAAAGGTACCGCGATAAGCAAGTCCATCTTCTTCGCTGAGAACGCCGAATGAGCGACTCAATGCTCCGGTATGGTCTGCCAGCATCGGATATTTGATTTTGCGTATCGTTGCCGATGCATCGTGCCATGCCTTGTGAACAAAATGCGAGTCGGTACTTACCGAATAAATTTCAACGCCCAATTTCTGAAATTCGGAATACAAATCCGCCAAATCTTCAAGCTCGGTTGGACATACAAATGTGAAATCGGCAGGATAGAAAAAGAAAATCGACCATTTTCCCAATACATCCGCGCTTGTTACCGTTTTAAAACTTCCGTTTTGATAAGCCTGTAATTTAAATTCAGGCAACTGTAAATTAATAATATTTTCCATAATTTTTAATATTAATATGTTTATAAAATTTTTGCAAAAATATATCATCAGCCAGCATAAATCAAACAGATATTTTTTATCTTTGCATAAATAAAATCTATAAAACATAACGATACGGCAACCCCATGCCAAACGGAGAAAAGATAATCAAAGACACAAATTTATTTTTAATATAACACGCTAATACAAACAGATTGTCAACAACCATTGTTTTTTTCGTATTTTTATGCTTTGATACCGAATCCCATGTGAAATTTAAACAGTTTCTTATAATTTTATTATCTTTGCAAAAAACAAAAATTTATGATAAAAGATATTCAATATATAAAAAATGTTGATGGCGGAAATTTCTTTTTACTTGCAGGTCCCTGTGTTGTCGAATCGCGCGAAATGTGTTTTGACATTGCAAAACGCATTGTTGAAATCGCCGACAAACTTGAAATTCCTTATATATTCAAAGCTTCGTACCGAAAGGCAAACAGGTCGCGATTGGATTCTTTTTCGGGAATTGGAAACGAAAAAGCTTTGGAAATATTGCAGGATATTCGTCAAACGCTGAAAACGCCGGTTGTTACCGATATTCACAATGCACAGGAAGCTGCGGTTGCAGCCAAATACGGAATTGATGTTTTACAGATACCTGCATTTCTTTGCAGGCAAACAGATTTGCTTGTTGCTGCCGCCGAAACGGGAAAATTTGTAAATATTAAAAAAGGGCAATTTGCATCGCCCGAATCAATGGCTTTTGCAGTAAATAAAGTACGAGAATCGGGAAATCAAAGAGTGATGCTTACTGACCGCGGAACATCATTCGGCTATCACGATTTGATTGTTGATTATCGCGGAATTGTTGAAATGAAAAAAAATAATTGCCCTGTGATTTTGGATATAACACATTCGTTGCAACAACCGAATCAGACTTCGGGCATTACAGGCGGCAGCCCCGATTTTATAGAAACCATTGCACGCGCGGGTATAGCTGTCGGTGCAGATGGACTTTTTGTTGAAACGCATCCTAATCCGCAAGCCGCAAAATCGGATGGAGCAAATATGCTGCATCTCGATTTGCTCGAAAACATTTTGACGCGACTGGTAAAAATCAGAAAAACAGTGAACGAATTAAAATAATAATTCTGTAATCTGTCGTTTCTTAGTAATCTGTCGTTTATTATAAATTAATCTTTGCTAACAGCAACGTTTTCGCAATGCCTGTTATTTTTCATTATTTTGCAGTTTTTTAATTACATTCGTCACCTGTTCTGCAAGCCCAATTCGGTATCCCTGCGAAAAAAACACTACGCGTCCAAACGAATCGGCGACAACAAACAAAGGTAAATTGTCAGATGTCAGCGTTAGCGAAGTTTTCAGCATCGAGGCTGATGCGAAATCAATGTCATATCCAAAGGTAATATTGGATGGCATATTTTTAAATTCATTAATATTAAATATTTTAAGTTGTTCTTCGTCGGGAAAAAGACATATCATCGGACGTCCCCATTTTTCATATTCGGCAGCGGCGGCGCATAATTCATGCAAAGCGTGAGTGGAAGGTTCTTTTCGGGCTTCAACTATGGCAAGTACAAAATATCCTCGACCTGCTGTTTGAATAATACTAACCGCTTCGGAACTGTTTTGAGGCATAAATTTTGTTTCGGGATTAATATTTCCTATAACTTGCAATTCATCCGTATTGTTGCGTACAATAAGCGGAAGTCGAGTTGTTTTATCCTTTTCAACGGTAAAAAAGTTCAGTTTGCCAAGTACAGAACCGTTTGCCAGACGGCGTCCGCTTGTAAGCATGTAATAGCCTGTATTTATAATTACTTCTTTATTAATTATATTTTTTTCGCCTAAAATCATATTATTGTTATCCAAACCGAGAGTATGAAATTTTCCGTTTTCAATTTTTGAAATTGTATAATGAATTTCGTATTGCGGATTTTTTAATATTGCATCCGGCGTAAACGATAAAAACAGTTTGCCCTGATTTGGCTGTTCGGCAACGGCAGTATCGTTAATGCTGAAATTATGCCATTGATTACAGTAAAAATATTGCAGATTGTGTGTATTCGGCTGCATGCGTGCAGCAATACCAAGCGAACGTAAAAATCCTGTTACGGCAATGCCGGCAGAATGGCTGTCGCCTGTTTTTAATGTGGCAAAACCTTTAATGTTCATTGGTATTTGCTGCGGATTGTATGTGTTGTCAACAGTGAAGCGTTTGCGGAAATATTCCAACGCCTGCAGCGGATTATTGTGAAGTTGTCGCCGTAAAACGGTATCGGCAATAAAAACGTTTCGATAACACGAAAGCAATTCGTTGGCTACACGCGGATTCAGTACATATTGCTTGAATAATTCCTTGTCGGTAAACTCTTTTTCGTAATCGCCGGCATGTTGTAAATGATGCTGAAAAATTTCGGCGGGAGTGTCGCGCAAATCTTTTTGTGAAACTTCATCAAGCAGAGCCAGAGCAATAGTGCGGTGTTCGGAAACGGCAGAACGCAGAAACTTTTCTATTTCCGCATGATTTCCCTTGCTTGCCTGCATGTGTTTCCATACGGCGGCAACATCTGAATTAATATCTTTAGCCAGCACTGCAGCCTGCATTTCGGTATAAAAAGTATTTTCATATTGCCTCCGCACAGCATCTTCGTGTTGAAAACGTTTATCATTTATCCTGCGCTGTTCTTCGCTAACGGAAACCGATACGGAACGTTCTGCGGGAGGTACGACAGTAAGTTCAATATCGCCCGAATCGCCTTGTTTTTTATTTATTACTATACTGATGCTGTCATGTTTGCCAATACTTGCTTGCTGAAATCCATAACGATTGTCCTTGCTTGCCCAAACAAGCAAATCGCCAAGTCCTGCCGAAAAAGTTACAATACCGCCGGCATTGGTTGTTTTTGTTGCTATCGGATAAAATTCGGCATAGTTGTACAGTCCGAAATCTACAACTGCATTTTCAACAGCATTACCTTCAATATCTACTGCTTTCACCTGTATTTGCCTGACTGGTGCATAATTTTCGGTTACGTTTATTTCGGTATAACATGGCGTTTGAGAGATTATTTCGTTTGCTCCATAATATTTGCCAAAAACTTTTGTATGCAACAGCATTGCACGTTTAACAGGAGCATCAAACCATGCGATGTCAAGTCTTGGTTCGGGTTCGCAAGCTCCCATATAATGCCATTTCCCATCAATCCATACTTCTATCCATGCATGATTATCGTCGGTATGCGCCCAGCGCGGCGTATAAACCTGACGTGCCGGAATTCCTGCCGAACGCATGGCTGCCACGGCAAAAACAGATTCTTCGCCGCAGCGTCCTGTTGCCGAACGCACGCTTGCCAATGGCGAACTTGTGCGGCTGTCAGACGGAGCGTAAGTTACTTTTTCATGACACCAGTGATTTATTTCCAGCGCCGCATCGTGCATCGAAAGATTAATAATGCACATTTTCAACTCATTGTAAAAAATCATACGCGAGTTGTCCATATTTTCGTTGTTTACGCGTACAGGCAATACAAAATGACGAAATATATCTTCGGGAATGCTTGCTCCCCATGGCATTTCATTACGGGCAACGAAAGATGCTCGAACATTTTCCAGAAAAAAACGGCTGTCGTAGTCTGCAATATCGCCAACAGGCATAAAAGCATATAAAAATTTCATGGCTTCACGCTCTTCTGCCGTCAATTCCCGATTGTCAATAAATGAAAATATCCGGCTCGTTTCTTCTGTCTGTTGCCGTACGGTAAACAGAGAATCTACCATACTGCGGTATGTATCATCGCTTATAAAATGTCGCTGGGTACATGATATGCCGGTCAGTACGGCAACGACCATATAAAAATATTTTACCTGTTTCATTTTTTATTTGTTTTATTTAATAAAATAATATTGTTTTCAAATCCGCAAATTTCATGATTTTTTACAAGTTAATTGGCGGATAAGTGTTTTATCTGTGTTTCAGACACACCGGCAACAGTATAAATATTTTTAATTTTTTCAACACATTTTGCCACTGTTCCCGCATCTGTTCCTTTGCCGCGCACAGCCTGTGCCGAAGTATGAAATTCATTGGCGCCTGTTTTTGCTGCAATTTCCGCAATATTATCTGGAGTAATTCCGCTGCCGGGCATAATTAAAATACGTTTTGCCGACTGTACAACCATCTGCTGCAATAAAGAAATACCTTCTTCGGCTGTGGGTTGCTGTCCCGAAGTGAGCAGACGTGAAAAACCCAGTTTAATGATTTCTTCCAAAGCCTGTTCGGGATGCCTGCACCTGTCGAATGCACGATGAAACGTTACCGGCAAAGGATTTGCTTTGTCGAGCAATCTGCGGCAAGCATTTACGTCCACTTCGCCGTCGGCAGTCAAACAGCCGAATACAAGCCCGTCCGCTCCGCAACGTTTTGACATGCTAATATCTTCAAGCATTATACGTATTTCATGTTCGGTATAAACAAAGTTGCCGCCGCGCGGGCGAATCATCACATTCATGGTTATGTTCGTGTGTTTGCGAACAGTTATTATTGTTCCGTAACTTGGAGTTATTCCCCCTTCGGGCATGCTCGAACAAAGTTCTACCCGTCCGGCTCCACCGCATTCCGCCTCGATGCAGTCGGCAATGGAGTATGCACAAATTTCCAGTATAGATGTCATATATAATAATTAAGTAATATACAAAATTATACATAATTGTTGAATTGTCAAACTTGAAGTCATTTATGCTAAGCGTCTGCCGTATTCCATTTTATTATGATTTTTTTCATACCGGCCGTGCATTAATTTTTTGTTTTTTTGCGACAAAATGGCAGTTTAAGTAACGGGAATAGATGTTTCAGGTAAAAATCGAACGTTTATAAAATATTTTTATTCTTTATCAGTGTAAATTAATTCCAATCAGGCGTATAAATTCCTGTCGGGTGCGAATGTCTTTCAAAAAAGCGCCGGTAAATGCCGATGTTGTTGTTACCGAATGCTGTTTTTGCACGCCGCGAATTTGCATGCACATGTGTTGAGCCTCAATAACAACGGCAACGCCAAGCGGGTTAAGCGTTTCCTGAATACAGTTACGAATTTGAACCGTTAAGCGTTCCTGAACCTGTAGCCGGCGGGCAAATGCATCAACCACGCGCGGAATTTTGCTCAATCCTGTAATATATCCATTGGGAATATACGCCACATGTGCTTTCCCGAAAAAAGGCAAGGCATGATGTTCGCACATCGAATAAAGTTCAATATCTTTTACAAGCACCATTTGTTTGTATTCTTCCTTGAATTTTGCCGAATTTAAAATCGCAACAGGGTTGATTTGATAACCCTGCGTTAAAAACTGCATGGTTTTTGCCATACGCACAGGCGTTTTGAGCAAACCTTCGCGTAAGGAATCTTCGCCCAAAATGTCAATAATTGCTTTATAATGTGCTGCAATCTGTTCTGTTTTTTCCGTATTTTCAACCGATAAATTTTCGTATCCCGATAAATTTTCAATCATGTACAATATTTTTAAAATTTTACGCAATTATAATGATTTTTGCGCAAACTGCAAAATCAGCATAAATAAATATAATTTTTACCGGAAACATGGCATAAAACAATCCCCGTCAGTTTTTTTCTGACGGGGATTTATTATCCTGCATTTCCTTTTCGCATGGACTTGCCCTACGCTACTGGCTTAAAGGATTGCAGCCTTTTTAACTGTAAATTATCCATTGTCAATAGTAAATCATTTCAATCAAAGTTCAGACAATTATCAATTATTCATTGTCAATTGTCAATTAAATCCCCACTATTGTTCCGAAATTTTGCCATACGGACGCAGACTGGTAGTCTGCTATCGCGCTTGACGGCACTTTCAGCGTAATGTTGCCGGTGCTTACATTTTGAAAGACACTTGCGCTGATGTTTTGCGGCGTAGCGCGCAGGTTGGTTATTTCGGTCAAGCTGTAGCAATTGTAAAAAGCGCGGAGGTCGATAGTGGTTACCGAGCTGCCAATGATTACGGAGGTCAAGCTGTGGCAATTGTAAAAAGCCTGTACGCCGATAGTGTTTACCGAATTGGAAATGGTTACGGAATTCAGGTTGTAGCAACTGTGAAAAGCGCCGCCGCGGATAGTGGTTACCGAATTGCCAAGTGTTACGGCGTTCAAGCCGGTGCAGGATTGAAAAGCGCCTTCGTCGATAATGGTTACCGAGTTGGGAATAACCAGTGTGCCGGTCAAGGATGAGCAATTGTAAAAAGCGTTCCAGTTGATATTTTTTACCGAATTGCCAAGTGTAAGCGCTTGCAAGTTGGAGCAAAGTTGAAAAGAGCGTTCGTCAACAGTGATTACCGAGTTGCCAATGGTTACGGAGGTCAAGCCGGTGCATTTCCAAAAAGCGAGCCGTCCAATGCGGGTTACGCCATCGGTTATCACGAGTGTCCTGATGTTTCCCTTGTATTCATTAGCTAACCAGTCTCTGGTGTCATTCTCGGCATAGTCTGCCATAGAGCCGGTACCTGAAATGATGAGCTTGTGGTTGGGCGCAGAGTAGATGATCTTCCAGTTGCATTCGCCGGTTGTACCCTGGGCTATGGGCGCTGCGGCAAGCGTTAAGATGCGTGTTACGGTGATCTGCTTGTCGTCGGAAGCTACAATCAATGCCTTGCCTTCGATATTGTCGGCGGTGAAAACAGCCGGCGCGGTTATTTTTATCTGTTTGGCAGCCGTGTCAACTGCGATTTTCCATTCTGCCGTAAGGGTAAACGCTTCTATAAACGCCACATTTCCCGTTGTTGTATAATCAACGGTTTTTATTTCGTTTTCGAGAAAATCATCGGGCTGTGTAAAGCTAATGCTCAATTCTTTGTATTTGGGCACCTGGATTTTGGTAACGCCGTCGGCAAGGGTAAATTCCACATAGTCGGCATTTGAGTTGTCAACGCCGTTGGCTGCAAATATTGCATCGCCCTGCTCGCCTTTGTCGCCCTTATCTCCTTTATCTCCCTTGTCGCCTGTGGCTTTTATACCTGTCGGCGTCCAGTTTTCGCCGTTGTCGTACGATATTTCCCATTCGTTGCTTACAGCGTTTATGCGTATCTGCGGAGTAATGCCGTTTTGACCGTCCTGTCCGTTCTGACCGTTTTCGCCCGTAACGCGCATTTTGTTTCCGTTGCCGTCTTCAATCCATTCGCCGTCGAGCGTCCAGTAATATTCTCCGTCAGTGTCCTGCGCCACGCCTATTTGCGGCGAGTGTCCATCGGCGCCGTTCTGTCCGTTGTCGCCGTCGTTTCCGTTTTGTCCATTGCTGCCGTGATAAATTGTGGCGGGCGCGCTTTTGGTAAAGGTTATTGTGTATCCGCCCGGAGCGGGGGTGGCAAAAGGCGTTACGGATGTAACATAATCGTTGTTTTGCAGGGCGGCAACAATGTTTTGCAGTGCAACAATGTTACCGTTTACCGTTTCAGCCCATTCTTCGAGGGCTTTTACACGTGTTTCCAAATCGTTTATGCTTCGCCGCAAGGCATCATCGTCGTAGCATGCGTTTGTTGCGAACAGCGCCGCAACCGTTAAAAGAATTTTTAGATGTTTCATCATAATTTAATTTGTTTGTTTATTATAAAATTTGTTTTTTGAATTATTATTTTGTCTATTTCTCTGGTTTGCTTCACTTCGTCCTGCTTTGTCCGTCATTGCGAAAGCGAAGCAGTGAAGCAACCGAAGCGAAGCGGAGCTCAACGGAGTTAATCCAGTATTCTTTATGATTATTTTCATTAACAATTTCTCTGGTTTGCTTCGTCATTTCACTCCTCGCAATGACGTTCCTTTACTCTGGTTTGCTTCCTGCTTCGCTTCACTCGCGGTTCGCAATGACGCGCTGCGTCTGTTTTGTCCGTCATTGCGAGGGCGAAGCAGTGGAAGCATTAGCCTGAAGCAGGAAACAATCCTGACATTGCCACTTTTTTAACACTTCCCTCAATTTTTTTTTGTCTTATAATATATATTATCGGACAAAAAATTTTAAGCAAAGATAACAAAATTTTTTAAATAACAGGAATACAATATATTTTTAAAATTTGTAAAAAAACCGCTTATCATGTTGATATGCCTGCATTTGCTTTGTCTCATAATATATATTAT
>JAISOH010000177.1 GCA_031275825.1 Prevotellaceae bacterium | reverse complement strand
TGTTTTTCAAAGAATGAACAAATACATGACAATATTATTGGAATGTATATTGAAAAATTTTATTACAAAACCGGAATTTATGGAAATAATTAACCATACAATTTGAGACACTACCAAATTAATTTATTTTTTACCTTTCAATTCATCGCGAACGCTGCAATATACATTGGTCTGTTCGCCGTCGGGTTCATCTACAGCCTCAGCGGGCGCGGCTCCCGGCTGTTTTTTGAGCGCTGCAATTTCTTCGTTCAGCGTTTTTACTGTTGCATCGCGTTCGGCTATGGTATTATTAGCGTTCTGCAAGTTTTCATTTGCAGAAGCAAGTTCGGCTGTCGCTTTGTTTCCTGCCGACAAAGCAACGTCAATCGCTTCGATCTGTTCTTCGTTGAGCGATGTTTGTCCGTCTTCGAATGCCAGTTCGGTAAGCGCAAGAACAGCAGGCAAAGCGGTTAATTTCATTTTGTTTTCTGTCATATTTTTTGAATTATGATTGTTATTTTTTGATTTGCTTAATTCGATGACGGCGTCAACGGCTGTTTTAAAATCGCCGATACTGTCTATAAGAATGCCCACAACTTCGGAAGCCTTGAACGTTCTTCCTTTCAAATGCTCATCTCTTGCATTTGGGCGATTTGTTTTTATATCGTTTACAAATTGCTGATTTGCAGGATTCAATATTCTTTCTTTAATTAATTTGAAGTCGCCTGTAAGAGCGGTTTCAAATTCATCGTTTTTTTCGGTTGCATCGTCGGCATAAATTCTGACGTATGTATATCCGTCAGGTTCTTTGTTGAATTTCGGAAATCCCGAAATCTCAACCATTGTTCCTATGCATCCTATGCTGTCTGTTTGGCGCGATGCTATAATTTGTTGGCAGTAAGAGCCGACATACATTGCAGCCGAACACATGCAGCCATCTACGAATGCAACAATCGGTTTTGTCAACTGTTTTATGGCATCGCTTAATTCGGGAACTGCGCTTGACTGTCCGCCGCCGGACTCAATAAATAATATGTGTCCGATTATGTTTGAATCCTTATCGGCAGCCAGCAGGTTTTTTGCCATTGTTTTTGTTCCGATTATTCCTGAATTTGTGTCGTTTTTCATCAAAATGCCTTTTACAGGTTGCACAAAAACAGACAGTTTCCTGCTGTCCTGATTTTTTACCGGCGTTTCTGCCGATATTCTGTAAGACTTGCATATTTCGTCGGCATCTTCACGCTCAAACTGCAATCCAAGCGTAAGAATACCGCGCAGCAGCGGTGCGTATTGCTGCAGCGTGATTGTGTCTATTTGCCATGAAGATGTAATAATTTCTTTTATAAATGAATAATGCATATCTGTCGTTTTTCAAATGCAATATTCGTTATATATATTTAATTTATAAAGGACTAATTACTTGCTTTTATTCCTTCGGGGCTTTCATATTCAATGGATATTTCATATCCGTTTGCATTCAGACCTCCAAAACTTCGCGAATAATTAAAGTTTGCGCGATATTCGCTGTTGCCGAGTATATATTCGCGTCCGTTCATGTCGGTAATGCGATATTGCCAATACAAGTTCGACAGATATTCGAGAATAAGATCCATCGTTTTCGATGAATTTCTGATTTGGGCATTAACTTTCACTGTTGAATATTTTCCTGCCGCCTCTTCGCTCCATTCTTCCGTGAGAGTTGCCGAAAGATGTACGGTTTTTAATTCTATCCAGTTATTATCGTTTTCGCTTGAACGGTATTCGATTTTTTTGATTCCTAATTTTATCATAATATATATTTTTAACTGTTTTTTCTGTGTTTTTTTGCAGGGGACAGGTCGGGGACAAATCCTGACGACTTTTTTCTGTTTTTTCTGTATCTGTAATATGATTTTTTTAACGATTCGTAATTTATACTTTCAAATGAAATACTGTACGAATAGCAGTAATCAAAGATGGCTTCCTTGATTTGTCCGCTGTTTTTCAATGTTTTATCCAAATGGATAAACATCTGTTTTAAAAATATTTCGTTGAGCATGGTTGCAATATATTTTTCACCTCTGGGCGAAATATAAAAATTGTACAGCGTGTTTTTGTCTTCATAATTAGGCAGTTCAAATTCAAAGATATTATTTTCTTCGGGTATTTTTGTATCGTAGTTTTGCGGCGGCGTTGAAAGCCACGGCTTTATCAGTTTGCCGAAAGTGTCGGCAGCCGTAACTTTGCGCGTGCCGCCCAGAAAGGCGCAAACAACAAATTCCTGCAACGACGGTTTTAAATGTATGTATGTTTTCATTTTTTATTTTTCAAAATTATTTTTTTATACTCCGACTGCAAAGGATTTTTATTTTTTACAGGCTATTTTTTGTGTTCCAACGTTCCAACGTTCCAACAGAACATATAAATATACTGATAATCAAATAAAAACGTTTTTCGTTTTCAGTTGGAACATCGTTTTTGCCGTTCCAACGAAAAAAATCAAAAAAAACACAAAAAACAGGCGTTCCAACAAAACCCAAAGCGTTCCAACAGAATTGCTAGATGTTCCAACAGTTGCCGTTATATATATATTATTCATTATTAATATATTATTCTGTATTGTCATTGTCGAAAACCGTTTTTGTTGGAACGTTGGAACGTTGGAACGGCTTTTTGCCGTCAATTTTTATGTTTGTATTTACTGCTTTTTCTTCACAGGGGATAGCAGGGGGAAAATAATTTTCAATATCATCATTTTTTTCAAGATTAATATTGGTAAGTTCTTTCAACACATAATAATTTAATGCGACAGCGCTTGTGTTCTGTTCGTTTATTATTTCCGTCTTCCTCACTGTTCCTGTAATTTCATCTTTTGTATCCGTATATTCTTTCCATGTAAATCGCGTGCCTTTTACCTGTCCTATATATGCAGGATGGTCTTTGAGGTATATTATAAGGTTATTCATTTTAAGCGATTCGTTTCCTTTCATTTTGGCATACGGCGGATGAAGCAGTCCAAGACGCAGATAAAGTACGCGCGTATCATCGGCGAGTATGTGGTAATTGACAGTTCGCCGCGAACAAGTTTTGCCCAGCGCCGGCAGTTTATGCCGCACGAATCGTAAAACCGGTTTGTCGGTTTGAAATATCCGTAATTTCCGTGAATGCTCGACAGCAGGTTTCGTACGCATTCGCACGAAACTACTGCGTTCATGTTTTCTGATTTCTGTTTCATGATTTTATATTTTTAATTTTAATCCATAAATTCAAATTCATCATCGAATACATAAACTACGTAACCGCTTGACAACTCAACTGCGTATTTATATGTATCATAACCGCATATATTTCCGTACCGATAACCTCTATACGGTTCTTTCAGTTCGACTGGACGACCGATGTTTTCTTCTTTTTCCATGATTTCCATATTTATAAGAATATAATTGAAAAATAAATTTCTGTTATCGAAGTGTCATCGGTGAATGTACACACGGTAACCTCCGGCTCAATAATACCGTAATCGGTTATTTCGAAAGGTCCGTTTTTCATATTGTCCCAGTCTGCAATAATGGTTATAATATCGTTGTCTTCGAAGTGCATCAATACTTCTTTTAATTCTTTTACAGTCATAATATCAATTATTTATAAAGGTTAATTTTATTTTTCTATACATTCACACATAATTCTTATTTTTTTGAGATTATTATTTTTACTTCCAGTTCATCTGCTACTTTTTGAAGTAACTGTTCGTTTGTCGCAAAATCGCGTTCGCTATAATAATACAGCAGGTAATTTCTGATTAATGATATGCCGATACGGCGATTTAATTCATCAAACATATCACTGTTTGAAATCTGTTCAAATACGGTTCTATCGTCTATTTCTATTTTCATGATTTTATGTTTTTATTTTTTTTCATTATATATTGATATTAATGTTACGTCGCCGCCGGCATCGCAAATATGAACAGACTCTCTGCCTGTTGTCCATCTGTCAGGGCTGAAATATGAAACGTATGTCTGTCCTCTGTACTTTGGATTTTGAGATTTATAAAAAGCGAGAGCATCTATTAACCTGTCGGCGGTTTGGCTGAATGATGCGCCTGCGTTAAGACTGTCTTTTGCAAGTTCAAACAAATGAGCCTGCAATTTCGTCAGATTTTTTCTGTGCTGAATCACTTTAATTCTATCAAACAGTTTCTTGTTTCTTTATTTTTCTGCAAACTCTTTATTGTTTGCATTTAGGCGTTTTCGAGTATTTTCAAGAGTTTTGCGTAATGAAACATATTCAGTTTCTGTAAAAAGTTGTCGATTGTTGTAAAATTTACTTGCAGGGATAATGTAAAATTTCATTTTCCCGTTTTCAACAGGACGATGGCGTAAAATGAGCGAATATTTACAGTCAATAATTCTTGCTGTCGTGTTATTTTTCACAATGGCAACATGAACTATTGCTCCTATGTCGGTATGTTCATAATTTTGGTTCGATACGGCGTTTCCAAGCGAATACACAACAGCCGACCTGATATTTCCAGCACTGTCGGTTTGAGTTTCCATAGGCTGAACAACATGAGGATGCGAGCCTATTATTAAATTTATTCCGTGTGAAATCATAAATTGTGCAAGTTTTTTTTGTTCATCATTTTGTTTTAGATGGTATTCCATTCCCCAGTGCATAAGGCAAATTATAATATCGGGATTATATTTTTCGGCGAGTTTAATGTCGTTTGCAATTTCTGCTGTGTCTATTAAATTCACAATATTTGGATACACAACCGGCAGTCCGTTTGTTCCATAGCTGTACGACAGAAAAGCAAGGCGAATCCCTTTTATATCTGTAATTTGCGGATATGAAAACGTTTTTTCGGAAATATTTCTGTATGTTCCGACATGATATAGTTCGAGTTTGTCGAGAACATCAAGCGTGCGGACAATTCCTTTTGAGCCTTTGTCGCAGCTGTGATTATTTGCTGTTGATAATAAATTTATACCTGTTTTTTTTAGCGTTTCGGCTATTGCATCCGGCGCGCTAAAGCACGGATAACCGCTATATGGAGTTCCCGACAGGGTAAGTTCAAGATTTGCAACTTTAAAATCTGCATATTTAATTTCATTTGCAACAAACGAAAAACATGAGTCGTAATTATATGTTCCATCCTGCATTTTTGCTGCGTTTATTTGAGGCATGTGCTGCATTATGTCGCCAATAAAAACAAGGCGCAGCGTATCGCTTCCAAACAGACGACCTGTAAAGGCAAAACAAATAAAAATACGTAAAAATATACGTTTCATAACGATATTAAAATATCTTTTTTGCTTCGTTTTTGAGCATGTTAATTGCAACCTGAATCAAATTGCTTTTGCCATCTTCAGTATAACTTTCTACAATTAGCCGGGCAAGTTCCAGCGAAGAATTTTCGGCGTTTGTTTTTGCCGCCGATTCATTTATGTGCATTATAACGCTTTCTTTTGCAGCTTTTACCGTTTCCCACGCCTCGTTGCTGATATAAAGCTGTTGCGACAGATTGTGTTCAAACTCTTCGCGCACAACCGAAAGCAGCAATACATGAAAATCCTGACTGGTTATATTTTGTTGATGTACGCGCAACACAAGTGAAGCCGGAGATATGCGTTCCAAAAAAAGCGTTAATCTTTCGTAAGCTTGCAGGCGCATAGTAATTGTGGCTTGTCGCGATGTTTTTTTCAATATGAAATTTCGTTGCGCTTCATCATTTCTCAGCATTTTTTGTAAAACAGTGTAAACGCTAATGGCAACAAGCAAAGCAGGTGCTAAAAAAAACATTAATTGTGTAAAATCATTCATAATTTTTCTTTAATAAATAAAAAGTTTCCCGCACAAATGTATGAAAAATTTGTAACATTATATTTGTCAATTTTATATTAATTTATTTTTCACAATCGTAACATTAAAGATAAATGCCAAACTGCAGCAAAACAGTAATTTTTTGATGTCGTTTTTAATTGTAATAATTGTTTGAAAGTTTTTGTATATTAGAATCTGTTTAAATTTAACAAAAAATAACATAATTAATTGAATTTAAGTTGGTTGATTAATATTTATTTTACATCTTCGTGATTATCAATAATATAATTTACAAAGCAATGAACAAAACAATTATTCAACCAACCTGACCGAAAAACAGTACGAATATACATAAAATTTCCGAGATTACATACAGACAGATGATAATTGTATTAGAAAACTTATACAGGAAAGCAACGTCAGCAAATGTTTTGCCGTAATATTTGCAAATCATTCGCAGGCAGGTTGCTCCGCAATCCATAGGATATGTGGGGAAAGCGCTCAATAAATTTTTTATTGCGGATTTTTGGTTATTTCAATGAAGTTATTTCAATAATTTGTGATTGTCATATATCATAATTACCATCGTTTTATTTCCATGTTATCTGAAAAAATCAATTCATCATATTCATTCCTGATAAAAAAAACATATTCGTTTTTTTGTAATGGTATGGTAATTATTTTATCGGTTACAGGCTTTTTTATCAAATAGTTATACACAGGAACAGCAGTATTGTCCCTTTCATAATCCTGTGTTCTGTAAACGCTGATAATATAATCTCTTTGTATTGGCTTATTAATGCGGTTAATGACAGAATCGGGCAATTCGATTACATAATCGATATAATGATTTAATTTGGCAAATGTAGTGTAATCAAGATTATTTGACAGATATATGTCTGCTTGATTAGTATTTTTATTTTTAGGCATCAATATTGTATCAACAACAGCCAGCCAGTTATTTGTTTTTGCCATATAATAATAATTTGTTTGGTCAATTGTTAAAGGATCGATACCGTAATTTATTTTAAATTCTGCTGCCATCCAGTTCTTTTTAGCAGATATATTTTCATCAATATGTCCAAAACCTGCCAGTATTACGACTTTTGCAAGCGAATCAAGTCGAAACGTATTATTATAAATATTTTCAGCCTCTTTTTTTTCTCTTTCACTTGTATAATCATCATAACCGAATATTTGAAATCCAATATTTTTTGCTTCTTTAATCAAATTCGCAGCCATTGGCTCGCAGGTGTAAAAACCGCTTTTGCTTGCGGCAAATCCACGTTCATTAATATCGTTCTCCCAAAGCATTTCCAGCCCGAAATATCTGAATCCGCTGTCATAAAGTTTTTGTAAAAGAAGTTGCACTAACATTCTGTTATTTGGCGCAGAATGATTTTCGTTGAACATTACTATTTTTTCTTCTTTGCATTGTTCTGTTAAGAAATCCAAAACATCGCCGTCCGTTGCAATATAACCGCTGTCAATAGTTGCTTTTTTACTCGAAAGATTATAAAATTCATGCTCTAAATTAGAAATACGCGACTGAAATGTTCTCAACGCTCCTGTATATTGATATTTGGAGTAATTATCGTGCATGTAGTTCATTTCGTATTGCCGTAATTTGATTAGAGGCAACAGATAATTTACCGTACTGTCTTCATTCAAAGCATATTGACGAGCCAACGTATATGGCTCTGTAATATCTACATTTTTATAATCTTTACCGGTTTTGATTTGTTGAAAAACGTCATCGATATATTCTTTTTCCAGGATAGTAAACTCTTTTTTGGGATTTTTCCCTATCAGATAAACATAACCCATGTTATTTTCCAAAACAATTCCATGTGCAATCGTATAATTGGCGCGGTCGATAATCGGATTGGGCGTTTTTACATTATATTTGCCCAATTTTGCCAGCTCTCTGTTTGCCGTTTTGGCATCTTTAAAATAAAACGCATAATGATCAAGCAAAGGCTCTACATTGGTTCGGTAATAAGCAAGACAATAGTTTGCATTAAGAGACAGTCTGTTGCTGCGCAGACTTTTTTTAACAGTGTTTTTTTCCTGTAATAATTGATAGTCGCCTGCGAATCTGTACGAAAATCTTAATGAGTCGTTAATATAATAATTACTGTACTCTTTTAAGATTCTTCCGCTTTTCTGTATGTTTTTTACAGAATAACAGCCACAAAACATTAATGTTATGAGGCAAATTTTAATTCCATGCTGTAGTGTACGGGTCATAATTACATTTTTTGGGTTTTGAATAAATATTATTTGAATCTGTTATAAATGCCCGGCAGTCGTGGCACATATATCTAAATTCACAGTCACTACATACCGATATTTTATCTTTATTAATATTCCACAGTTTAGTAAATGTTTTTTGTGTAATAACATGCTTTAAATCACAGGTTGCAATATTTCCAAACTGCTGAACCATAGCAGGACAGTTACGAATGCTGCCATCTTTGCAAATACAGACTTTGCGATTTAAGCAGTTGTTCCGGTTTATTGATTCGCACAACATTTCTCTGTTTGCTCTGAAATAGCGTGGAGAAACATGTCCGCAGCTGCCATCCATAGTATATGGAACATACTCCAAACAGGATGAATTTTGTTCTTCCTCGGTAAAAATAAACTGAGGCGCATTATAAATTATTAAATGCTGGACTCTTGCATTTTGCAATAAAAATTCCTTCATCGCATCCTGTTCGTATTCTGCAGAATATGGCAGGAAGATATTTACTGTTCTAAAAGTAGAATCATACGTTTGGGCTACAATTTTTATTAAATCCTGTAATGCAATAAAATCATAAAAACGCATTTCTATGGCAATACAGTTAACATTTGATAATTGCGCAAATATATTAGTGTAATTATGCTGTGAGCGCCTGTCCGTTTCTATTATTGCATTCGTAATTAAATATGGCGACTGATAGCCGGTATCCATTTTGGGGAAAACGCTAAGACTGTTCATAAAAAGTCCACATTCTTTTTTGATTAGAAAATCAAAAAAATCGTCAATTGCCTGCTCCTGCTGATATATTTTTTTAATTTTATTAATGGATTTTGTTCTGTATTTCGTTAAAATTTCAAACAGAACATTCGGGATGAAATAAAAATTATTTCTTTGTATATCCATAATAAGACTGCGTTGAGACCCTTTAACAGGAATACAGCAGGCGTATAAATAAAAAACTTTATTTTTTTTCATTTAAATCAAATAATGTTGAAATGTTTTTATAAAATCTTCCTGTAATAACCTCCATGTTATTATGACGTGATGAAATAACCGTCATCCTGTTTGAAGGTGTGTTTATATCCGACTGTTTCCGTTTTACGCATTTAGCAAAAAGAAAATTAAGAGAATAAAATAATCTATGCTTTTTTTCTATTGTCCGGTATAAATAATCATTCATATTTTAATTGTTTTTTGCAAAGTTATAATAATTTTTCTAAATTTTAAACCTAACCGCAAATTTTCCGGCTGAACCGTTTTCTGTCCATTTTAATTAATTCTATGGCAACTTTTCGGTGGAGGTCATAATTACAGGGTAATTCAACCATGCCAAACTGACCGACAGGATTAATTTCCAAAAAATAATACAAACCGTTTTTTGACTTGATTAAATCCAAAGAGCCGCAGTTCAGCCCGACTTTATACATTAACTTTCTAATTTTTTTCTCTATTAAATGAGGTAATTTATACGGAACTCTTCTGTTAGGTTTTTCCCAGATATAATTTCTAAAATCTAATTGAGTTTGTGTGTCGTTTTGTGAAAATATTGCCATCGAATAAAGTCGTTTGTTAATATAAAATACTCTTATTTCATATTCTTTCTCTATTTTTTCCTGTATAAGAGAAGGTGAAAATAATTCAGGCAAATCACATTCCCTTACAAGACTTTCAGTCAGTTCCTGTGTGTACATTGTGTACATTTCATCTTCATGTTTAGGAAAAAACGGATCATAAATGGATTTAAAAATTAATGGCTGTTCCGTCAATAATTGGTCTATTATATTTCTATTATTTACGACACAGGTTTGAGGAATATCCAAGCCAACTTCTTTTGCCAAACGCAGTACGCTGCATTTATTTAAGCGAACGGCATCAGGATGCGTAAGCCACTGCTTGGATTCAAAAATGTTGGCGATTGTTTTTAAAAATGCAGTCCATTCCCTATAGATATTCACCATAGATTCGAATGGAACAGCATGAACTGCATTTTTAAATGTTTCGCTATTTCTCAACAGTCCGAATTTCCTATACCATACCGCATTTATATCGCTGATTTTTAAACGGTCATTTTCCAAAACAATCTGACTGTTTGAAATATCTACACATACTTTTTTAAAAAATACGTCATAAGCATTAATGCGATAAAACGGACAGTTGTAATAATTAATCCAGTCAATTACCCAGTCGGTAGATAAATCGCCAAATGTGCTAAGTATTAATATCATAAAATATAAAACAATAAAAAAGGATACAATGCCCAAAACAGGAAAAATTGTATCCTTTAAGTAAAACTAATCAAACGCATCTTGACCATCATCACAATTTTCACAAGGTGTTACTGTTGAAGTGTTAATGTCGGCATAAGTCTTATCTGCAGCAACCAGTTGAGCTCTTGCTTGACCTCCATAAAGAACACTCATTTGTTCATTTTCCATCGATGTGAATTTTTGATCATTCAAACTTTCAAATTTTTTCTTCATTTTGATAAAATTTTTAATTTTCGGCTAACTTTCAGGCATAGCCTTTCTCCTTTTTTGTAATATTTCCCGTTGCGCACCGAAAAAAAATACAACACAAAAGTACGACACATAATAATGTCAAACAAGAGCGATTTTTGCAGAAATATTGTAATATTTGCAAAAAAAATGTTACTTTTGCAGAAAATATTTTTTTTCTTTTTAATGTGAAAAATATGATGAATCTGCAATCTCAAATCGTTTCAAAAATAAAAAGACTGCGTCACGCAAAAGGACTTTCGCAACCGCAAATGGCAGAATTGCTTAATATGGAAAAGTCGGTTTATGCACGTTTAGAAACAGGCAAAACGTATTAGTGGGCAAAATATCTCGAAGAATTGTTAAATGTATTTGAAATCACGCCCGAAAAATTTTTTGAAGATATTGGCTCATCCATTGTTATCAACAACAATAATTGCCTTATGGCGGTAACAGCGTAAATGTTCAATACCTGCATGCAGAGAACCGTGAAATATACGAAAAACTCCTTGCTGCAAAAGATGAACAGATTGCGCTGCTGAAAAATCTGCTGGAAAAGAAATAGAGCATAAAATACCACAGGTATGGCAACGCCTGCAAGCGGTAACGGCAAATGTTTTGCCGCAGTTACGGCTGTGAATAAATATTGTTTCTGTTTTTGATAAAAATTCTGCAATCAAGACACATGTATCGAAATTCGCAATCTTTGCAAACTTCTATTTCGTCTTTATTATTTGTCATGTTTTTGAAAATTTTTGTATTTGAGTTTTTTCTGTTAATTCTTTCAGTAAATCGTCGATTAATGTATTTTAACAGTTTATATATCAATGCTACCTTTTTTAACCAAATCATCCAGCAAAATGGCAGAAACTTCGTCCTCTGTTTTTAATAATTCGATAAAATCTTCATATTTCAAGTTGGGTTTGCCTGCATATTTCAAATAAAAATCTTTCATGAACAAAAGCCATTTATCTTCACCCATTAATTTGACTGTTTCATTAATTATTAACGGTCCTTTATTGTAAACGACTGTAAAATTATTGTTAAATTTCATGTCATACAGCGACTTATCTCTATTCGTGTTTTTAATTGTATTATACTGTCTGCGACAACTGTCAATTATATTGTCAAAGAAATCCTGTCCGTAATAATATTTTGCAAAAATAAATGATAAATATTCATTAAGCGATTCTTTTATAAAATATGCGCCCGACTCCCCATTTTCAATTAATAAGGTCCATTCGCCAAACCATCTGTGTCCAATTTCATGTGCCAATGGTAATATATGCGGTTTTTGCGCAAATTTGTATTGCGAGGCAATTATAAAATTCAAATCGTTTCTATTGCTGACAGCGTTTTTATGAAATATATAAGTCAATTTATTTTCTATGCCGAGTTGTTTGTTGTCATATTTGCCGAAATATTTTGAAAAGAAATCGATGGAAGCGGATGTTAAATACAGTAATTCCGTAATACGTTTATCCGGCACATCCACATCTTTTAACAAATAAGTTTCAACTTCAAAATTTTTCAAACCGTATTTTGCATTTGTATAGGTGCTGTCGGGCAATATTGCAAATACGCATGAGTGAGACGCAACGGGATATTCCGTTTTGTAATGATATATTTTTATATCCGGCTGCCCTTCCTTTTCCGTAAAATTATAACCGCCGATTACAAGATATTCGGCAGGTGCTTTAACGGTAACATCAAACAGGGATTTTTCCCCGAATATAAAAGGATAATAGAATTCGGAAAACGAAGTTTCCCATATTTCACAAACATTGCGATATATGACCAGAGTGCTATATGATAAAAAATCATATTCCATTATAACGTGAGAATATTTACTGTTTGCAGGATAAAATTTTATTGTTTTTTGTTCATCATCATATACATAATCAATATGCGGATATGTTGAAAATGTGCTGTCATTTATTGTATATTCTTTGAGTTTTCCGCCAAATTTCATTTCAATGCAGGTATCGATGTTTAACTGCTCAATGTTTATGTCAAACTCGCAACGAATATGCAGACTGTTTTTGCTTTCTTTTTCTTTTGTAAATTCTATTTTATAATTTGATACTATGTTTTTTTCGTTTGCCGCAAACAAATTATGCGAAAATGCAAACGAAGTAATTATTAATATTTTAGTTAATGTTTTCATACGACAATTTATGATTTGCTATGTTGTCAATTAATTTCGGATATAAATTTTTAATTTTCTGGAACAGAATTAAGTATCCTGTCCAACTTATTTCCTGTAATTTACAGGTTTGTTCTACCAATTCCGTAATATTTTCATTATAAAAATATCTTTCAGCCATGCATGCCCCCGCACACAAATATCTTATATTGCAGTTTCTACATAAAGTTTCATCTATATTTTGGGGCGTATATGTTTTATTCAGTTCACTGTCAATTCCATTAACGATATTGCCTATGGATGTTTTCTTTATTCCGGAATAATTCATACAGGTATAGAGAGTTCCGTCCGCATTTACGGCAATCATGTTTCTGCCCGCGCCACACGCAACGTTAGTAACTTCGCGGGTTGCTATTGTTTTCAATTTTTCTAAAATAAACGATGCATATATAAATTCTTTGTTCCTGATTTTTTCAAAATAATATTGAATCATGCCGTTAAACTGAATTTTCAATATTTCAATGTTTTTATTATTCCACATTGCATATTCGTGTTTGTTATTATAAGAAGGAAAACAAAACACAATGTGATAATTTGTCTTTTGAGATTCAAAAAAATCAATTATTTCCAATATATTATCCTGCCCAGCAGTTGCTGTTGCTCTAAAATCAAAAGGTATATTATACTTTTTTAAAACATCCGCACTGTTAAGAATTGTTTTGAACGTATTGCCGCTGCCTTTTGCAAAAGGACGGTTTCTGTTTGTTGTTTCCTCAGTGCCATCCATACTGATTAATAACGACATGTTTTTTCGTTTTATTAATTCTGCATGTTTCTCTGACATGACTGTTCCGTTTGTTGTAACGGAATAATAAAATTTTTTTTGAGGATATTTATTTTCAATAATATTAATAGTTTTTTCTATTGTACCGGTACGTAAAAAAGGCTCTCCGCCAAAGAAACTTATTAAAAAATTATTTTTATTCGGATTTTGGTTAATCAAGTAATCAACAGATTCAACTGCAACATCAGCGCTCATGTTTCCAAATGAAAATTTTTTTCCGGATTTTGCAAAGCAGTAATGGCAATTTAAATTACAACTGCCTGATATATTTAATACAATACCGGATATGTCCGTTTCATCTGTTTTTATAATCGCATATTTTGTGTTTTCCTTACTTACCGACTGTATAAAATAATTATAAATATCCTTTATTAACTGTGGAGAAAGTAAACTGTTTATATTATTATCAAGACAAAAATCAATGTACTGTTTAAAATATAAATCATTTATTTTATATATAAGTCCACGGGGAGCATAATATAAATATTCATTATCATCGGCACAAAACAATTTTATGTCATTTTTCGGCAATAAATATTTTTTTTCTTCATTTGTTTTCATTTGTATTATAGTAAAAAATGTTAGAGGCATGTTTTAATGCCTCTAACATCATTAAGATTAGCCCCATGGATTATGAGGACCTATAACTTCAACTGCTGAACCTGTTCCACAGTAGGTGCCTTCAACTGATACGCATTGTTTTATTTCTACCGAAACGCAAAATTCAAGTTTATCTGGCTTGCTGCCTTTAATTTGACTTGCATTTTCTAATGTCAAAAAATTGAATTTCTTTTTTTCTATTTTACTTTTCATATCTGTATTTTTTAATTATTTTTCCTACTCTCAGGCTTTTCGGAATTACGCCCCAAATGTTTATACAGTTTGTGGATACTGTTCTAAACATGATTTATACAGATTTTAGATTTCTGCACCGGCTACTCTTAATCATTCAATTTTACCGAAACCAAATATAAATATTGCTTATTTGGCATTTTGTATTACCTTTGCGTGCCGTTTTGTGTTTTTGTTAATAAAATACCTCTTGGGATAGAAGAAGTTAATTAATATGCAGGACGGCTTTTTTATATTTGCAAGGCTAAAAAATCCGCTTATATGTTGAGAAAAATTGAAAAACATAACAAAACTTGTTTTGCTTTCATGCAAAATTATTTGAGTTTGGGTATGTTTTAATGTATTCATTATTTCTTATTTCTATTCTGCTGTAAATTTAATAAAATATTTTTTCACACAAACAAATATTTTTGAATAAAATTTAAAAAATTATAGTTTTTTAATATTGTATTACAAATTGAAACTTAATGAAATCTGTATGCAGTATTATTTTATAGAGACGTAAAAAATTTTATTCTGTTTTTTGGTTTTATTTGATATGTTTTATATGCAAATTTATAAAATATTGTAATTTGCTGCATAACAGGCATAAAAATCATAATATATTTTAATTGTTTTTTATCAGATTATAATAACTTCCGCAATCCATTGAGTCCAAAGTTGATATGTGGGGAAAGCGCTCAATAAATTTCTTTATAATTATTAAAATAACAAAAATTAAATTACGGTGCAAAGTTAATTAAAAATCAAATTCATATATTTAATTGAATTATTTTATATGAATATCCGTATAACTACCTGTTAATGTTATAATAAGATTATAATCAGCATATTACATTCCGATGTGATTTTTTGTTAAACAACTGATAATCAATAATTAATTCATTTTTATGGGCATTAATACGGATTTTCATTTTATTTTATTATATTTTCCATATAAAATTTCAAAAACTTTTTTTCATATCCTTTTGCTATATGACAATGTTCATTTTTATTGTTATTTAAAGTAGAAATCTTTTTAGGGCAACTTCCATTACAAACAGGAAATAAACTGCAATCATAACATTTATTGCTTATTTTAATATCCGATAAATAAAATTTGTTTTTCAAAAAAGAAGGATTGTTAATATGACCAATACGTTTTGTCAAATTTCCAACATCAATATAACATTTATATACACTGCCATCTGCTCCGATTGCAAAGGAATATTTTCTTTTTAACATACAATTTGCTGATTTTCTTTGTGGTAAAAAATCTATTGGTAATGAATCATAATATAATCTCCCTGCATTTAATAAAAATTTCGTTTGTTCATCGTGAGATAATATATTGTGTATTCTGTCATCAATATTCATATTATCAAATTGTTCAACGAAACAAGGTGTTACAGAATAGTTTTTATTAACATATCTATGATTTAGGTATGTTAATATTTCAATATAACTGTTTAAATTAGATTTGTCTATATTAATACGTAATGCCAAATGAATATTTGAGTAATTTAATAATAAATTATCAATATTTTGTGTGATTTTATCAAACGAATTATATTTATTAGAAGTTCGCCTTTGATTATGTGTATTGGATAGTCCATCTACAGTTATTTGAATAGAAGATATTCCTGTTTCATTCAAAATTTTTATATTGTTTTCATTTAACAACAATCCGTTAGTAATTACTTTTTGCTGAAATGAAATGTTATTATCCAATATTTTTTTTATATTGCATGACATGTATTTAATCAGGTCAACTTTTAATAATGCTTCACCACCTGTCCATACTATATTAAGAATATTTGTTTTTTTGCTTTTTAACAATACTTTTGTAAATTGTATTGTTTGATTTGCAATATCTTGTGTCATTTCTGATTTCTTATATGCAGATTGAAAACAGTATATACAATTCATGTTACAAAAAAGCGTAGGCGTTATAAATAATGAGATTGTATTTACAGACTTTGCTTCCACTAATTTGTTTTTTATTATGTTATTTTTTTCAATTTCATCATCTGCAATTATTTTGGAATTTAATATATATTTTTTATCGTTTTTGTGTATTATATTTAATATTTCAGAAGGATGATTTTTTAAACTCAAAAAAAAATCTTTATCAAACTCCAAAATCATTTCTGTTATTGTGTTATAAACTATAATTTTATTATTTTGAGTTGAAAAAATATTATATTTCGAAAATTTCATTTTTTATATATGTTACACAAATTAAATCGGTTCAATAAAATTTCATATTCCGATATTGGCGGACACAAATTACAATATGCACAATTCTTACATGGCTCAATATTTTTTCTTAATAAAAACCAAATACTCTCATTAAACTGCATTTCTTTCAAAATAAAATCATTGATAGAATGTTCACTTATATTTAGATATGTACTTTTATTGCTTCCTGTTGTAATAAAACCAAATTTATTGACATATATGCGACCGAAAAAGTTAGTATTTAAGATTTCGTTTACTAAAATATCATCAACAGATAAGTTTTGTTCAATAATATCATCTCTGTCTGTAAAAATATATTTCTCAAAAAAATTAATATTGTTATCATATGCAGGAATGATTTTAGTTGTTATTGATAACTGTTCCGATATTGCTTGTATTTTCTCAATTTCTTCGCTGTTTTTTACATAAAAGCAAAAAATAATGTTATCATAATTTTTTACAGATTCAATGTTTTTACCTAAATCTGTATTACAGTATAAACAATATGTGTGTTTTTTGTTAAATACCACATTTTTATTCAAAAATTGCAATATGTCGCAATGAATAAAAACATTATAACTACTGTGATTTCTATTTATAAAACTGTTGATTTCAGCATAATTTGTATCATTGTAACAAATTATATTTAATGTACTTACATTTGAATATTCTTTAATATTGTTGTATATTTTTCCCATGTAATTGTAAATATCAATCTCGGATGATAAGGAACAGGCATTATCAATAAACGGATAATATTTATCATATTCAGATTTCATGCCGAAATGCAGAGTTATTTCTCTTGGCAATAATTTTAATTTATATCTTATTTGATACAAATCATCGATTTTTGAAAAATCGAACTGCTGTCTTGCTTCTTTCTTTTGTTTCAATATTAACGGTTTGAAATTGTTTGTTTTTATAATACAATCTCCGGAGAAATTTGTTCGCAATTGGGTTATAAAATTTGATACATTCTCATTTTCTCGCTGTTTTTCATCTATTTCAATACAACAACATTCTGTATCTGAATTTAATTGCTCTGCAATGTTATTTAAAATTTTATCATCAATATTTTGAAATTCTATTATTGTTTTGTTTAATTCATTATAAACAATTAAATGTCTTTCAACATATTTCAAATATGCATAAGGCTCTATATACAACCAGTATTTATTCACAGGAAATTTCATAATTATTTATATATTTAGCAATTACTTTTGAAAATTTTATTTCGTTAAAATGTTCATCGCAATTATATTTTTCATCAAAATAAAATATACATTTCCGACAATGTTTATACATATAACAACCGGCACACTGGTTTTTAATTTTATCGAAAATAGATGAATATAATTGTGCTATCTCTTTAAAATTTATATTTACGCCAGAATCACTGACATTTCCTATTGTATATTTATGCGGAATAGATTGACAAAATAACAGTTTATTATTTGCCGTTAAAAAAACCATCTTTTCAAAAGGATAACATGTTCCAGTTGGCACGGATTTACTAGCCGGCGTTTTATCTAACAAATCAACATAAAAATTATATTTTGCATGATAAAAATGTTCTTTATATTCAGATATTGGATTTTTTATATTATTTATGATAGTTTTAGATTTTATATTAGCGTATTCTTCATTTATTAATGGATTTAATTCGCTAAAATTTGATGATTTATTAAATTTTTTTTGAAAAAAATCTTTGATTTCTGTGTAATTACTTTTATCGTGAAAAACCGACATGAATACAACATTAGTTTCAAAAAAAACAGGATACTTATTTTTTAATTCTGATATATTTGATTCTATTATGTTAAACGCTGGTTCATTGTTTTTGAATATGCGATATTGATTGCTATATTCATCCCCATCTAAACTGATAGCAATTTGAAAATTGTTTTTAACGAAAAAATCAATGTTAGATAACAGTAATGTTCCGTTTGTTGTCATGTTAAATTCAAATTTAATATTTGTCTGTTTTTCTATTTCTTTGGAATAATCAACAATTTCGGATATGAATTTAAAATTCAACAAAGGCTCTCCACCATAAAAACTAATCAGTTTTGTAGTATTGATAGACAAATTATTCGGTGATAACCACAATTTAACCAGATGGTCTATTAATAATTTTGCTCTTTTTGCCGACAAATTTTTCGTAATTCTTTTGTCATAATGCTGATACATATCTCCATAAATGCAATATTTGCATTTTAAATTACAATTTTCCGTTACCTCAAAAACTATATGATTTAGACTTGCAAACTGTTTTTTAATGTGCTTTGCCGACAGTCGTTTATTCATAACGGTTTTATATTTTGTTGAGCCAAAAAATTTGTTCTTTATTAAAAATGATAATTTACTCTTATAATATTCTATATCAATGTTTGAATATTCTTTTGTCGATATTTCCCCATCTATAATATTTTTAACAGGTTTGGGCAAATAAAGCAACATGTTATTGTTTGTATTATAGTAATACGAATTATTCACATTCGTATTGAATA
>JAISOH010000048.1 GCA_031275825.1 Prevotellaceae bacterium | reverse complement strand
AGGTCCTGTTCTATATCTGCTGGCATCTGCATTGTCTCTTATAATTACACCTGTACTTACTCTGACAGTATTCTTTGTTTTATTCTGAGCAAATACAATCGTGCATAAAAAACAAAAAGTAAGAAATAAAGTAATTTTATTTTTCATATTTACATTAATTTTTATAATTTATAAATAATGCTGATTGTTGTCAGTATAACGACTTTTGTTTCACTGCTGAATTTTAAGATTGTTTTTTTGAAGAGTCAAGTTAGTCCGTTACCCTTTTCGGGCAACGGTAACCGGTTTTTGAATGAATACAAAATATAATGTTATAAATAATACAAAACAAATGTATTTTGTTAATTTTTAGCATGTTTAATAAAAATTTAATCTTTGAAAAATAATAATGTTCGGCAGTTTTGACATATACATGACTTTCAACCGCTGCACAAAAATTATCATATTATTACAGCAGAAAACATTTAATAAATTCATTATCAGACCTCTTGCGAAATTAAAATAATCGAAGTACGTTTGCAAGATGAGATACGATAAGATCAAAAATAATTCTGTAATTTTACAGCAGATAGTTCATTATGTTTAATTAATTGATAAATATGCAAATACACGATATTTTTAACAAACTAACAATCTTTTTTTATTTTTTTAATGCACAAACAGGTATCGGACAGCAAATAAAACAACAGTAAATGAAAAAATTGTACAGATACAATTTTTATTTGTTTGTGTTTAATTCAAAAGATTTTATGTATCTTTGCGTAAAAATAAAATTTAATGTATTATGAATATTCAAGACCTTGAACCTAATGTAGTGTTCAAATTTTTTAAGCAAATACTCAATATTCCGCGCCCATCGAAAAAAGAAGGCAAAATTATAAAATATCTGTTTGATTTTGCAAAAGAATATAATCTTCAGGCTAAAACCGACAAAGCCGGAAATATGTTGATATGCAAGCCTGCTACGGCAGGTAAAGAAAATTTACCGACTGTTGTCCTGCAAAGCCATGTAGATATGGTTTGTGAAAAAAACAGCGATGCAGTTTTTGATTTTGAAAATGATGCCATTCAGGCTTACGTCGACGGCAACTGGGTAAAAGCCAAAGGCACTACTCTCGGCGCCGATTGTGGAATAGGCATGGCTGCCGAACTTGCAATTCTCGCTTCAAATGATATTGAACACGGAAATTTGGAATGTCTTTTTACAGTTGATGAAGAAACGGGACTTACCGGAGCTTTTGAAATGGAACCGGGCTTTTTTACAGGCAAAATCCTTCTGAATCTTGACTCGGAAGATGAAGGCGAAATTTTTATCGGTTGTGCCGGCGGACGAGACACTCTGGGGAAAATTGCATATAATGAAGTTGCAGTTTCTGAAAATGGAATCGCTTTTCGCGTTGATGTTAAAGGTCTGAAAGGCGGGCACAGTGGCGACGATATAAACAAAGGACTTGCCTGCGCAAACAAATTGTTGAATAGATTGCTTTATCCGTTTTTTGACCATATTGAAATAAATAAATTCGATGGAGGCAATCTTCGTAACGCTATTGCACGCGAAGCTTACGCCATTATAGTTGTTGCTCCCGACAAAGCTGCTGAATTTAAAAAACATGTAGCCAAATTTGAAGAAGATGTACGCTACGAATACCACATCACAGAACCGGATATGGCAATTACCGCTGTCGAAACCGAAAAACCCGAAACAGTAATTGACGACAAGGCGAAATTTTCGTTAATGAATTGTTTGTACGCCTGCCCTCACGGAGTTTTGGCGATGTCGCGCGAAATATCCAATTTTGTTGAAACATCAACAAATCTTGCATCGGTAAAAACGGATGACGGATATATAACCATATCAACAAGTCAGCGCAGCGCGGTGAACACATCAAAAGATGATGCGTCAGCCTGTGTTGCAGCATGTTTTAAACTTGTTGGAGCCGAAGTGTGGCAAGGAGATGGATATCCGGGTTGGATACCCAATCCAGATTCGCCCGTACTTGCCATTGCCGAAAACGTTTACGAAAAAATATTCGGCAAAAAACCGCTGGTAAAAGCAATACATGCAGGTTTGGAATGCGGTTTGTTTCTCGAAAAATATCCCGAACTTGACATGATTTCGTTTGGTCCAACGCTTCGCGGAGTTCATTCTCCCGACGAACGCCTTGACATTGCCTCTACTCAAAAATTCTGGTTGCTGCTAATAAACATTCTCAAAGAAATCAAATAAAAACAGGCAATAAACAAAGGCAATATTCCAAGTGTAAACATTAATATTATAAAATAATTTTGAATCTGTTTCAAAAAATATTGTTGGAATATTGGGGATATTCTCAATTCCGTCCGTTACAGGAAGAAATCATCGCATCCGTTTATAACGGAAACGATACCCTTGCGCTTATGCCCACAGGAGGCGGAAAATCAATAACGTTTCAAGTTCCGGCGCTTGCAAAAGAAGGAATATGCATGGTAATCACTCCGCTTATTGCCCTAATGAAAGATCAGGTCGAAAATCTTAAAAGCCGCAATATTCCGGCGCTTGCCATACATTCGGGAATGACTGCCCGCGAAATTGACATAACTTTGGATAATGCCCTGTATGGCAATTACAAATTTTTGTACCTCTCGCCCGAACGCCTGGTTACAAAAAAAATACGCAATTACATTGAACGAATGAATGTAAACCTTATTGCCATAGATGAATCGCATTGCATTTCGCAGTGGGGTTATGATTTTCGTCCTCCGTACTTGCGAATAGCCGAAATTCGCGATATACTGTCAGATGTTCCCGTTCTTGCGCTCACAGCCACGGCAACGCCCGAAGTTGTTGATGATATTATGGAAAAATTGCGATTCGAAAAAAAAAACGTACTCCAAAAAAGTTTTGAACGTAAAAATTTATCGTATATAGTACGTAATATAGAAGACAAACAGCAATATCTGAAAAAAATTATCGAAACAGCGCGCGGTTCGGGAATAGTATATGTAAGAAATAGAAAAAAGACAAAAGAAATATCCGAATTTTTGAAATCAACAGGTATCAGCGCCGATTATTATCATGCAGGGCTTTCGCCTGAAATCCGTTCGTACAAGCAAGATTTGTGGAAATCGGGCAAATTGCAGGTAATTGTTGCTACCAACGCATTTGGCATGGGAATTGACAAACCCGATGTCAGGTTTGTTGTTCATTTGGATTTGCCCGATTCGCTGGAAGCGTATTTTCAGGAAGCCGGACGCGCAGGACGGGACGGTAAAAAATCTTATGCCGTATTGCTTTACAACAACAGCGATAAAGTTAAATTTGAACGACAGTTCAAAATAAGTTTTCCGCCGGTTGAAACCATAAAAGAAGTTTATCAGTCAGTATGTTCGTATCTTGGCGTAGCTTACGGCGAAGGTAAGGGAATGGTTTTTGATTTTAATTTAATGGATTTCTCAATTCAAGCAAAAATATATTCATTGACAGCGCTAAACTCATTAAAAATACTTGAATATGAAAATTATTTGCAGGTTACCGATGAATTAAATTCTCCATCGCGAATGATGTTTACTGTAAATCGAGACGACTTGTATAAAATTCAGGTCGAAAACAAAGATTTGGATTCGTTTATAAAACTACTTTTACGAGCCTACACTGGATTGTTTACGGATTTTACCAATATTGATGAAACACATCTTGCAAAATTCGGAAATACAACCGAAGATGTAATAAAACAATATCTTCTGAATCTTGGCAGAATGCATTTGATTTCATATATTCCGAAACGGCGTACGCCATTGCTTGTATTAAACGAAAACAGGCTTGAAGAAGCAAATGTGAGAATTTCGCCCGAAAATTATAAAATTCTGAAAGAGCGCTACAAAAACAGAATGGATGCAATGATAAATTATGCATCATCTACAACCAAATGCAGAAGCCAAATTTTACTTTCATATTTTGGCGAAAAAAATACTTACCGTTGCGGACAGTGCGATGTATGTAAAACCCGAAACGAACTTGATATCAGCGCTTACGATTTTGACAGAATTGTCGAACAGTTGAAAAAACAAATCACAAACAACGAAACCAAATTGTCGGATATTGTTAATAATATTAATATTTCGCCCGAAAAGACTTTAAAAGTTATACGCTGGCTTCTGGACAACGGCAAAATAACCGAAACAAAAAACGGAATGTTGATTCGCGAAAAAAATTAATAAGCATATTCTTTGTATCGTCATTGAACCTTAAATTGGAGAAAAAAAGTTAATAACTATGCGTTTTAAGGCAGGATATCGAAAGCCTTAAAAATAGCCGACTGTTTTTTAGAGATTTCACTTTTTACAGGCTCCACATTTTCGAGATAAGAAATTTTCATAATAGCGAGTTCTTTTAACAGTTCCCGCACAGAATATTTTCCGAACAGTTTTTTGTTTCTCAT
>JAISOH010000040.1 GCA_031275825.1 Prevotellaceae bacterium | reverse complement strand
AGATATTTGCGCGCCCTGTCGCTTTTCAAATACCATTTCTGAACCAGAAAAGGTACGTAGGTAAACAGCAGCGCAACTGCCAGTGCCACTAAAAGAGCCGTTGTATGTCCGAAATGTTCGTTTTCATCACGCAAAAAAATTGAAAGAATTTTTGGCACAGCATCGCAAGCTGGAAATACGCTATTTTTCATCTTATTCGCCTGATTTGAATCCTGTTGAACGAGTCTGGTGGTATATGAGAAAAAGTATTACGCTCATCAAAACTATTTGTGTAATTAATTTTTAGAAATTAGATAAATTACAACTTTTTTGTGCCAACAGCGAATTCCGGAGAGAAAGCATCGCTCTGCAGCGGTTATCAAAATTGTTTTATTTAAAACTGCGCACTATTGATAGTCATCATCATCGCACAGACACATTCCTTTTGAAACCTCCTGATAACGACTATGAGTTTTGTGAGATTGTAGACGTAGCGCAGGTGTATTGCTATTTTCACTCAAATAGCGAGTCGGTTGGCAACTCAACGGGTAACTATTCCTTTTGAACAGATGCTATAGATTCTTGCGAATGAGAAATGTCCTGATTATTTTTCATAATTTTTTATCAATTAAAATTTTTCAACAAATACAAGACAAAATTTTTACAAAAAAAATCAAAATAAAAGAAAAAAATATTTTCTTGAAAATCAAGACGTAAAAAAATGGATTTTTGCAAAAAAAATTGGCATTGCCGAGTCTAATTTTAAAGGCATAGGGTTAAATAGTGATATTGGCGGCGATGTGCTATGCAAAATTTTGACCGAGCATACAGAATTATCTGCAGATTGGCTACTCCGGCAAAGGTGAGATGTTACGCTGTTCTACGAGTGTACAGCCGCCGCCAATAGCAGGCGGCGAGAATACTGCTATATACAAAGAATTGTTCGAAAAAAAAGAGTTGAGATAAAGGAATTAAATCAAGAAATCGGCTCGTTAAAAAACCAAATCGAAAACCTTACTAAAACCATCAACACGCTCCATACAGAAGTGGGGAGTTTGAAAAAAGAAAACGCAGAACAGAGAGGCAGCGCTACTCAACAACCTGATTCAACAGAAAAACTGCAAGAATTGTCCGAAGTACCCATTGAGTTAGTGGCAGAACAGGAAATACCGTACAAAAAAACAGCAAAAAACGCTTCAAAATAATACAAAAAATAAAACAAATACAGGTTTTTTTATGTTTTTGTGTTATAATGCTGTTTTTAAGTGTTATAAATAAAAATAAAGGGGTGTTTACACCCTCTCAAAGGTACATAGAGGGGGGATATAGAGGTAAAAAAACTATGTGCATTACTATGTACATTTAAAATTCGACATAAAAACGGCATTCGGGGAGTGTTTTCTGTTATGCGTTCAGATGGCTTTAAAATGCCATTTTAGGGGCGTTTTTTTTGTGTTTAAATAAATGCGCAAATTTGTACAAACAAGCATTTTGTTGCGTTTTTGGGTGGTTCCGTGAGGGTAAATTAAAGTAAAATTAAACTTTTTGCGTGTTTTATTTTGAAATGCATTGCGATTAAAAAATCGCCTCAATCCCTTGTAAACATCAGACTTTCGTTAAATTTTCACTAATCAGTTTTTTGTACTTTTAGTTTTGATGCCCGTAAATGTATGATTAAAACTTTTCTGTCTGAAAATTTTACTTTTTAAGGAACATCTGCATATTATCAAATATTCCGGTTAAATCTTTTTTGAAACAGTTTAAGAAATATTCAGCCGATTTTTTATGAATTTTTGCAGAATAAAAACTTTTGCGTAAGTTCGCAGAAAAATAAAATAAAATAGAATAAAAATGAAACTGATTTCATATAATTTGAACGGCATTCGTTCGGCTCTCGGAAAAGACCTGACAGGCTGGCTTAAATGCGAAAATCCCGATATTTTATGTATTCAGGAAACCAAGGCGCAACCCGACCAGATGAGTTCGCATTTGTTTGAAGAAATGGGATACGGATGTTACTGGCATTCTGCCGTCAAGCGCGGATACAGCGGAACGGGAATTGTAAGCAAAATTAATTTCGACAAAGTTGAGTTTGGAACGGGAATTGAGAAATTTGATGTTGAAGGGCGGTTAATTAGAGCCGACTTTGATGATAAAACGCTGGTATGTTCGTATTTTCCGTCAGGATCGATGGGCGATGTTCGTCAGGAATTTAAAATGGATTACCTGTATGCTTTTACCAAATATATAAAAAATCTGCAAAAAGAGCGTCAAAACTTGATAATAACAGGCGATTTCAATATTTGCCACAAACCTGTTGACATAAATAATCCCGAAAAACATATAGGCGTATCGGGATTTCTACCCGAAGAGCGCCAGTGGTTTGACGAATTTATGGAACTTGGTTTTGTTGATACTTTTCGCGAATTTTGCAAAGACGGCGAACGTTACAGCTGGTGGAGCTACCGTTCGGGAGCACGCCCGCGAAACCTCGGCTGGCGTATTGATTATTTTCTGGTTTCCGAAAGTCTGAAAAACAAACTTGTTGATGCCGATATTCTCGACTCTGTCGTTCATTCAGACCACTGTCCCGTAAAACTTGTCATATCCTGAAAATTTGACAGATTGCATAATTTCGCTGTTTATAACTCAATAATACCGTAAACAGTTATTCAATATTTCATAAAACAAAAAAAAATGTTACAAACCTCATCAAATAAAAAAATAAGAGTACGCTTTGCTCCAAGTCCCACGGGACCGTTGCATATAGGCGGAGTTCGCACGGCGCTGTTCAATTATCTTTTTGCAAAGCGGCACGGCGGTGATTTTATTCTGCGAATAGAAGATACCGACTCTGCCCGTTTTGTGCCGGGCGCCGAAGAATATATTATAGAGTCGTTGAACTGGCTTGGGCTGAAATTTGACGAAGGCGTTGGCTTTGGCGGCGCTTTTGCTCCGTACAGACAGAGTCAGCGCAAGCATTTGTATTTTAAATATGCCGAACAGCTGGTAAATTCGGGAAATGCTTATTATGCTTTCGACAGCAGCGAAGAACTTGATAAAATACGCAAACAGCATGAAGAGCAGGGCAAACCGTTTATATACAATCATACCGTTCGTGAAAAAATGAAAACATCGCTTAATATGAACAGCATTGAACTCCAAAAACGCCTGAATGAAGAAAAACACTGGGTTGTCCGTTTTAAAATTCCTAAGCATGAAGAAATCACGATGAATGATATTATTCGCGGTGAAATAAGAGTAAATACCGATACGCTCGACGACAAAGTTTTGTTTAAAGCCGCAGATATGCTGCCAACTTATCATTTGGCGAATATTGTTGATGATAAACTGATGGAAATTTCACATGTTATACGCGGCGAAGAATGGTTGCCATCGCTGCCTCTGCACATACTGTTATACCGCGCTTTTGGCTGGCAAAGCCCTGAATTTGCACATTTGCCGCTGCTGTTGAAACCAGATGGAAAAGGTAAATTAAGCAAACGCGATGGCGACCGTTTGGGATTTCCCGTTTTTCCGATGGAATGGAAAAATGCCGAAGGAGAAATTTCGTCAGGCTATCGCGAAACAGGATATTTTCCCGAAGCGGTTGTAAACCTGCTTGCTTTGCTTGGATGGAATCCCGGAACAGAACAGGAAATTTTCAGCATCGATGAACTTGTAAAAAACTTTAGCCTTGAAAGAGTAATAAAATCGGGAGCAAAGTTTAATCCCGAAAAAGCGCGATGGTTCAATCAACAGTATATAAGGCAAAAAAACAACGAAGAACTTGCAAATTTATATCAGCCCATATTAAAATCGAAAGGAATAAACGCTAACCGTAATTATGTTGCAGCAGTTTGCGGACTTGTTAAAGAACGGGCAACATTTATAAATGATTTTTGGAATTTGTCATCATATTTCTTTATCGAACCTGAAATTTACGACGAAAAGGCAACAAAAAAATATTGGTCGGACGAGACGCCGCAACAGTTACAGAGTTTAATTGAAATTATTGACGGCAAACCGTTTGATAAAGAAAAAACCGAGCAGACAGTTCACGCATGGATTGCAAACAGCGGACTGAAAACGGGAAACGTGATGAATGCATTACGAATTTGCATTGTAGGCGCGGCAACAGGAGCAAACATGTTTGACATTATTGATATTATAGGAAAAGATGAAACCGTAAAACGCATAAAAAAAGCGATTAATGTTATAAATAACCGTATGTGAAAACGGATATTTGTTTATTGATGTGCAAATATTTTTTTACTTTTAGCATTTAATTAATAGAAAACATGAAAAATATAGCAATTATAGCAGGAGGAAACTCATCCGAACATGAAATTTCGCTGAAAAGCGCAGACCGGATAATGCTGGCTATCGACAGGCAAAAATTTAATCCTTTTTTAGTTGTAGTTAAAGGCTCGGAATGGATTGTAAAACATAAAAACAGGGCAGAAACAAATATCGACAAAAACGATTTTTCATTTATCGACAACGGAATAAAAATAACTTTCGACTGCGCTTATGTAACAATTCACGGAACGCCGGGCGAAGATGGAAAACTGCAGGGATACTTTGACATGATACAAATGCCGTATTCAACCTGCGATGTTTTGACGTCGGCGCTTTCGTTCAACAAATTTGCATGCAAGTCATATCTGGCAACTGCCGGAATTTGCATGCCTGAAGGAATTCAAATATTGAAAGGCGAAAAAATTGATATTGACAGCATCATAAGAAATCTCGGATTGCCGGTATTTGTAAAACCAAACGAAGGCGGTTCAAGTTTTGGTATCAGCAAAGTGAAATCGGCAAATGATTTACAAGCCGCCGTTGATGAAGCTTTCAAAGAAGACAAATCGGTAATTGTCGAAGAATTTATCGAAGGACGCGAACTTACCTGCGGAATGATAAAAACAAACAGCAGAGAATTACTGTTTCCGATAACCGAAATCATTTCTCAAAACGAATTTTTCGATTATGACGCCAAATACAACGGACAGTCACAAGAAATAACGCCTGCAAATATTTCGGAAGAAGCCGCTCATCTGGTTCACGATGTTTCATCGCTGATTTATGATAAAATGCGCTGTAAAGGTCTTGTGAGGATTGATTATATTTACAGTCGGGGAAAACTGTATTTTCTTGAAATAAACATCGCTCCGGGAATGACGGCTCAAAGTCTTGTTCCTCAACAAATTTGCGCAATGGGAGAAACATTGACCGCTATAATTACCATGCAAATAGAAGATTTGCTGAAAAATCGTTAGTCTGACATGTAAAATTTGTTTTTAATGTAATAAAATGACTATTGCAGAAGTTGCCGATAAAATAAAATCAAAATTGCATCAGCAGTTTAACATAAATGAAATAAGACAAATAAGCCTGTTGCTGCTGCAACATTTCTGGCAAATTTCCGAAATAGAATTTTATACCGACAAACAAAAAAAACTTGATGAAAAATTTGATGAAGATTTTTCAAAATCATTAAATTTGCTGCAACAGCATACTCCGGTACAATATGTTTTGGGAACAGCCGAATTTTACGGATTGAAAATTTCGGTTGATGAAAATGTGTTGATTCCGCGTCCGGAAACCGAAGAACTTGCAGATTGGGTAATCGCCGAAAACAAAAATGCCAAAACCCTTATCGACATTGGAACAGGAAGCGGATGTATTGCCATTGCCCTTGCAAAAAACATGAAAAATACCAAAATATATGCTCTCGACATTTCGGAAAAAGCAATAGCAAAAGCCGCGCAAAACGCCGCAAACAACGATGTCCGCATCGATTTTTTCCGTAAGGATATTTTGTCTGAAAATAATTTTACGCCAATACAGTTCGATTGTATTGTAAGCAATCCGCCGTATGTGCTTGAATCCGAGAAATCGAAAATGAAACAGAATGTTCTTGATTTTGAACCGCATCAGGCATTGTTTGTTCCCGATAGCGATGCATTGAAATTTTACAGCGCAATTGCAGGTTTTGCAATATTGCACCTTGCCGCCAAAGGAAAAATTTATGTTGAAATAAACGAAAATCTTGCTGAAGAAACGCAAAATTTATTCAAACAAAAAGGATTTGAACATACGGAATTGAAAAAAGATTTGAACAGTAAAAACAGAATGTTAAAAATTCAACGAACCGATTAATTTTATTAAAAATGAAACAGATAACCCCCGAAGAAGCATTGATGCGATTGAAAAAACTTTGCAGCGTTTGTGAAAAATGTATTCATGACATACGTCAAAAATTAATTGAATATAAAACGGAAACATCAAAAATTGACGTAATAATAAAAAAACTGCAAAATGAAGGCTTTGTTGACGATTGCCGTTTTGCCTGCTTTTTTGCACGCACAAAACATAACATATCAAAATGGGGAAAACAAAAAATAGAATATCAACTTCGTACAAAACAAATACCCGAAACCGTTATAGCGAAAGCGCTTAATGAAATACCAGACGAACTGTACGGCAAAACCATTTCCGACGAACTTGTAAAAAAACTGAAAACAATAAAAACAAAAGCGACATCCCAGTCGGAACTTGTTGCAAAACTCATGAAATTTGCGCTTTCGCGCGGATATGACAGTTCTGTTTCGTATGAAATAATTAAAAACATGGTTTATAAACAGTCGCCTGCAAACAATGATTTAGATTAACCTGCTTCGCTGCTCTCCTCGCAACGCCTTGCGTCCTGTTTTGTCCGTCATTGCGAACTGCGAAGCAGGAAGCAACCGAAGCGAAGCGGAGCTCAACGGAGTTAATCCAACGCTTTTTCATTGTTATTTTAATCTCTGGTTTGCTTCGTCATTTCATTCCTCGCAATGACGTGTTGCTTTCGTCGCTGTTCGGGCAAAAAATGTTTTGCCCCTACCGACAATGACGTGTTGGATTCTGTTTAATCGGTCTCCGATTATTCAGAATCCTGATGATTTCCGTTCAATGTTTGAAACATTATTCAGAATCCGGATGATTTCCGTTCAATGTTTGAAACATTATTCAGAATCCGGATGATTTCCGTTTAATGTTTGAAACATTATTCAGAATCCGGATGATTTCCGTTCAATGTTTGAAACATTATTCAAAATCCGGATGATTTCCGTTCAATGTTTGAAACATTATTCAAAATCCGGCTGGTTTCCGTTTAATTCTCTGATAATTATTTAAAATCTGTTTGCAAATCTTTTTTTTGAGGTTTATAACTGTAAAATTCTATCGCTTGGTATCAAGTTTTAATAAAATAAACAGCATTGCCGTAAACGTCCAAAGGGATGAGCCGCCATAGCTCAAAAAGGGTAAAGGAATACCTATAACGGGTATCAGTCCTATTGTCATACTGATATTGACGGCGAAATGAAAAAATAAAATTCCGAAAGTACAGTATGCAAAAATACGCGTAAATGCAAATCGCTGCCGCTCGGCAATTTTTATTATTCTGAACAGGAGAAAAAGATACAGTCCGATTAAAATTAGGCATCCTGCAAATCCTGTTTCTTCGCCTACTGTGCAAAATATAAAGTCGGTACTTTGTTCGGGAACAAACTTGAATTTTGTTTGCGTACCCTGTAAAAATCCCTGTCCAAACAAGCCTCCCGAACCTATTGCTATTTTCGACTGATTTACGTTGTATCCGGTACCTTGCAAATCTACTCTCATATTGAGCATGTCTTCGATTCTGTCTTTTTGATGCTGTTTCAAAAAATTGTTGAACACGTAATCAACCGAAAAACTTATTAATACCGATGAGAAGAAAAAGATGGCTGTAAAAAGCATTTTTGCAATTTTTCCTTTATACGATATTATGAATATCAATAAGGATACCGCAACAAAGATTAGAATAACATAATGCGTTTCAATCCTAATATCGGCTTCATTGCGGATAAATATTGCAAGTATCAATGCCGTAATGAATATGAATGCTTTTTTTATGCTTTTCCACAAAACATTGAAGTGCAGCACAAGGTAAATGAGTATTGAAAGCGCTGTAAGAATACATACTGTTTCCAGTGTCGGCAGCAGCAATGATACTATAAAAAGAACGGAAAGGTAAATTATTCCGATAATTATCCAGCCGCTCATACCTTCGCGGTAAAGCATAATCAGAAATGATGAGAATACCAGCGCAGAGCCTGTATCTTTCTGCATTAAAATCAATCCTGTCGGAACGGCAAAAATTACAAGCAGTTTTAAGGTATTTGTAAAAGAGCTTATTTTAAATCCATATTCGCTTATTACATAGGCAGCCATTAAAGATGTTGCTATTTTCATAAATTCGGACGGCTGAATATGAATCGAACCTATAGCCAGCCACGATTTGGAGCCGTTTATTTCGAGTCCCGAAACAAGAACAAAAACCAGCAGCAACAGCGTAAACAGGTACAGCGGAATCGACAGTACCGTAAACATTTTTACATCCATGCAAAGTATGAAAACGGCAAGCAGAAAAGCCGTTCCAATCCATATAATCTGCATTCCGTAGCGTTGCGACATGTCAAAAATGCTTGAATGTTCGGTATTGTAAACAGATGAATAAATGCAAATCCATCCTGTGAATACAAGAATTATATAAACTGCAATGGTTTTCCAGTCAAGCGCCTGCAATATGTTTTTTTGCCTGTTCATTGAATTTTGTCTTTATTAAGCAAATTTGCATTAATAATCCGTTCTTCTTCGTATGGACGTGTAACTGTGCCTGTGAGATATTTTTCAACAATAAGGCTTGCAATCGGCGCAGCCCATGCAGCGCCGTATCCGGCATTTTCGACATAAACGGCAACGGCAATTCTCGGGTTGTTACGGGGCGCAAAACAGGCAAACGTAGAATGGTCTTCGCCGAGAGGATTTTGGGCGGTTCCCGTTTTTCCGCAAATATCAAGGTTTTTAACATAGGCGCGTCCTGCGGTATTGCCTATTCCCATTCCGTTTACGGCAAGGTACATTCCGTCTATTACTTTTTTATAGTTTGCGGTATCAACTGCCGTATAGTGTTTTTGCTGGAATTTGGAGTCTATTCCTTTGCCTTCAATATCTTTTACAATATGAGGTATATAATAATATCCGCGATTTGCTATTGTTGCCATAAAGTTTGCCGTTTGCAGGGGTGTACATCCTATTTCTCCCTGTCCTATTGCAAGCGATATTATTGACAGTGATTTCCACCGGTTTTTTCCGTGCAGGTTGTCGTATGTTTTGGTTGAAGGCATTTTTCCGTTTTTTTCTCCGTATAAATCGCTGTCAAGTTTTTGTCCGAAGCCAAACGATGAGCAGTATTCTATCCATTTGTCGAATGATTCGTAGATGCTTTCGTATTTTGGGTTGTCAATAATGTTGCGAAAAGTGTGGCAATAATATGCGTTGCATGACATGTATATTGAATGTGTCATGTTTACAGGCGAAGGATGCGAATGACAGCCAACGCCTCTGCCTACATGGTAACCCATAGCGCATGAATAATAGGTGTCGGGAGTGATAACATTTTCCTGCAAGCCGACAAGCGCATTTGCAATTTTAAAAATAGACCCGGGCGGATACGGCGACATTATTGCGCGGTTAAAAAGGGGTTTGTGTCTGTCATCCAGTAATTTTTTGTAGTTGGTTACTCTGTTTTCTTCATCAAGCAGGCTCGGGTCAAAACAGGGACTTGATATTAATGCAAGTATTTCGCCCGTTTCCGGTTCTATGGCAACAATGCTGCCTGATTTGTTTTTCATCAGTTTTTCTCCGTAATTTTGCAACGCCGAATCTATGGTGCAAATCAAATCCAAACCTGTAATTGCCATCGAATCTTCTGCTCCGTTTTTATAGTGAGCCTGTATTCTGTTAAGAACATCACGCGTATAAATTGCTACGCCTTTTTGTCCGCGCAATTCATTTTCATATCGAGCTTCAATTCCGTTTTTACCTATAAAATCGCCCTGTTGATAATAATTGTCGCTGCTTATGTCGTTTTTATCAACTTCGGTTATATATCCAAGCACATTGGCTGCCGACTTTGTAGTATATTTTCGAGCTGTGTATGCTCGCGTATAAAATCCGGGGAATTTATACAGTTTTTCTTGAAATTTTGTATATGCTTCTATACTGATGTGTTTTATTATAGGCGTTTGCTGATAGCTTGCTATTCCTTTATTCCTGTATTTTTTGGCTAATTCGGTTAGCGACTGTTTCATAAATTCTTCGGTCAGGTTCAGAATTTTACAAAGTTCCAAAGTATCAAAACTGCCTATTTCGCGTGGAATTACGGTTATATCGTACATGGTTTGATTTGATACCAAAACGTTTTTGTTGCGGTCGTATATCAAGCCTCGTGCCGGATACTGAGTTTGATAATACAGGGCATTGCGTTTTGCTGTTTGCCTGTATTCATCATTTATCACCTGTATGTAAAACAGTTTGGAAACAATAATTAAAACTACTATACATGCAGCAAACAAAACAATCTTATTTTTATTTATTATTAGCATTATTTATAAACTGTTTAAACTTCGCTGAAATTATTAATAAACAACCGCCAGTCAGTTTATCGGATGGAATTTATTTTGCAGGTTGCAATTATTAACAAAATATATTATCCCGCCAATTTCTACTGAAAAACAGTACAAATGTACATGAAATTTTCGGATTACACACAGACGGATAAAAATTGGGAGTTTAATCAGTTACGATTTAATGATGAACGGTTAATATTTTCTATTCGGCGAAGTCTCTGACACAGGACGTCATTGAACGGAAAGGATAATAAAAACTGTCGATATTCAATATTTCCCGGCAGTTATTCGGTGAAAAAATTTTTATAGTGTTCGTAGCGTTCGAGAATTTCGCGTACAAAGAAAACGGTTTCTCTGCTCAAAAAATATTTCTGCAATACGGTTGAATTTTCGCTGTGTTTTTCTTTACTGTTTGCGGTTTCAACATCGCTCCAAATGCTTGGATTTCGTCCTTTCTGTTCGGTATTTTTTCTAAAAATATCAATTTTGCCGTGTCCCGAATTGTAGGCTGCAAGTACAAATTTTATACGTTCCGTTTCGGTTATGGTTGAATCCTGCGAAAAATAACTGTCAAGAAATTTAATTAATTTGATTCCTGCGGCGATATTTTTTTCATTGTCGGTTATGCTGTCAAATCCGAGAAATTCAGCCGTTTGCTGCCGTATTTGCATTAATCCCAATGCATCCCTGCGTGATTTTGCATTGGGTATAAATTGCGATTCCTGACAGATAAGCGAAGCTATCAAACGCCAGTCCCAGCTTATTTTGGCGCTGTATTTTTTTATCAAATCATCATATTCCGAAATATATATCTGGCGTTTATCGGCGTTGCGGGCGATATTGTATTTTGCTGCCGACAGCTTATAATCTTTTGTTTCGATATATGCGCTTAACCATGTAGTCATACTTCGTGCAAGTCCATTATTTTTGCTGCCTGTAAGCCAGAATGCCTGTGAAAAATTTTCATCAGCATATACGGGATTGATATTTTCAAGTTGCAAAATACTGTCTGTTTTTGTATCGCACACAACAATATCAACATTATTTGAAAAAAGCAAATTCAGCCGTTTGTCAATATTTTCTTCAAGTATAAAAACAGGTTTACGGTATATTGTATTACAGTATTTTTGTATCAGTTCAAACTGATAACCTTCAACCTTACCGTTTTTCAAAAAATATGCATTGTTATTTGTTCCCAGCGCAACAACAAGACAGTCGTTTTTTACAAAATAAAACAGCGTTTGATTGTCGGCAATTTTTTTCGGATACAGCAGGGCAAAACAAACTGCAACCAAAAGTATTTTGGTTTTATGCCGTCGAGTCAGTCGGATTATAAAGGTTTCAGCAGGTTTCAAAATATATTTTTTAATTGAAAAAATGCCATGTCAAGCCAAGTCGAAACAATATTGTATTGTTTCGCGGATAGTGCAATGCCGAAAAATACTCGGAACCGAATGAGTTTTTCAGTATATTTGCCATTTTTACGAAAATAACTGTACGTTTCCATTTGAAATTTGCAAATGCTTCAACGTAAGGAAAATTTCCTGTTTTTTTCTCTGACTGTACATGAAAATCGCCAAGCGCCGGATTGTATGCATAAGCATAATAACTTGTGTTGTAACGGACGTCAAATCCTGTTTGCGCGGTAAGCACCGATTTTACCAAAGCCGCCTGCAAATACCAGCTTGCATGCAGGCTTATTCTGGGCAGGGGAATGATATTTTCGTTACTCGAAATTTGCATCAATATTTCATTGTCGAAACGAAACAGACCGAGTTTAAAATTTTTCCTTACAAAAAATGATGTAACGCTCAAATTTCCACTGTACTGGTTTGGCAAAGCTGATGAGTCGCTGTAAATATGGTTTTGTATCAAAGCCTGTTTTGCTCCCAATTCCAAATCCCAGTCGGGAATCGAAACAGAGCCTTCAATTTGTGTGCGCGTTGTTGTTTCAAAATTATTATTCCATATCAAATGGTTTGAAAAGTAATTTTTTTCAAAGAAATTAGCTTCGTAATACTGAAACAGAAATCTTCCCTTAATGTGTATTCCATTGGTAACAGGATACAGCGAAACGCGAATATTGCCATCTGCGATAAAATTTTTTTTCCCTGTAATAAAATATCTTGTATAGCCGTTCCATTCAAGATATTTGTTAAATTTTCCGGCGGCATTTGCATAAAAATACAGATCATTTTCCGAAGATGTATTTGTGTTTGTAAGATACTGGTCGGGATTGAACACATAATATTTTTGATTACGATAGCCTAATCCGCCCGAAACTGTAGAAATTATTGCATCCGAAGCCCAGGGTTGAATTCGCGCAAAAACTTTAGCATCAAAAAACGATGTGCTCGATGAATCGCGGGAACGGGATGCACTGTAATACCAGTTTTGATAATAATCTTCGTTTTCGCCGGCGGCATCCGAATACAGGCGTTTAAAAGCCGTGTACTCAAACGAATTGCCTAAATATATCAATGTTCCTTCGCCTGTTTTTGTTTCGCTGATTTCGGTTTTGTGTTTTCTGAAAAAATCAACAGGAATACCGAGAGAATGAGTAAGAAAAAATGTATGTTTCCGCAATACGTTACGGGCATTTAAAAGGTTTACGGCAATATCTTCCGAAGTAATAACCGTATCGGTAATATCGGAATCGTTTTTTATTCCGCCGTTTTCTCTGTTTGAAATGTTATTGAAAGTATAAGCAACATGAGCAACGTAGCGTTTGCCCGTATAGGCGGCAAACAGCGAAAATGCTTTATTGTCGGTTGCTTCGTTTGCATATTGTCCGCGCGTACCGTAGCGTTGATAAAGCAGTCCGATGTTCAGTTCCGGCTTGATATTTTGCGTATGCAATACTCTGATGTTTGATTCTTCGGTAAGTTTGCTTCCCGATGTTTGATATGACAAAACGGTAAACGGTCGTTTGGTATTGTAAAACGGCGTATTGTCGGCATTAAAAGCGTAAACATCATAAGGTTCAAAAAATTTGAAATATTCGTTGCTTTTGCGTTGAAAAAAATCGTGTGAAACAGCCGCGCTTCCTGCTGCGCCAAGAAATGATGCCCCTGTTGATGTTTTGAAAAACGGATATTCCGTTCGCACATCATCAGGAAATGTGTCGTTAATGGGAATACGTTCTATTGTGTTAAAATACGGGTTGTGCGTCCACGAAAAATTAAGAATATTTTTGTGCCAGTCGCCGAAAATATACGTAAGTAAAGTATCGGTTTTTGTTTTTTCCTGTTTGTTTGTTGAGCCTCCCAAAATATCCAGCGAATCGGTTTGGCAAAAAATTTTGCTTCCGAGTATCGTTAAAGCGAGCAACAAAACATATTTCAAAAAGTATCGTTTCATTTTACAAAAATAATGAATTTTATTGTTTTATGCATAAACAGCGCAAATATATTTCAAAAAATTCACACTCGCAAGCCTGTTTGCTGCTTGAAATTAAATACATATAAAACTTGAACGATATTTAATAATTTAATGATTTCAAAAATTTAAACAGCAGTTTCTTGCTGATAAAGGCATTTTCAATCAGTTGATAACTGATAATGAAAACGGTGGCATGTTTAATATTTGCCTGCTGTTTTTTATTAATCATTATTCACAGTTAATTGATATGGATTGTTTACTGCCTTGCCACGCTAACAGTCTGCAACGACTGAAAACCGAATTTTCAGACGCCATCATTAGAACATATGAGACTTGACCTTATCCATTAAACATGGTTTTAAAAAATAAATCAATTACTAAGACACAACTACTTGTAACAGATAACTGCAAAGCGCCTTTAATAAGAGGTTGTCTTAAAACTCCGATTTCGTCTTTGTGAACACAAAGGGATGAAAGCCCTTAAATCATTAGCACAAGGCAAAGCCCTGCAAACAGGCAATACGCTGGCAAACCAAGCTCCAACGGGACGCAAGCACTGTTCTCTGTTTATTTTTTATTTGTTATTCGTCTTTGCGAACTGCAAAGCAGGAAGCAACCGAAGCGAAGCGGAGCTCAACGGAGTTAATCCAGATATTGACTATTGTTTATTTGCCGTTTTATATTCATTATTTTTTCTGGTTTGCATCCTAAAGCCCTCGCAGTTCGCAATGACGTTTTGCTTTCGTAACTACGCTCCTCGCAATGACGCGCTGATTTCCGTTTAATCGTATTGCGATTATTCAGAATCCGTATTGTTTTAACACAATAGGCTGCCAATTTGTTTTTTGACAGCCTCATATAAAAATAAAAAATAAATTGTTAAATAACCGATTTGAAATTTTCAATATCTTCGAATTTTAATGATTTTATATAATTAAATCTTTCCTCGTTCCATGCAGCTGCCAGTTTTATGTAAACTCCCGCAATTTTTGCATATTCATTGTTTCGTTGTGCATCAAGCAACAGCAAATAACTCATAATTATGTGTCCTGCCATTTCAACCAAACGCCGTGCATGAAAATCCAAATATTCCTGATTTTTTATTTCAATAACCAGCGTAACGGCTTTTTCATAATCGGCGGTAAGTGTGGCGAGTTGTTCTTTCATTGTTGCAAGTTCAGGCGCAGTAAGGTTTGCCTCGTATTTGCGAATTTTGTTAAGATATGCGCCTGTTGTAACGCCGCGAATAGCGGCAACAACCTGTAATTGTGAAGTTCCTTCGTAAATATTCAAAATACGTGCGTCTCTGTAAAGACGTTCAACCAAATAATCTTTCATAAACCCCGAACCGCCGTGAATTTGAATTGCATCATAAGCCAGTTGATTGGCATATTCGCTTGCAAAAAGTTTTAATATCGGCGTATAAATATCCGATAAGCGCTGATATTCCTTGTGTTCTTCGCGTTCTTCGGGAGTAAGTTTGCGTTCGTTGCTTATAAGATTGTATGCTTTGTAAATATCTACAAAGCGCGATGTTTCGTAAAGCAGCGAGCGTGCAGCCTGCAAACGTGCTTTCATTGTAACAAGCAGTTCGTAAACGGCGGGAAAATTTATTATTTCTTTTCCAAACTGGGCGCGTTCGTTTGCATATTTCAGGGCTTCGCGATAAGCGGCTTCGCTCAATCCTATTGATTGTGCGGCAACGCCAAGCCTTGCTCCGTTCATAAGCGACATTACATATTTTATCAAACCGAGTTTGCGCTCTCCTACAAGTTTTGCCGGAACGTTACGAAAAACAAGTTCGCACGTTGGCGAGCCTTTTATTCCCAATTTATTTTCAATACGGCGAACAAGAATTTTATCGTCATGATTGTTGTCGCAAACAAAATACGACAAGCCTCTGCCGTCTTTTGTGCCTTCTTCGCTACGAGCCAGCACTAATTTTATGTGAGCGTCTCCGTTGGTAATAAAGCGTTTTACTCCGTTAAGAAACCAGCGGTTTTGCGTTTCGTCAAAAGTTGCTTTCAACTGAACGGACTGCAAATCGGAACCTGCATCGGGTTCTGTTAAATCCATTGAACATGTGTCGCCTTTGGGAATACGCGGAAGATATTCGTCCTGAATTTCTTTTGATGCAAATTCGTGAATAGTTTCGGCACAATCCTGTAATCCCCAGATATTTGCAAATCCGGCATCGGCTCGTGAAACAAGTTCGGCTGCCATAACGTAAGGTACCATTGCAAAGTTCAGTCCGCCGTATTCGCGAGGAAGTGAAATTCCGTAAACGCCTGCTTTTTGCAGCGCTTCGTGATTTTGTTGCGTTCCTTCGGCATAAATAACGCGACTGTTTTCGTGTTTCGGACCTTCGTGGTCAACGCTTTCGGCGTTGGCGGCAATAATTTCTCCGCATATTTCGCCTATTATTTCAAGAGTTTTGTGATAACTGTCCATTGTATCGTCAAAATCGACCGGCGCATAATCAAATTTATCTTTATCTTCAAAATTTTTTTCTTTCAGTTCCACTATTTTTTTCATCAAAGGATGCGTTAAGTGGAATTGCATATCTTTGTTGTCTGTATAAAAATTTGCCATAATATTTTATGTTTTTACTGTTTCATTGTTGTTATAATTCAATATTGATTATAGATTTTGCTAATAAAAAACAATATGTAGATAGTGTGTTCACATAAGTTTATATTAAAAATTCTTCAATATTATCTTAAATATGTTTTTTGAATATTTAATTCTTCAAAAATTGCCGTTTTTGAGGAGTTGCACATCTATGCAATATGTTTTATTTACTGTTTTTCTTATAATATTTAATCATTTTTGGGATAACTTCCATCAGGTCGCCGATTATTGCATAGTCGGCAATTTGATTTATGGGTGCATTTGCATCGCTGTTTATGGAAATTATCATCGAACTGTCCTGCATTCCTGCGATATGCTGAATTTGTCCCGAAATTCCGCAGGCAATATATAATTTGGGATGTACGGTTATACCTGTCTGTCCTATTTGTCTGTCATGTTCGGCAAATCCTGCATCTACGGCGGCGCGGCTTGCTCCGACTTCGGCATTTATAACTTTTGCCAAATCGTAAAGCAGTTTGAAATTTTCTTTTGAACCTACGCCATAGCCTCCCGACACTATAATCGGCGAGCCTTTAAGATTATGTTTGGCTTTTTCGATATGTCGTTCTATAACTTTCACAACATAGGCGCTTTCGTCGATATAAGTCGAAATTTTGTGTTTTATAACTTCGCCTTTGTAATTTTCGTCAAGAATTTCTTTTTTCATTACGCCTTCGCGAACTGTTGCCATTTGCGGGCGATGTTCGGGATTGATAATTGTTGCAACAATATTTCCTCCAAACGCAGGACGAATTTGATACAGCAGGTTTTCGTAAACAATACTGTTCTTTTTATCTTCATGCGAACCTATTTCAAGCGAAGTGCAATCGGCTGTCAAACCGCTTTTAAGAGCAGACGAAACGCGAGGTCCCAAATCGCGACCTATAACCGTTGCTCCCATTAAACATATTTGCGGTTTTTCTTCTATAAACAGATTTACCAGAATCGATGTATGAGGAAGCGATGTGTAAGGATAAAGTTTTTCTCCGTCAAATACGTGTAATTTATCAACGCCGTAAGGGATTATCTGTCTTTCGATACCATCCAGCCTGCTGCCTATAACAATAGCTTCGAGTTTACATTTGAGCTGATTTGCCAGCGAGCGTCCTTTTGTAAGCAATTCGAGACTTACATCGGCAACAATGTTATCTTCTATTTCGCAATATACAAATAAATTATTCATTATATAAATTTTATTAAATTAATATTTTCAAACTTCAAACAATACACTATCCTATGGTGTGATTATTTAAAAGTTCTACAATTAAATCTTCGATTTCTTTATCGGCGCTTGTTATTGTTTTACTTTCTTTTGCTTGAAAAACAATATTTTGAATAGCTTTTACCTTTGTTGGCGAACCTGATAATCCGCATTGTGCAATATCGCCTTTTACATCATTTACGTTCCATTCGGCAAGATTGAGATAATCGCGATTCTTATACAAATCAGCATATTTCAGTTGATTTTCTGCTTTTTCTGTTTGCGTTTTTGCGTATTTGTATTTTTGCACCAGTTTTGCGTTACGCGGACGGCAGGCAGCTGCCGAACCGTTTACTGTGATAACAATAGGCAAGGGTCCTTCAACAGTTTCTATTCCTCCGGGAATGTGGCGTTTTACAGTAATTCTGTCATCTTCAATTTTAACAATTTCTTCGGCATAAGTAATTTGCGTAAGTCCGAGTTTTTCGGCAACTTGAGGTCCTACCTGAGCAGTATCGCCGTCAATAGCCTGACGTCCGCCGATAATAATATCGTAATCTCCGATTTTCCTTATAGCCATGGCCAGAGCATACGATGTTGCCAAGGTATCGGCACCTGCAAAAGCGCGGTCGGTGAGTAAATAGCCGTTGTCGGCGCCGCGAAACAGTCCTTCGCGAATTATTTCGGCTGCGCGTGCCGGTCCCATTGTTAAAATTGTGATAGTTGAACCTGCATACCGGTCTTTCAATCGAAGAGCCTGTTCAAGTGCATTTAAATCTTCGGGATTGAAGATTGCAGGCAGCGCTGCGCGATTTACAGTTCCATCTTCTTTCATGGCATCTTTTCCAACGTTACGTGTATCGGGAACTTGTTTTGCCAGCACAACAATTTTTAATTCTTTTGTCATAAATAGTCTATTTTACTTAAATAAATTATTCGATTTAGCCGACAAAGGTATTAAAAAAAATGAGAAATAAAGGTTTGCAAATAATAGTTTTTGTGATAATTTGTTAATTTCAAGATGCTACCATCATTATAATTTACTGATTATTTTGTAAATACTGTTTATCTCTTACATTTTTTCGCCTGTTTATAAATTGTTACCAATAAATGACAGTTTATAATTCATTTTCATTTCACAATTCTAAACTGCCGGAAATATAATCGGATTTTTTCAGTGTAAAAATCATTGAACTGCCTTTGTTTTTATCGAATAAAGCTCTGACAGTCGAAACTGCGCCTGTAAACATTGCTTTTACAAATGCGATAAAACTGTTGATATTTTTGTATTTTTCACTCAATAATGAAATATAAAAAGCGTCAAATGGCATTACTTTTTTGCATGTAATATTAAATTTGAATTTTTTAACGAACAATTCCATTGTTCTCGGAGTAAAATGCCACAAATGACGCGGAACATCATAACCTGCCCAATAAGTTTTATAATGTTTTGCATCGTATGAACTGCAATTAGGTACGGCAATAACGACAATGCCATCGGGTGAAAGCAAATCATATATTTTTCCCATGATTTCATTTAAATCTTCCAAATGTTCAAGCACATGCCATAAAGTAATTACATCAAAACATGCTTTTGGAAATTCATATATATGATGTTCTGGTTTAACATACAGGTCAAAATGTTCGATTGCCATTTTACCTGCGCGTTCGTTTTTTTCTATACCATAAGTTTCCCAGCCTTTACGTTTTGCTTCGTTTAAAAAATATCCCGTACCGCAACCGACGTCAAGAATTTTTCCCGTTTTTTTCTTCGATTGCTTGCAGACAAAATTCAGTTTTCTTTTTATCATGTATGCACGTACAAAATGATAAAGTTTATTTATAAAACCTTTTTTTATGTCTGAATGAGAAATGTATTTCAAGTCATCATAATATTTGCCCATACTGTTGTTTGATGGAAAATTATTTGTAAATAAAAAATTACATTGACGGCAAATACATATCTCAAATTCTTCTCCGCTTGCAAAATAATCTTTACAGATAAATTCGGATTTTATATTCATACTGTTGCATACAGGACATTTTTGAATAATTACAATACTCATAATTCAGTTTAATTTCAAATTTATTTTGTTTATAAGTTTAATTTTTGTCTGATAATTTATATTATTGGACAAACCTTATACAAAAGTAATTTATTTTTCAATTACTTACAAATGCCATATTTAAAAAAACTTTTTTTAATCTGATTGTAATATATTGTCATAATGCAATTTACTTTGTCCGATAATATAAATTATCGGACAGGCAAATGAGAATTGAGAATTTGTTTTTTCCGCCATAGTGAACAGCGAATGCATCAGCCCGAAGCGGAAGCAGGAACGCAGGGTTCGGCGCAGCCAGCCAATCCGGATTTATTATTTTCATTCTCAATTTTCCATTTGTTCACATGGCGTCCTTCGCTAATGATTTAAGGCTTTCGGAATTTTCATTTTCAATCATCAATTACCTTTTGCCGATTTTTATTCATAAGAAACGGCTGATTAATTTTATAAATTAACAAAATGAAAAGCCAGACTATAAGTATTACAGTTTTTTATTTAATTTTGCGTAAATAAAAATTCGTTTTATGTATAAATTTTTTCGTTTAATATTATTCATGTTTAATCCGGAAAGGATACACAACCTTACTGTCGGATTACTGAAACTGACTAAATATATTCCGGCTTTCAGTTCATTGCTTCGATTGAATTACGCAGTAAAATCGCCAAAACTTGAACGTAAGGTATTGGGAATTAAATTTAAAAATCCTGTGGGTATTGCTGCCGGATTTGACAAAAATGCGGAAGTTTACAACGAACTGTTCGATTTGGGTTTCGGCTTTGTGGAAGTAGGAACGGTAACGCGAAAAGCTCAAAAAGGCAATGTAAAACCTCGATTATTCAGGCTTTTTAAAGATAAGGCAATAATCAACCGTATGGGATTCAACAATAACGGAGTTGATAAAGCTGTTGAAAACATACGGAAAAAACGCAGACAGGGCTTGATTATTGGCGGAAATATAGGTAAAAATACAGATGTTGACAACGAAAATGCTCCGATAGAATATGAAAAAACCTTGTCGCGATTATATAATTATGTTGATTATTTTGTAATAAACATAAGCTGTCCGAATGTTGGAGATTTACAAAATTTACAAACAGCCGAGCATCTTAAAAAATTGTTGGGGCAACTTGCCGAATTTCGCAGATACAGAGATGTTTACAAACCAATGCTTATAAAAATTTCACCTGATTTGAATTTTGAACAGATTGATGAAATACTTGATGTAATACGCAGAATAGGCATTGACGGAATTGTGGCAACCAATACCACAACATCTCGGGATAATCTGAAAACAGGAGCAAAAGAATTACAGCGAATAGGAAATGGAGGTTTGAGCGGCTCTCCTCTTACAAAACGCTCGCTGGAAATTATTTCGTATATCAGTAAAAAAACCGATGGCGATTTACCAATAATCGGCGCAGGCGGAATTATGACCGAAGATGATGCAATAAACATGCTGAACGCCGGCGCTCGACTGATACAGATTTATACGGGCTTTATCTATAACGGTCCAAAATTCGTAAAACGGATAAATAAACGAATACTGAAAGAATATCAAACAGGCGGACAGGAAGAAAATTCATTTTAAAATGAAACAGTATTTGAATTTATTCATATCATTTTTAAAAATAGGAGCATTTACGCTTGGCGGCGGATACATTATGATTCCTTTGATTGAAAAAGAAGTAGTGAAAAAACGAAAATGGATAAATAAGGACGAATTTGCTGAAATGCTTGCTCTTGCACAATCAGCGCCCGGTCCGATTGCCGTAAATACAGCCGTTTTTGTCGGATATAAAATTAAAGGAACGAAAGGTATGATTGCAACCGTTTTGGGAACTGTAATACCTTCATTTACAATAATTATATTTATTGCAATATTTTTTGCCGAATTTGAAAACAGCAAAACCATTGAACGCATTTTTTGCGGAATACGTCCTGCTGTTGTGGCTTTGATTGCCGTGCCGGCGATAAACATGCTTAAAAATAATAATTTCAAAATTCATGTAACCGCCATAGCTGCAGTTTCGGCAATCGCCGTATGGCTTTTAAATATTTCGCCTGTTTCCGTAATAATCATAGCAGGATTATGCGCAATTATATATAATACATTTATTTCAAAACGATATTAAATGGTTTTTGTTCAATTATTCATAACATTTTTTAAAATCGGATTATTCGGTTTTGGCGGCGGTTATGCAATGCTGTCGATGATTCAGCACGAAGTGGTTGAAGTTCATCAATGGCTTGGCATCAAAGAATTTACCGATATTGTTGCCATTTCTCAATCAACTCCCGGGCCAATTGCAATAAACTGCGCAACTTACATTGGATATACTGCTGCGGGCGGAAGTATTTCAGGCTCGATAATTGCAACATTTGCCGTATGTTTGCCTTCTGTTATTATAATGCTGGCTGTATGCAAATTTTTTCTTGCTTTCGGGAAAAACAAATATTTTTCGGCAGCGCTCGCCGGAATGATGCCTGCCGCTACAGGTCTTGTTGCCGCTGCAGCATTAATGTTGATGAACAGTCACAATTTTGTTGATTATAAAAGCATAATAATTTGTGCAGCCGCTTTTGTCTTATCTTATTTTTTCAAAACAGGAATTATTAAAATAATAATATTTTCAGGTATTTTGGGATATGTTTTGTTCTAATTTTTTTATTTTAAAAACACTGATATATTTTTGCTGTTCCGACATACTATATTGAACTGTAAATGCTATTATAATTTGGAACAGGCCGATATTAAAAACGGCGGCAATAAAAACATCTATGTTTTATATTTTTTCACAATCCTCAAATTCATTTATTTCAAAGAATCATTTTTTCCCTCTTTTTTCTATGGTCGATAAATAATAAGTTAAAAATCCAACGCCGTCCATTGTCGGTTCGTTGGTTGAAAAATCGCCGTGGTCGTCGTGATAAACAAATTTATCTACAGGTTGCATTTCTGCATATTCGTCAGGCTCGCTCATTTCAACTCCATACAAAGAATTAAAAATACTTGCACGAACAGGACCGTCAACTAATCCGCCGTCAATTTTTCCATCCATCAAATTGTTATAAATTGCATGAACATCTTCGGGAGTATCGCCCCATTCGGGCAATCCGCAAATCATTCCCGTTCCCCACGGGTTGCATCCGAACAGCCAGTCAAGTAATGATGATTCAAGTTCATCATAACTGCCATCGCCCGAAAGTTTTTTGTATAATTCGATATGTGTAAGCATTGCAGCAACATAATTATTTGAACACCATATAAAAGGAATTCCAATATTAAAAGGATTATTTTTTGCCCGTTCTGCGATAATGTCTATAGCTTCTTTCATATATTTTAAAAATTCCGTTTTATAATTTTCATTTCCCGATTCTGCAACTTTATAATGTCCTATGTTCACAAAGGGATACCATTGATAATGCCGCGCCGTATCATTCAAAATCCATGGAATTACAGGTTCCTGTTTCCCATAATTTGCGGCTTCGTCAATATATTTTGTATTGCCTGTTACTGCTGCAAGTTCCGCTGCCGCAAGTTCCATATCGTCAACATAATTTTCTTCTTCATAGTGATACGGAGCGGTTCCCGGAGCGGTTGGCGTTGCGCCCTGTTTCAATATTCCGTATTCGTACGCTTCAACGGCTTTTTTTGCAATATTTTCGGCATATTCGGGACAGTAAAATTTCAAAACCTGAGAACCGAGAGCAAATGCAGAAGCAAATTTTCCGGCAACAGACGAAACTCCTTTTGCATTGTTTTTATATTTGAACAGCCCTTGAGGTTCGCCTGTAACGTAATAAACAGGGCGAATATTGGCGCCTTTTCCGTAATCAACAGAATCGTGAGAAGGAATACGAAAACCTTTGTGGTCGCGGTCGTCGGCAATTTGAGCAAACATCATGTTTTTTTGAGGATTCATTTTTAAAAGCCAGTCCAGTCCCCATTTTGCTTCGTCCAGAATATCGGGAATACCGTTTGCGCCCGGTAATCCCAGTGCATTGTATTCATCTGCCCAAACTTCGGGATTGTGTTGATATGCCAAAAACATTGTATATACTGCATTTGCCGAAGTTGTAACATATTGCAGCTGGTCGGCGGCATCATGCCAGCCGCCTGTAACGTCAATCATTTTGCCTTCCAGTGCAGGATGATATATGATAAATCCATCATTTTGATGACATTTTTCATTTAAATAAGGATTAAATCCGCATCGCTGCTGACGCATGTAACGTAACAGGAAATCGGATGCTCCGCAATAAATGTTGTAACCTATTTTGAAGTAACAGGATTTTATATTGTTTGCCGATATGTAATAAGTTCCGCTACCGGTAAAATCGCTGAAATTTAATCGTGCAGTGTGTTTAAATACGCTCCATGTTCCTGTTTTTTGAACATTGTCATAAGTTTTCAATATTTTTCCGCTTGCCGAATCGCAAATAGAAAACTGCTTTATGCCGGTATCGCCTTTTGTGATAAAAACTGCGATTTTTGTCGCTTCTGGATAATATCCCATTTGATTTATACGAATCCATGCACGCTCGTCAAATTTTTGCGAACATGCTGCAAGCGTAAATGCTGCAATAAAAAATAAAAACAATGTCTTTTTCATATAATATTAATATCTTAAATAATATGCAAATTTATGTAAATATCTTGAATTTGACGTCAAATTGAAAAAAAATATTTGTAATGATTATGATTTTACGGAATATGAAAATTTTATAAACGATGGAAAAAAAAGAGAAATTGAATATATCATCTAAATGTAGCGAAGTAACGCTTGATGAATTTATCGACTGTTTGC
>JAISOH010000150.1 GCA_031275825.1 Prevotellaceae bacterium | reverse complement strand
CGATTAAAACAAATAGCAATACCAATTTTAAGCAAAGAAACAATAGATACAATTACTCAAAAAATCAAAACGGCTTTTGAATTGAAAGCAAACAAAAAAAAATTAATTGATAGTGTATTAGATGAATTAAATGCAGAATACGAGAAATATTTTCATTATTTTATTCAAATTCAAAATCAATTTGATAAAACAAAGGACTGAACAAAATGTATGGTATAAAAAAACAATTAAAAGCAATGATTTTTGCCGCAGGAATGGGAACTCGCCTGAAGCCGCTTACCGACAATTTGCCAAAAGCACTTGTGCCGATTGCAGGAAAACCAATGCTGGAACATCTTGTAATCAAACTGAAAAATTCGGGATTTACTCACATCGTTATCAACGTTCATCATTTTGCCGGTATGATTATTGATTTTTTGAATCGCAACAATAATTTCGGCGTTGATATTTATATATCAGACGAGCGTGACTGCTTGCTTGATACCGGTGGCGGAATAAAACGCGCAACAGAATTTTTACAGGGCAGAGAGCCGTTTCTGGTTCATAATGTCGATATTGTTTCCAATGTGGATTTAAACGATATTTACGAAAAGCACTGTGCCAAAAATTCGTTTGCAACGCTTTTGGCAAGCGAGCGTAAAGCGTCTCGTTGCCTGCTTTTTAATGCAGGCAATAAATTATGCGGATGGCAAAATAAATTAACAGGCGAATTGAAATGGAGCAATCCGCAAATTTCGCATAACGAATGTACAGCATACGCTTTTGGCGGAATACACGTAATATCGCCCGAAATATTTAATTGCTTTGATAATTATCCGGAAATTTTTTCGATAATTGATTTTTATTTGTTGCAGGCTAATGAAAAAGATATTCGCGCATATATTCCTCAACATCTTCGACTGATTGATGTTGGCAAACACAAAACACTGTCTGAAGCCGAAAAAAAATATTCGGACTTAATATAAATCAACCTGTTGATGTATTTGTATTCTAAAAAATAATAAAAACACAAACGACATTATTTGCAGGTTATTTGCGTTTATACCATTTTATCCAGTCAATATCAAACGAAACGGGCAAATCCGTATTATTTAATTCTTTCTTTACTCCCGACGAAAATGCCAAATACATTTGGTCGCTGATAAGAATATTTGCAGAAAAAACTTTTTTGCCATTTATTTTCCATATTATTCCGGATGGACTCCATTCTATTCCTGCAATATAAAATTTCTGTTTCAGAGGAATAGAAAGTTTTTTGGCAACGCTTTGAGAGTTAACGAATGCTCCGACCTGTACTTTTCCGTCATTTACACAAAATACATTTATAAACGGCAACTTTTGTTCGCAGCCAAGCCAAAAAGCATGATATGTTCCTTTTGTTTTCGGCGGCATTATTTTTGCTTCTATTTTACCGTATGTTTGTGCAAATTTTGTTGCTGTACTGATAATTCCCGATGTATATGAAAATTTTTTTGGAACAAATCCGTGAGTATCGTTCCACAAAAGTCCGTCAGCCTGTTCTTTGCGCGTTATTATTTGCAAAATGCTGCTTGCCGTATTTATATTTTTTCCATCCGATATTAATTGCAAATCTCCTGATTGGGAGTACGGTTTTTGAAGATGCTTGAAAGCTGTAACCGGTTGCGTTATCCATTTTGTTTCGAGAACTGCAGATGTAAAATCATCTCCAAACAGACCTTGCCATTTAGACATTTCGGCTATATATTTTTTGCATGATTCTTGCAGTTTGGGTAATAGTTTAATATCTGTGGAATTTTTTAAATATCTGTAATTTTCAAATGTTTTGTATGCAGCGCATTTTTTATGTTTTGCCTTGTCGCAAAGATACGCTTTTTTTTCTTTAAATTCGGGCGTTTCGGATTTTTGTTTTAATCTCAAATATTCTTCAACTTCAAATGAATTGGAATTTTCGCCTGTCGAAAGAAAGTTTTTAATTTTTTTATTCTTCCGCAACTGTTTTAATTTCTTTTCCAACCCGTATTCATCGCTGTTTTTAAATTTTTGATTTTTGACGGTATTTATATCATTTTTACATTGCCCCGATTCTACATATCCTTTCAGTTTTATAAAACTGTTATACGTTTCCGAATTAAGAATTTCATTTATTCTTTTACAGTTATTTTCCATTACGGAAATTGTTTTTTCGTATTTTTCTGTTGACGTAACAGGGCTGAAAATTCGATATTTTAAAAAATCTATCATCTTAAATCATTTTTATTTTGCGACAAATATACTAATATTTCCTGATAATTAATCGGTAATCAGTTTAAATCCTTTTCCGCGTATGTTTATTATCTGTATTGATGTATCATCTTTCATATACTTGCGAAGTTTTGTAATATATACATCCATGCTGCGTGCGTTGAAATAACTGTCATCGTTCCAAATTGTGCGCAGTGCAAAATTTCTGTCTAAAATGGAATTGCGGTTTAAGCACAGAAATTTGAGCAGTTCCGATTCTTTGGCTGTAAGTTTCTGTTCTACATTTCCTTTTACAAGTATTTGTTTTGTAGAGTTGAATCTGTAAATGCCTATTTCAAATTCATCCTGCGTCTGGTCTGTTCCTCCTTTTGTGCGGCGCAAGACGGCTTCAACTCTTAATAATAATTCTTCAATACTGAATGGTTTGGTCATATAATCATCTGCTCCCGAATTAAATCCTTCGGCAATATCTTCTTTTTGAGATTTTGCCGTAAGAAAAATTATAGGAATAATGTTGTTTATATGACGCATTTCTTTTGCTAATGTAAATCCATCTTTTTTGGGCATCATCACGTCTAAAATACAAATATCATACGAACGTGACTGAAATCCCTTAAATGCAGATTCTCCGTCTGCAAAAAGGTCTGTATCATAACCTTTTACTCTTAAGTATTCTAACAATAAAACGCCTAAATTTTCGTCGTCTTCTGCTAAAAGAATGCTTGCTTTAAAATTATTTTCCATAAATATTTAATTTAATTTGATTATAAAAAATTTGTTTATTAATCTGTTTTTATCTCTGTTTCATGCCGTAAATTTACAAATTATTTTTTATTTGGCAAAATAATTGTAAATGTACTGCCTTTTCCTTTCTCGCTTTCTACGCTTATTTTACCTCCGTGCATCTCTACTATTTTCTTTACATAATTCAATCCCAGCCCCGAACCCTTTACTGTATGTATGTTTCCTGTAGGCACTCTGTAAAACTGTTCAAAAATATGTTTGTGATATTCTTTTTCTATTCCGATTCCGTTATCTTTTACGGTTATAATTATTTCTGCATTTTTATTTTCGGTGCGAATTAATATTACCGGATTTTTTTTTGAATATTTCAATGCATTATCTATAAGATTTGATATTATTTGCTGCAAATGCATTTCATCTCCGACAACAATATTTTCTTTTGCATCGTATTGCGTCATTATTTTTCCTTTTTTTACATTTAACTGTAACGTATACGAATCTGCCACTTTTGTGATAATATTGTTAATATTTACATCTTTGTGTTTTATAGTGATATTTCCGCGTTCAACAGCAGCCATGCGCAATACTTTTTCAACAAGACTGCTGAGGCGCTGCGCTTCGTCGCGTATCATTTTTGACAGTCCCGCTACATTTTTCTTTTCTATTGGAACATTTTCATCTTTCAGCATTTCTGCTGCAAGCGTAATTGTTGCAATAGGCGTTTTAAGTTCATGAGTCATATTTCCCATAAAATCATGACGCATTTGCGACAGACGTTTTTGATGAAAAATTATTATAAGCGTTGCCGCAAAAGTTCCTACTATAATAATTATCAGCAATAAAGATGAAAAAATCACAAGTGATAATTTTTTAAATATGTAATCTGTTAAATTAGGAACATATATATTCAAAAAGTATTTTGGAGCCTGTTCCGCATCGTTAGGAAACAGTCGTTTTTTATACAGACAGTCTTCTCTGTCCGACCTGAACTCTTTTGTTTTCAGCGTGCTTATTTCAACATCTTCGGCGCTTGTAACTGCAAATTCAAATACAGTTTCTATTCCATGTTGTGTAAAGTATTTTTGTATCAGCGAATCTATTACGCTTGACGATAGTCTGTCTTCGATTGAAATATCAACCGTTACTTTTGTTTCTTTTTTTTCGTCAACAAACAGGTGAAACTGGTCGGATATGGGTAAATTATCCTTACTTTTCATTTTTTGATCTAATCCCGCGCCCACAATTCCGCCTTCAAGTAAACGGTTTAACCGTTTGTCGGATGTTGCCAGTGGCACATCGTCTTTGTTTAACCAAAAATTTATTGACTGTTCTTCGATTATTCTGTTGAATGAAGATGACCATGTGTTTGATGTTTTTCTTGATACGGAACGATAACTTCCTTTTCCGAAATATTCTCTGACAGATGGATTTTCGATATTGTCGTTTACAACAACTTCTGCTTCATTAATTACATTATCAAGCACTATTTGCATTTTTGCATCAAAATTGTCTTTTTGTATTTTTCCGGCTGCATTCAGCGAATTACCCTGAAGAATAACAAGCGTTACCGTGCAGATACAAATAGCTATTGATAATAAAATTATAATTTTTCTCTTCATTCTAATATCTTATGTGAGAAACAAAGTTATGTGATTTGTTTAAAAACAATCACAGTGTTAATAAAAATTAACACTGTCAAATTGTTTCAAAAACATTGAACAAAGGCGTTTTTTTAACAATTAAGTTCATACATGCACTTATACCTTTAACAGTTCTGATTGCCGCCGCAATACCGTTAACTTGTCCGTTTGTTAAAATCCCTGAAATTTTCATTATAAAATCTATATTGGGAAGTTGAGGAATTAACCTGAATTCTCCGTATTTATTACAGATAAAAGAGTATTCAATATCTGTTTTTTTACATGTATAATTAAAACAGGAAACTGTTTTGCCCCTGAAAATTCTGTCGTTCAGCACAGGATGTTCTACTTTTTTCAAATCCAGCGACAGTACCTTATTTATATTCCATGCCAGATAGTAATCATCTTCCGTTGATACTATTGCAAAAACAACGAAGTTTTGATTTACGGTTTTCTTTATTTTTACTGTTTTTGATTTCATTGTACAATCATGGTTAAATGGTATCTTGTTAAAAATTAAATGCAAATTTAATTAAAAATTTTAACGGCAAACATTCAATCAATAAATGAAACAGGGAAACGCAAACAGGCAACAAAAAAAATGCCATTGTCGGAAAAACAGGCTTATTTCTGTTCAAAAAGAACAACAGTAAGGAATCATTACGCTCTAAACGCCTAAAAGCAATTTACTTGTCAAATTATTCAAAGATTTAAATGAGTTGCCCTGCCTTATTTACTTATTTTTTGAAATTATGCAAATTTAACTGACGCATAAACTGTTTAAATTTCATGCAGCAATTATTTTATTGAGCATAATTTTGATAAAGGCGAGTTGTATCGTGGCAACGCTTTAATCTGTTTTATATTCAATGTCTTTAGCCAAACGTATGAAGTTCTGTAACCATGCAAAAGTTCTTTCAACAATCCATCGTTTTTGGCAAAGGCTTGAATTTTGTTGATTTATCGCTGTGCAATATAATTTTCATATCCCAACCAAATTTTTTCTTCACATTTTCAGCAAGTTCCCCTCGATAGCCTCTATCCGCATATATTTTTTCATTCTCTAAAAACAATATTTCAACGGTTCAATTATTTCAAATGCCGTTTTGCCATCATGCTTATTTGCTGCATTAACCACTATCGACAGGGGCAATCCATCCGTGTCTGTTATTATGTGGAGCTTGCGTCCTTTGTTTTATCCATTGCCTCGTGAGTTATATTACTAATAATCACAAAAACACAAAATAAATATCAATCAACAAACTGAAATTCAATTAATTATTTTGTTTTTTGTTGAATTTAAACAGATTATAAAAATCAATAATTTTAAATTAATTTAAATGTATGTAATTGAAAATATTTATTAGGCTTTATACTTAGGAATACAGCCACTCGTTACAATAGACTGTGCCAAACGGATTGTGAAAACCATAATTGCCGGTGGTTCATATTCCGGTACGGTAAAGGAATTTATAAACATTGATGACTACAAGGTAAGGATAACAGGCGTTGTCGTTGATACGCTTACGGGAATTAAACAGTATCCGTTCGTGCAGGTACAGATATTAAAAGATTTTTGGATACTGTAAACTTTATTCCTGTAGTTTTTGTGTTGATTGACTGCACGCTGGTACAGATGTAAATCTTCTGCATACTGTTTTTCTGACGATATGACATTTTTCGTTGCAAATC
>JAISOH010000073.1 GCA_031275825.1 Prevotellaceae bacterium | reverse complement strand
TTTGTCCGTCATTGCAAAAGCGAGGGTTTTGCCCGAAGCGGTGAAGCAACCGAAGCGAAACGGAACTCAACGGAGTTAATCCAGAGTTTTTTCAAGTCTCTGGTTTGCTTCACTTCGTTCGCAATGACGTGTTGCTTTTGTCGCTACGCTCGTAACGATTGTGTTACACAGCCACGAGTGAAGCAACCCCACTGCTTCGAGTGCGCCGTCCCCACAGCACCGAGTGTGCCATCCCCACAGCACCGAGTGAGATGTTCCCACTGCTTCGAGTGCGATGTCGTCATATCCGGCTTATACTGTCAGTATATAATCCAAAACATAAGTACGCGGCTCTACGAGCAGTTTTGCTCCCGCCGAGTACTGCGTGGTAATGCTCAACTTGTAGTCGCCTGCGGGCAGGTCGGCGGGGACAATGAAACTTACTTTTGACGGGTCGTTCACTATGAGTGCGGTACCGGCTATGCGCGTAATTTCCCGAGTATTTTGCTCGGTAAGGTATATTCCGTTGTCGGCGCTGTCGCCTGCAATTTTTATTTTACTGCCAAGCAGGTTAACTCCGCCGCCTGCCGTAAGGCGAGTATTGTCTTCGCCAGATGTTACGTCATGCAGTCTGTTGATAATTATGCCGCTTTGCGACATGCCGCGCACGTTTACCTGCGTTGATTTTATCGCCTGACGCAGTTCGGCTGACGCCGCTGCCTTTACGTGAAGGCTGTGTATGGCGGGATCCCATTTGGCATGGTCGCCGATAAATACGCCATTTACCGTAAGATTGAAATATCCAAGCCCGAAATATACGCTTGAGCCGCCGGCTATTTCTTCAATCGCTATTTCTTTAAGAATATCAAGCGAAGCGCGAAGCGTGGTCGGACTCAAGTCGGTGCGGCGCGATACTGCAATGTTTATCAAATCGTCTTCTTTGAGCGATTTGCTTGTTACTACACGACCAAAACGGTCGTCTTTGCGGTCGGTAATAGTCAAATCGTACAGTTCGACTATCACCCCTGTTTTTTCGTTATTTGCCATAGTTTTTTATTTTTAATTGCTATCTATTTATTTATCGGTTATTCTCTGTCAATTTTCGATTTAATAAGGACGCCGCCGAACGAAAAGAACATTACTTAAATGTCAAAATTTTATTAAAAACCAACAATGAAAAAATTGTTCAGCGGGTCGTCCTGTTATTTATTGTTTATTATCTATTATTTCCGGTTTGCTTCACTTCGTTCGCAATGACGTGTTGCTTTCGTCGCTGCGCTCCTCGCAATGACGAACAAAACAAATTATCCATTTTCTATTACCTATTAAAAAGACGCCGCCGAACTAAAAAAGTCATTATTTAATACTAAAATCCTAAAAATTATTATATGAAAAAAAATTGTTCGGCGGAACGTCCTGTTATTTATTGTTTATTATTCATTAATTGTTAATTATTCACTGTTAATTAAAAAAAGACGCCGCCGAACAAAAAAAGTCATTATTTAATACTAGTACCCTGAAAATAATTATATGAAAAAAATTGTTCAGCGGGTCGTCTTATTTTATTTACTGTTGTTTCATTTGTTTATCTTTCATTATTTTATTTTTTTTCAATATCTGCCACAGCAAAAATCCTGTCAGCGCTCCGTACATTATTATTGATAAAATTTCGGCTCCCTGCGATTCTGTCCACCGTTCGCCGACAGTCAAATCAATGTTGCCGAAACGTAATGCTGCGCTCACAACGCCCATCAATGCTCCGCCTGCAATAAATCCCGATGCAAGCAGGGTTCCTTTTTCGCTGCGCTGTTTGTTTATTTCGGCGTCTTTGCTGCGGGTTTTAACAAACCAGCTTATTGCTCCTCCAACCAGAAGTGGCACGTTAAGGGTTAATGGTATAAACATTCCGAGAGCAAACGCCAGAGCGGAAATTCTGCAAAAATTAAGAATTATTGCAATCACTGCCCCTGCTCCGTAAAGTATCCACGGTGCGCCCGTACCCGACATCAGCGGGTCGATAACTGCTGCCATTGCGTTTGCCTGCGGGGCTACAAGAGCGTTTTTGCCGACAAACCCGTAAGTGTCGTTAAGAATTATCATAACTCCGCCAACCGTTACGGCAGCAACCAATGTTCCCAGAAATTTCCATTTTTGCTGAATTGCAGGAGTTGAACCCAGCCAGTATCCTATTTTCAAATCGGTAATAAAGCCGCCTGCCATCGATAATGCCGTGCAGACAACTCCGCCCATTATCAGCGAAGCCACTATTCCTGTTGCACCTTTTAATCCTGCGGCTACCATAATTACGGATGAAAGTATCAATGTCATCAAAGTCATTCCCGAAACAGGATTTGTTCCTACTATTGCTATTGCGTTTGCTGCAACTGTTGTAAACAGAAATGCAATAATTCCGACAACCATAACGGCTATAACCGCATGCAGCAGATTAAAATCCATAACACCAAGAAAAAAGAATGCAAAAACGGCAAGCAGGGTAAACATCAAACCGAAAGCAATAATTTTCATTGGCAAATCGCGTTGGGTACGTAAGGTTTCCTTACCTGCATTTGCAGATTTGTTTTTCATTTCATTTGAAACCAAACCTATTGCGCTTTTTATTATTTTCCGTGATTTTATTATTCCTACTATTCCTGCTGTTGCAATTCCGCCTATACCGATATGGCGGGCGTATGACACGAATATTGTTTCGGGCGACATGTTATTTACCGCATCGCTTATTGCGGGATTTAACATTTGCAAAGTTGCATCGCCCAGAAGCGGTAAAAGCGGAATAATTACAAACCATACCAGAAACGAACCGAAACATATAATTGCGGCATATCTCAATCCTACAATATATCCAAGCCCGAGAACAGCCGCTCCTGTGTTTATTCCGAAAAAAAGTTTTGTTTTGTCGGCAACTGCCTGCCCCCATGAGCAAACAGTGCTTTTGAATGTTTCTGTCCATATTCCGAATGTTGCAATAACAAAATCGTAAAGACCTCCGACAATTCCTGCAATTATAAGCAGTTTTGCCTGCGAGCCGCTTTTTTCGCCCGATACAAGCACCTGCGTTGTTGCTGTGGCTTCGGGAAAAGGATATTTCCCGTGCATATCCTTAACAAAATATTTGCGAAAAGGTATTAACAGCAGTATTCCCAGAATGCCGCCAAGCAGCGAACTCATTAATATCTGCACAAATGAAATCGATATTTCTGGATATTTTGCCTGAAGAATATATATGGCAGGAAGCGTGAATATTGCGCCTCCAACAATGAGTCCCGAAGTTGAGCCTATCGACTGTATAATTATGTTTTCGCCAAGAGCGTTTTTGCGTTTTGCAACCGTAGAAATACCTACGGCAATAATAGCAATGGGAATGGCTGCTTCAAAAACCTGTCCTACTTTCAATCCGAGATATGCCACTGCCGCCGAAAACAAAACAACCATTAAAAGTCCCCATAACACAGACCATGCGTTTGCTTCGGGAAATTTTTTGCCTGCCGGCATAAGTGGTTTATATTCCTCATCCTGTTTGAGTTCTGTAAATGCATTATCAGGCAATCCGATAATTTTTTCTTCATTATTTTCCATATTTGCAAGTATTTTTGTGCGGCTAAATTATAAAAAAAAATTCAACCGCCAATTTTATGATGTTTTTATTGCATCATTTGCAGTATAAAATAATATGGTTTTGAGCGCCGCGTGCAATGGATACGAGCCGTAGCGCGTACTTTGTTTGCAGAAAAATAAAAAAGATTACATTTGTAAAATAAAATGAAAGAAACCCGAATAATAACAGACTACAGAAAAAAGGTAAAGGAAAAAAGTTGGCAGCCAAACCCTTTAAAAGAAAATTAATTGCCCGAATCGTTTCAAGGCAAATTCCGTAAATATTAAACGTCAGTTTGCATCACATTATTATTGCAATCCGAAAATTTAATGCTATCTTTGCACTGTTATCAGTCATGCTGGCAGGTAAGATATAAGATAATTAACCGGAAAGGCTGTAACATTTTTCAATGCAGTCCGTCTTATAATAAAGAAATAAAAATGAAAAAAACAACAACAGTTATCAGTCATGCAAGCCGCATATTAATAGGGCTTCTCTTTGTGTTTTCGGGATACGTTAAAGCAATTGACCCGCTTGGATTTACCTATAAACTTGATGAATATTTTGAAAGTCTTAACATACTGTTTTTATCGCCGTTTGCACTGGTGATTTCAATTTTGATTATAGCAGCCGAACTTGTAATGGGCTTATGCCTGCTGGCTCGCATACGCATGAAACTTGTTGCATGGGGAACGCTTTTATTTATGTCGTTTTTTACGATACTTACTTTTTATATTGCCGTAAAAGGCGATGTGGTAAAAGACTGCGGATGTTTCGGCGATGCGCTTGTGCTGTCAAATACCGCTACATTCCTAAAAAATCTTGCAGCCATGCCATTTGTTATGTTCATATTTTTTTGGCGAAAAAACTATACTCCTGTTGCAAAATGTATTACGGAATGGATAATCGTAACGGCATTTTTTGCCGCAGCCGCAGGAATTGAACTGTATTGCCTGCGAAATCTTCCGATTATTGATTTTATGCCTTATAAGGCAGGAACAAATATTCCCAAAGATATGGAATATCCTGAAGATGCTCAACCCGATGAATACAAAACAACCTATTACTATTCAAAAAACGGCGAAACAAAAGAATTTGATGACACAAATTACCCGTGGAACGATTCAACATGGACTTACATTGATACAAAATCGGAACTTGTAAAAAAAGGTTATGAACCACCTATTCATGATTTTGAAATACAGACCGAAGATGGCGAAAATATTACTGAAGATATTGTTTACAGCGAAAAATTTACATTTATTTTTATTTTGCGGAAAACAGACCGGGCAGATATTTCGGATATAGATAAAATAAACGAAATTGCCGATTATTGCAGCAGTTCGGATGATTTTGACTTTTACGCATACACATCTTCATCATTTAACGATATAGAAAAATTTATTGAAAAAACAAATGCAGCATACCGGTTTTGTTTGGGAGATGAAACAACAATAAAAACAATGCTTCGTTCCAATCAGGGATTGATGCTTATAAAAGATGGAAATATTTGGGCAAAATGGTCGTATCAAAATATTCCGACAATAGCCGAAATAAAGAAACTTGCAGCAACGGATTTTCAAACCGCAGTGGCAGGCGTAAAAGCCAAAGAGCGCAATACAACAATAATTCTTGCTGCAATAGCGCTTGTTTTTATATGTTTTATCAATACTAAAAAACATAAAAGTTAAATTTTGAAATATTGGTGGCACATATATTATACTTGCCGTTTGTCCAACCATCCTTTAAACCGCTGGTCAGATTGTCGGATTTGGTAAAGCCGTGTTTTGACAACCAATTGTCTATTTCATCCTGAGTAGCCAGTTCTGCATCTCTCACATAAGGCTGCTCCAAAACAACGCAAACCTCGCCCATACCGTTCTCGGCAAAGCCGATTATTTTATATGCAGCATTTGGCGCAAATTCGTTATGCGCTTTTATCCTGTCAAGAAAATTATCAAGCGTTCCTGATACGGAAAGATTGTTGAATTTGATTACATCATTCCCATTAATGGATGGAAAAACTTCATTTTCAAAACCTTTACCTATGACTTCAAATGATATAAGTTCTTCGGGGCGTTCTATCCACGCTCCGTTTCTTTTTGCCAGCCTTTCCAGTGTTCCCAGTAATTCGGCTTTCCCAGCATCTTGTTGTTTTCCTCTTGCTGCTTCCGTATTTCCTCTATTCTTTGTTGAGGCGTCCAGTTCTCTCTTTGCTTCCTCAAACGTTCTTGATACGCTTTCGCTCGCGTATTGTTTTCCTCTATTGTCATTTCTTAATCCTTTATTTTGTTCTGCAAATATATCATTATTTTTATCCTTTGTCAAGTCTTTTTCCGAATTTTCCAAATTATACCCCAAAGCATCCTCTATAAATATCTGGTCTTCACGAGATACATCTTCAGTTTCAGCGGCAAGGGATGCGCGGCGCTCTTCCGGCGTCATGTCCATGCGACGCTCTACATTGCGGGATTCGACCTCGCCGGCGGT
>JAISOH010000165.1 GCA_031275825.1 Prevotellaceae bacterium | reverse complement strand
GACTGTTAGCGTTATAAGGGGAATTTTTATGCAGAGGCTAAAAAAATTACTGTTTTTTCAACGTCCCTGAAAGGGTTTTATTTTATATTAATATTAATTTTAAAGTTAAATACGCCTGTTTTACTGTCCTGTGCAACAGTTGTTAATGTGAGTTTTTTTACAAATTTTTCTTTTTCAAGTACGGAAATATATTCCGGTATGCTTTCGTAACTGTGAGTATATCCGCCAATATAAATTCTGTTTTCGTTCAATTTTGGTTCTTTACCTGTTTCAAAAGGTTTTGCCAATGGTTGTATTGCCAGTTCCGACAGGGTGATCTGTTCTGGCGTTACAATGGCTATCCTGTCATATACAAATGCAATTTTTACGGATAAATTTTTACTGTGTCCGGCGATTGCCTGCTGTTTCTGTTGAGTTATGCTGTTAATTTGTCCGTGCCGCTTCTGCAAAACCATTAATTTTGTATTGTTTTCCGAATATGTATCCGATATGTTTTGCGAAATAAAGGTATTTGCCGCCAGTATCAACAATATTAATATCAAAACAGGCAATTTTATTTTGTAAAAAAGCATCATCGCCAGTCGCGAACTGTATGTTGCGGGTTTAACGATGCTGCGTATCGAAAAATTTTCTTTTAATGTTTGTCTTATCCTGATTTCTACTGTTTGTTCGTCTGCATCGCTGCTCAAACATTCTATTCCGATAATTCTGTTTTGTCCTTTTTCAATTTTTTTCAAAATTTTTTCAACCTGCTCAATTCGCACAAACGATATGTGTCCTTTGTAGTCGAAGTTCCACAGGAAATTATTTTCGTCGCCCGTAATTCGTGAAACAATATCCTTATTTGTATCGCAATTTTTGGTAATAATGCCGTATCCTTTCAACAAAACGGCAACAGGTATCTGTTCTTTTGATGTTTCAAGGGATGCAAGGTCAAAATCCTCGTGGCGGGATACAAATTTACCGTTTTTGTATGTTATAAGGCAAGCCGACAAATTATCGGCGTCATTGAGCGTAACAAGCAGAACCTGTATTTGATTTAATATTTTTTGAACAATTTTCATTAATGTATTATGGTTGGTTTTATGAATACATTTAATTTACGGTCAACTTTATTGTTTTTTGTGCTTCCAAACAGCCATTTTATTACCGGAATACGCGCCAGAAAAGGAAGTCCTTTGGATGATTTTTCCTTAGTGTTTTTGTCAATTCCTCCAAGTAAAACCATATCTTCGTTTTGTACGGTGATTTGCGATTTGAAACTGCGCGTAATCGACCCGGGCGGAGCGCTTTCTTCTTCGCGTTCGGTAAATTCGCTCTGTTCTATTTCTATCTCGAGAGTAATTTTTTCGTCAAGACTTACATAAGGCGTTATTTTTATACTTAAATTGGCTTCAATATTTTTCCATGTATAAAATTCGGACTGTATGGGATTTTGTGTACCGAAATAATTGTTGGTTACTTCCTTGTAATATCGCGTTTCACCGCTTTTGAGAGAGGCTTCGTGTCCGTTGAGCGTTGACAGTCGCGGAGTTGACAGCAGTTCAACCGTTCCGTTTTCTTCCAAAAGTTTTAAATCCATATAAAAATTAGGCGTTACTTTTCCCAAATTTATTGAGCCAAAACCATTGAAACGAGTTATCAGACTGTTTACGGATGCTGCTCCCAGCGACATATCAACGCCCGGGCTGAGAGTTCCTGCCGTAGTTGCTGACGACTTGCCTATCCCCATGCCTAAACCTGTTTCTTTTATGTCGGATTTCATTACGTCTGCTATTATTATTTCTATCGTGATTAAGGGTACCGGTTTATCAACAGATTTCAAAAACGATTCTACGCGATATATCGAACGCTGGTCGCCGCTCACAATAAGGCTGTTTAAATCGGGAAACGTTTTTATTTGCAGCCCCGATTTAATATTTGCAGGAATAATTTCTTCGACTTTTGCTACCGAACGAAAAGTTAAAGATATGTTTTTTACTGCTGTTATATTTCTGTTTTCCTGCGCAACTCCGGATGCACCAAAAAAATATATCCCGTTTTCTTTGTAATAAGAATATTGAGTTCCCGATAATATAACGGATAAAAGCGTTTCCAAATCAACATTATTTACATAAATTCCTGTTTGTCCGTCTACGGGCGTTATAAAAAAATGATTCAGCGCCATTTTATTGCAAAGTTCCGTAATTATATCCTGAATATTTCCCTGTCCTATATGAGCAGTAACCATTCCCAGCGAATCAACTGAAAGCTGGTCGGCTTGAAAACTGGTTCTGAATCTGTATGGTGTTGATATTCTGCCGCTATTTTCAGTTGTTGCTGCAATTGTGTTCTGATTGAATGTCCAAACGCCTTTTGCATCTTTGCTGACCAATAAACCATTAACCGAAGCCAATGTTTGCAGGGCATCGTCAACCGGCATTGAATTTGCATATCCGTAAATTTGATAATTATACATGTTTTGCGGGATTATCACATTTACATTTGTTTTTTCGGCAATTTTTTTCGACAGATTTATAAGTTTTTCGCCGTTCAGGTCGAAACTTAATGTTTGACTGTCGATATCATATTCGACCGTATTTTTAGGCGCTTCGGGAATTGGCGGCTTCACGGGAAAAATTGATACTATGTTGCCTGTTACGTTTATTTCAAGATTATATTCATTGCATAAAAACTCTATCAGGTCGGCAACCCTTAATCTTGTAAAATTACAATTAACAATAATATTTTCAGCGCCTTTGACATTTAGATTTACTCCACTTACGGTGGCTACATTTCGCAACAAATCGGTGAGCGTTGATTTTCCTGCCGAAATATCAATTTCCTTATCGAATGATGGGTCGATTTGTGTTACTTGACGTAATTTTTGCGAAGTATTAATATTTTGTAAGGTATCCTGCGCCGAAAGCGATACAGATACGAATGCAAGTAATAATAACAGTAATTTTATATTTTTCATAACAGTTTGTTTTTCTAATTTCGTAATAGTGGTATCAGTTCTTCGAGCGATGTTTCTCCGTTTTTCAACATTTCAAGTCCTGCATCTTTTAAGGATATAATTCCGTGCGTTTTCAGCAGCGGTTCTATCTCCGATTCTGTATTGCGAATTGCTACCGACAGTTCTTCATCAACAGGAATTACTTCGTATATTGCTCTTCGTCCGCTATATCCGGTGTAAAAGCATTTGTCGCAGCCTTTTGCTTCGCAGTAACAGTTTATATCGCAGTTTCGCAATAATTCTTTTATGCTGTTGTCTGTTATTTCCTTTTTTTGTTTGCAGTGAGGACACAACAGCCTTATTAATCGTTGCGAGATACACATTATCAAAGTATTTGCTATAAGATATGGATGTATGCCCATATCAATCAATCGTGTAACGCTTCCCCATGCGCTGTTTGTGTGAATTGTTGAAAATATAAGATGTCCTGTAAGTGAACTTCTTATAGCTATCTGCGCAGTTTCGGCATCGCGAATTTCACCCAGCATTATAATATCGGGATCTTGACGTAAAAATGTTCGTAAAGCATTTGCAAAAGTAAGTCCTATTTCATCTTTAAGCTGTACCTGATTTACTCCTGCAAGCGTATATTCAACAGGGTCTTCTATTGTAAGAATATTGCCCGATTCTTTATTCAGCCGTCTTAATGTAGCATATAATGTTGTACTTTTTCCCGAACCTGTGGGTCCGCATATTAATATCATTCCATGTGGTTTTTCTATTGCCTTGTAATAATCGTCGAGCTGGCGTTTGCTGAATCCGAGATTGGAAAGTTCCAGCAATTCTATGTGTCTGGTAAGTAATCTCATAACAATTTTCTCACCGTAAATGGTCGGCAGCGACGATATGCGTACATCAAATTTTTTCCCGTTGCGATTATACAAAATACGTCCATCCTGCGGAAGACGGCGTTCGGAAATATCAAGACTGGCAAGAATTTTTATTTGATTTACAAGCGAAGCATAATTTATTTTTTCGATAACATATCTTTCTAATAATTTACCATCAATACGCAGCCTTATGCGGCATCTTTCTTCATAACATTCTACATGAATATCGCTTGCATAATTATCAAATGCTTCTTCAATCAATCCCATTAAAAAACCCTGTCCGCTGCCTATTTCATTAATCGACAGAGAAATATTCCCTTTTTCTCGGGAATCGGCGCGATAATATTGCCTTAATAATTTTTGTATCTGTTCGTCATCAACAGGAGTAACTTTTACCTTGATATTATATAATACATCAATTTCCTGACAAATATAGTCATAATGTTTGCCTTCCTGACCGTAACATAATAAAATGTCATTATTTGTATCATAAGGAACTAACAGATATTCCCAAGCCTGTGCAGAGGTAAATCTTTGTATGAGTTCAATCGCTATATGCTGTTTTATTGCAATCATATTAAAACTCTGATTATTAAATGTAAAGATAATATACAACCAGATATTCCGACAAGCGGAACCGTTCGTTTTTTATGCCAGACAATATAAATTACAAGCCACCAAACCAAAGCTGCCAAACATGAGCCGATTAATAAATATACAAAATTACGAAATTCAAATATTGGAGTCAATGCAATAAAAAACAGCATATCGCCAATGCCGGCGTAATGTTTTATTGCAGAAATTTTTCTGTTTTTTACATACACATACAACATCACGCCTGAAAACATGTATATCAGCACTGCAAGATTGAAAATGAAATTTATGCCGACAGCGTCTAATCCATACAAAATTATTGCCGCTGTTGCGCTGCAAATCGCTAATATTACCAGCCATGCCAATGCTATTCTTCTGCAACAAAAGTCGCTTACTGTCATTGGAAAAACAGGAATAACAAGCAATAATAATATATAGTTTGAAATATTCATAAACAAAATCAGTCTTTTACTTTTTCCAAAAGTTTTTTGTCCTGGTCGATTTCCCAAACGTTAAAAACTCCATCGCCATCAAAATCAACAACGGCAGTTGCCGTAGCTTTGAATCCCTGTTCCGATGCTTCTACTATTTCTATGAGATAATTTGCATTGCCTCCATCCGATACCAGCGGCTGCTGCTCGAATCCAATCTCTTCCAATGATAAAGAATAACGCGAATAGGTGTAAAAGTGATTTTTTTCCAGCGTGTGCAAAAAAGCCAACTGCTGTTGCGCTTCCGTACTTTTTGCGCGCGAAATTAATGGCATAAGATTGGGTAATGCCACCAATATTAAAATGCCTATAATAACCAGAACTATTAATAACTCGGAAAGCGAGTATGCTTTTAATTTTTTTTTCATAATATCTTTTTTATTAAAATGAATTTACAAAACAGACTGTTTAAGTTTTAACTTCACAAAATAACGCAAAATTAATTAATGTTATTTAAAACCAATCGCAAGTTTATACAAAAAAAAGAACATTAAAAAACATTTTTCATGTTTTTTTTTCTCTTATTTAATAATTCTTTGTATATTAACTCATTATGAACGGAACTTAAATTTATGAAAATATATTAATTTAATCAGTTGGACATAATACATGTCAATAACCTGTTGTGCATTTAGGAAATATTGCATTTGATAATATTTAAGGGACGGTTAAAGACAAATAAATTGAGGTATTGGATCATCGTTAAAGCTGTGATTTTAGATATAATTCTTGTA
>JAISOH010000189.1 GCA_031275825.1 Prevotellaceae bacterium | reverse complement strand
CGAAGCCCTGATATGCAAAATCAACGGCAACAACACATGGGACAGCAACCCGTTTGTATGGGTTTACGACTTTAAATTTACAAACAAACCATGATGGCAATATACATATTAATATTAACAGCGGCAGCATTAATAACATCAGTCATGATAGTAATATTGTTGCTGTATCCTCGCAGGAACAGGCGCAGGCGGGAACGTTGGACAACACAAATGTTCGATGCCTTTGAATACGAAAAAGACAACCATTCCAAATCCGGAATACATATTTATGAATAAGAATTAGAATTATGGCGAGACCAAATAAAATAGGATTGGATTATTTTCCGTTTGACGTTGATTTTTTCAATGACGAAAAGATAGGGGCTATTTCCGGTGAGTTCGGAATAAAAGGTGAATTGGCATGTATAAAGCTGCTTTGTGCGATATACCGACAGGGATATTTCATACTGTGGAATGAAATGCTAAAAATGAAACTAATAAAAGAACTTCCCGGAGTATCGGCTGACTTACTGGATAATATTGTGTCCCGCTTAATCCGATGGGGTTTCTTTGACAAAACCCTGTTTGAAGAGAGCGGCATATTAACGAGCAAAGGAATCCAGCGTCGATATTTTGAAATAGTAAAAAGACGTGTCGATACGGGTACGAATTTACCATATTTATTGGTTTCTGCATACAATAACAGAGTTTCTGCATACATAAACCCTGTTTCAAATGGGGTTTCTGCATACATAAACCCACAAAGTAAAGTAAAGGAAAGTAAAGTAAATTTAAAAGAAAAAGAAAAAAAGAAAAAACCGCCAAGCGGTTTTATCCCGCCCTCTGTTGATGAAGTGAAAAATTATATTTCCGAAAAAAAATATTCGGTAGATGCCGAAGTTTTTGTAGCATTCTACACGTCAAAAGACTGGTTTGTCGGAAAATCAAAGATGCGGGACTGGCGGGCAGCGCTTGTAACTTGGCAAAAAAGGAGTAAAAATGAGAAACATACAGGAATTGACGCAAAAACTTTTAACCCAGACGGCGGCTATACCAGCACGATTTAATATCGCCGCCGAGTCGGGCGAAGTTTGCAGATTGCTTAAAGTGATTTATAAACAGACCGTTGCAGGCAGAAATTTCAATTTTGAAGAAAACGGCGAAATTAACCTGATAATTGCCAAAGTTTCCGAATGGTTGGTTAATCCGAAGAAAAAAATCGGGCTGATGCTTTACGGAAAACCGGGCAACGGCAAAACAACGCTTGCAACGGCGATATGCGAAATGATTGATAAACTGTTCTGGTCGCCATATTCGAATGGCGATGTTTACGACCATATCGAAAATAAACTTATCGAAAGGCGAAAATATGTCGTTAAAAAAACAGCGGGTAACATTGTCGAAATTGCAGTCGGTAATCTCGAAGATTATACGCAAAAAATCCGTAACAGCGAACTTCTTTTTATTGACGAAATAGGTACTGAATCAATCATTTACAAGGAATACGGCTCGAAAATAATAATTGATTTACTGCAATACAGGTACAGCCGTCAGTTATTTACAATCGTTACAAGCAACCTGTCCGATACCGATTTTTTGGAGTTTTACATGGAGCGGGTGAACGATAGAATAACCGAAATGTTCGACAGAATAAGTTTCAATAACAAATCTTTCAGGAAATGATAGACCATTATAAAATCATAGATATTATTTGTCTGGTTTACGACACTTCGTATAAGGAAATTATAAAACCTTACAGAAATTGGAAATATATATATCCGCGCTATGCCTGTTACTGGTTTTTGAGAAAATATACGTCGCTAACAACTACCAAAATCGGGTTGCTGTTCGGCAAAAAGCATTCTACTGTCATCAATGCCGGCAAACCTTATGACGATTTGTTGTTTACGGATAAAACTGTAAAAGAAAAGCACGAGGAAATAGAGAGGCGATTAGTCAGAAATAATATACCATATAGCGTTAATGGCTTGATTGAGGAGTATGATAAATGGTAATGTTCAGAAGTGGCATGTAATTGTTCGAAAGTGCGGCGCAAAATCATTCGCATACTGATATATTATGTCGAAATTTGCACAATGAAAACAGAGCAGGAAAATATACGGATTGATAATCGCAACTATCGCAAGCATGGCGACACAAACAAAAAAATGATACGGCAAAGTATTAAAGAATGTGGAGCGGGGCGGTCGATTGTAGTTGATAATGAAAATGTAATTATTGCCGGCAATGGCGTATATGAACAGGCAACTGCTTTGGGATTGAAAGTACGTATTATTGAAAGTGACGGAAGTGAAATTATTGCTATTAAGCGAACTGATTTATCTACAACGGACGAACGGCGAAAATTGCTTGCAATGGCAGATAACCGCACATCCGACACTTCGGAGTTTGATTTTGACTTGCTGGCAGAAGATTTTGATATTGACCTGCTTGGTAATGACTGGGATTTTGACCTTGCTGATTTTGGCGTTAAAAACAATCCAAACGACGAATTTGATATGTTTGGCGAATTTAAATATGTTAATAAAGACTGTTCGGCATACCGTCAGATAATAATTAATTTTGAAAGCGAAGATGACGTTAAGCATTTTGCGGAATTAACGAATTTACCTATACGCTATAAAACAAAATCAATCTATTTTCCGTATCAGGAAAAGGAAAAAATGAAAGATGTGTATGAGTAGCAATATTCCCATATTTATACCGTCGAAAGGACGTCATGACGTTGGTTTGACATGGAAAGCGCTTGATGCAATGAATATTCATCGATACAGAGTTGTTGTAGAACCGGAAGAATATGATTTGTATCGAAAAGTATTGCCGAAAGAAAAGATACTGGTTCTTGATGCCGACTTTAAACGGAAATATGATACTTGTGATGGAATACCATACGAACAAAATCCTCGCATAGGCAGCGGCGGCAAACGAAATTTCTGCTGGCATGTGGCAAAACAAGAAAACGCGCCGTGGCATTGGGTAATAGATGATAACATACGTCGTTTTCTCGTTTATAATAACAACAGGAAATACGTAGCGAAATATGATACATTTGCTCGCATTGAACGATTTGTGAGCAATTATACTAACGTAACGATGGCGGGAATGCAATATTCAATGTTTATTCCGCGAAAAGAAAAAAATAACCCGCTGATAATCAACACCCGCATATTTTCGTGTAATCTGATAAAAACCGACAGTCCGTTTCAGTGGCGTGGGCGATACAATGAAGATGTAATATTGTCAATGGATATGCTCGAAGCGGGATTTTGTACCATTTTGTTTAATACGTATTTATGCGAAAAAATACGAACGCAAAATATGAAAGGCGGCAATACTGATGAACTGTACAAGTATGGAACGGAAGCAAAAAGCAGATTTTTGAAAGCCATTTATCCCGACAAGGTAGAGTTGGTGATGCGGTATGGTCGAGAACACCACCGCGTTGATTTTACAGTTTATAAAAATGTATTAAAACGAAAAAAATAATTAACTTTGGCGAAAATATTAAATTTTCCGCCATGAAAAAACATATTACAATGACTTACATTGAGGTTTTAGAAGGTATGCTTCAAAGGAAACGGGAAACGATAAAAGTTGTTTCGAGTGAAATTTTAGCATCGCCAGACAGCATGAATAAAAAGAAATTTATTGAACTTGGCGCTGAAATATCTATGCTTGAAACATGCCTCGACCTCGCAAAAGTGATGTTCGATGGCAAAGAAAACGAAAATACCGGCGAAAAAGGTTAAGAAACCTCCGGTAAAATCACATAAAACAGCATCAATCCGGCATTCCGCCGGACGTCCTGCACAATACAAGCCCGAATACAACGAGCAAGTGTTAAAGTTATGCTTATTAGGCGCAACCGACAAAGATATTGCCGATTTCTTTGGTGTTTCCACACGTACATTAAACACATGGAAGAAGCACTACCCCGAATTTCTTCACTCCATAAAAAAGGGAAAAGAGCAAGCCGATACTAATGTGGCATCTGCGTTATATACCCGTGCTACTGGATTTACGAAAAAGGACTGTGAAAAAATGTTCCAATACCGGGGTGAAATTGTGCGTGCCACTGTAAAAGAATATTTTCCACCTGACGTAACAGCGGCTATATTCTGGTTAAAGAACCGTCAACCGGGCAAGTGGCGGGAAAAGCAAACTCAGGTAATCGAAAATCCAGACGGCACGGCTTTGTTTTCGGGGATTGATATTAAAATAGTGAAAACAAAAAAAGAGATAGAAGATGCAGCCGAATAATAGATATACAATGCTTATGACATCCGTCGGCGAGAAACTTTGGGAAGCGATAAACAATGACAAAGTTCGTGTTATTCTGTTGCCCGGCGGCACACGTTCAAGCAAAACATATTCTATAATGCAATGTTTACATTTATACATGAGCCGAAGCAAGAGGCGTGTTATTGCCTGTCGCGCCGTGCAGGTTTGGTTAAGAATATCAATTTTGAACGACTGGAAAAACAGGTTTTTATATCAATCAAATCTTTTTGCCTGTTATCAGGAACTCAAAAGCCCGCCGTTATATACGTTAAAACAAACATCATCGACGCTTGAATTTTGCGGACTTGACGAGGCACAAAAAGTACATGGCGTTGCAGGCGATTTGGTATGGTTTAACGAAGCAATGGAAGTCGAACAGGAAGTTTTTAAACAAATTCTGCAACGATGCGAGGGTAAGGTAATTCTCGATTACAACCCGAGCGAAGATGAGCATTGGGTTTATGACTTGACAAAACGTGATGACTGTATTGTTATTCATTCAACATATAAAGACAATCCTTTTTTGCCGGATTCGATAATAAGAGAAATAGAAGCGCACGAAGATACTCCGTTTAACAGAGCGCAAGGCACAGTATCCGAATATCACTGGCAGGTTTACGGACTCGGATTGCCTGCAAAAAAAACAGGATTAATTTATTCTTACACTATAATAGACGAATATCCTGCCGATGCCGAATTTTTGGGTTATGGTTTGGATTTCGGATTTTATCCCGATCCTTCCGCTTGTGCAAAAGTTGGTTTTTATAATGGCAAAATAGTTATCGACGAATTATTTTATGAACGTGAATTAAATAATGTCCGAATTGCCGAGCATCCGGATTATCCGAGCATCCAGCAATATTTTGAAGACAGCAATATTTATCGTCGCGATGATATTATTGCCGACAGCGCAGCAAAAACTTCAATCAACGAACTGAAAACGGCAGGATACAATGTTTACGGCGTTCAGAAATACGCCGGAAGTGTTGAAGACGGTATCAGATTATTACAGCAATATTGCCCTGTTTATGTAACAAAACGAAGTTTGAACTTGATACGTGAGATGAAAAACTATACTTGGAAAATCGACCCATTCACGAATAAGCCTACAAACAAGCCGATTGATAAATTTAATCACTTGCTCGACCTTGTGCGTTACGTAGTGCAAACAAAAAAAGTTGTTCCGAAATATAAAGGAGCGAAAGTAAGAATAATTAAATATGATTGATTATGACAATATTGGAAGCGATAAAAGAAATATGCAATACTGCAGTTCCAACATGGAAACTTTATTTTGACGACAGGCAATTAATGAATGTCAAAGCCGACAGTTCGCCGTTTCCATTGATATTTTTTGAAGAATACAGACAGGGCAATTATCGTATTAAATATTTTATCGAAAAAACTACGCTCGTCGAACTGTACTTTTGCAAACTTTGTCCGATGCACAACAACGGAACTGAACGCGAACATCTGCGTGTGCAGATAGAAGCCGAAGCGATAATGCCTTTCATTCGTGAATTTAAACGCCGTAGCGATTTATTTGAAGACATAAGCGAATTTAAATTTTTTACGCCGCCGCCTCGATTTGATGCTAACGAAGCAAGCATAATGTTGCAGTTTAACGCAAAATTAGTTCAATGTATTTAAATTAAAATATGAAAATTAACGGCAAAAAAATAACTGAAATTGATATATTGAGCGAACGGTTTACTTTCGGACAAAGGCTTGAATTTAACCGATTGTCAGAACTAACATACGACCATCAAATTATTGAAGCCGTGATTTATGTATTATATGAAATAAAAGTTAAACCGGAATATTACGTGTCGGTTTACGGACATGTTAAGGACGTGCTGACAAAATTAAATATATGGAACGAAAAAGAAAAAGCATTGCAATACGAACCCACTCCGGAAGAAATACGTGCAGGAATTAATCAAATCAGCGACAAATTAAAAGAATTTGCTACTGTTGATGCAATAGCGAAGCGTATGCACATATCGCACGACGATTCCTTAAAATTACCTTATTCGACTGTTTATATGATGTTGCTTGCAGACTTTGAACATTCAAAATTTGAACGAAGATTAAGTAAAATTTATGAAAATAAATATAAAATATGATACCTGTTTACCATAATGCATTTGCTCCCTTGTGGCTTGATATACCGGGCAGCGGTTCGGCAAGCGTAGTTATTACAGCCGGCGGACGGACGATTATGCTTGAAGTTGAAATACTGTCGAACGAAAAAACTGTTGATATTCAAAAATATGTACAATCTTTGTTGGGAGACAGTCAAAGCATGGAATATTATGTTGCCGTTAATGGAAATGAAAATGCAGACCCTTATATAGCAACACGCTCGGCGCAGCAAATAAGTGAAACCAACGATATAAGTAGCAGAGTGGATAAAATATTGACTGACAGAAAAAAACTTACAGTTTACGACGGTTTTCCATGCGAAATATCTATTTTTCAAAATACACCTAATGCAGAAATAATTAACATTCCTGTAACTTGCAACGATGCAATAATAACCACTGTTACATGGTCGGCAGAATGGACAAATCGAATTTGTCAAAAAGTAAGAGAACTGTTCTTATTTGCAGAATATACAAATCCTGTTTGTCAGCGTGAAGAAGCGACAATCACATATCCATCGGCACAATACACGCAGCCTGTTTGCCAAAAGAGAGATGACAGTTTTGATTTTGCAACCGCCGAATGGACAGAGCCGGTTTGTCAGTTGGAAGAAGATACTATAACAATGCGTATTCATTTGGCTAAAACTTCATCTTCTACCGGACATATACTGCCAAATCAAATGACTATATCGTGGAAATTCAGTGAGGACGTAGGCGATTTTGCAACGAAAATTATTTTACATGCGCAGTTTAGATTTCAAGCGGGAATGTTAATCGGCATTGGTCAGACTAATATAGATTTCATAGCGGAAGGCACAGCCGGCTTTACCACGCAAACGATAGATGATATAGATACATTGATTGGGTTTGATGGGGCTGAATTGGTTAAAATCAATCCCGACAGTGTAAACGGCAAGCAAATAGCAGTATGGATAACAATAAATTAAAATAATAAAATCATGTTAATAAACACAGGAAAAGCGTTTTTTACAAACGTACAGATA
>JAISOH010000155.1 GCA_031275825.1 Prevotellaceae bacterium | reverse complement strand
GGATGCTGTGTTTGCCGACATGCTGAAACAGGCAAGCGAAGCCCGCAAAATCATCAAACTTGACATGCCGCAATCGTCATGGCGCGAGTTTGGGATTAGCGACAAACGGTAAAATGTTTAGGTACTGAAAAAATCGCCTCTGCAATAATTCATAGCAGAGGCGATTTTTTTTGTTTACTGTGTTCGTCGTAGCGTCTCGCTACGTAGAAGATATAAGCAAGGCTCCTGCCTTGCTGCAAAGTGGAGATTTGCTTTTAACACAACGCAGGCTCTGCCTACGTCGAACGAAAGGCAATTGCAATACTAATATTCTTAATTATAAGTATTTTATCAAAACGTAAAATTTATTAATTTTCTAAAAATAAACAAGTTAAATAACTTGCGAAAGTTGAATTACTCATAAATATATTTTTATCGCTGCATCTTTGTTGCACGACATCCCACTCTTTTGTTTAATCTGGTTTTATGTGTCTAATTGCCATGCCTTTATAAAAGTTTAATTGTTCGTTCATTTATTTTGTTTAACCAAAATTTGGACACTTCGCACTTCACATTTTCAACTTTTGATATGTCGTCGAAATAGGATTTTGCTGCTTCTTCTATTGACTTGGCATCTAATAAATAGCAATTATAATCTTTGAAACTTTCCAAATCTGTATTTCCGAAACATAATACTTTGCTTAGATTATCTGCACAATCGTTTCCAAATTTATTTTTCATTAAATTGTAAAAGTCATTTGAACAAATTGGTTGAACAATACAGTATTCTCCTAATCCTGTGTCCTCGTATGTTTTTTTGATAATTTTGTTCTGGATTCGACTATAAACAAACATCTTATCATAACTATCATCAAGTTTTTCATTTTCTATAAAACTATCAAATACTTTCAATAAAAATTCTTTTGAAAAATTTGAGTTTTTGATATTTAGCGATTCCTTATCAAACTTTTTCAAAGGTCGTGATAGACGGTCGCAGTCAAACATTATTATATCAAACAATTCAAAATACTTGCTATCACAATATTTCTTTTCAAGATATGCAATTTCTTGTTCGCTCAAATGGGGAAATTTATATCCAATTTCCAATAAAGTTTGCGCCAATTCCATACAAGATTGGGGTAGTCCCGGAAACATAAAATATATTTGTTTATCTTTCAAAAAATCTTTCATATCTTCAATTCGGCGCAATCTTCCATAATAGTAGCACATTTCCGGAAAATTTCTTTCATTTGTTGCTGCCGACCCGTGTGTAAAATTATGTTTAGCGATAACTAATAAGGATTCAATATCACGGTCATTTGCACATTTTCTGCGAAGTTCAAACACCTCTCTCCAATTCTTTTTTTCTAATTCTTCCAATTGAGAGTCTGTTACATTGTTCTTATGTGGTTGGGTATCTTTTGTTTTTGTTTTTGTTTTTTGCGCTGTGGTATTGTCCCCTTTGTAGTATTCAATATCAATATTTCTGTCGTGCATATGCAAGGTGCATTTGTCTATTTCGCCGTATTTATGAAAAATAGTTAAACCGTAATCTGCACCGTTGAAATCAACCCAACCAAATGGCGACATTACTTCACATTTATATCCTCTTAATACGGTTTGTGCGTCCGTTTGGCTAATCATTTTCATCGGTTTAGGTGTCATTTGTACATTGTTTCCCCACATTGGGTGATTGCCGTCTAAATTTAAGACAGTAACAATATATCCCTCGCCACTTCTTATATTATACCCTTCACAACCGGTTACGTTTTCTTCAATTTTTATAGCACGATTGCATCCTGATTGCAATCCATGAATAGGTACGCCATTTTCATATCGCTGATGACTGTTAGATATAAAAGTTATATTTATAACTTGAATGTGCGCCTGTACTTTTTTGGCATTTCTAATTTTATCCAAAGAATTTTTTACATCTGCAATTTCTCCTTGTTGATTTGAATTAAACTCTAACATAATCAAGGGATAACTGCGATTAAAGTATATTCTTGACAATATGCCATTGTAATAAAATAATGACATATCACTGTATTCAAAGCCTTTGCCACCTTCTAACAGATTATTACTCCAAAGAATCCTATCTTTCAACATTGATATTTCAGAGAAACTGACTTTGTCTGTAATATATTCTTCTATTTCATAATTGCCAATACTTACTTCAACCTCACCATCGAAGGAACTAACTTCGGCATCAATCTCGAAAGTTGAATCTAAATCTACAATGCAGTTATTTTGGAACCAAACCTTACAATTATCTGCAATAAAATGGAAAGATTTTCTGTCTATGCTACCTCGCATTTCTAACATATTTAACGGAAATGTATCGTATGTTTTCATATCTATATTTTATTTGTTTGTTTCTTAAAAATCAAATTTAGTTGCATTTTTTCCTCCTTTTCTACTGTTGTCTCCATTTTCTATTGTGAAATAGTGAGGTATAATATATTTGCTCTCTTTTGGGAATGAGAATGAATTGGGATTATTCATTATTCGCTCTATTTTATCCTTAGATGATTCTTTATTTATTCCTATCTCTCTCTTTGAAATATATACATTGAAATAATTATTGCCTTTCTTATATGTTGCCTCAAAATCTGTAGACCCTAAATTATGTCCAATGACAGTGGTTGTAAACAGATCACTCATAGATTCCTTTAAATCATCATCAATGTGAGATTTAATACGTCCTAATACATCTTTAGAAGATTCCCATGAAAATTGATTTATATCTGTGCCAGAGTAAAATTTGTATCCCTCTTTTACTTTTTGTTGTATCAGATCGTACACAATTTCTGCTATCGCATCAGTATTTTGTGTATTGCCAGAAATTGTTATTGATTCAGGCTTATTATCACTATTCAATTCAATAGAAATATTGCCTTTTATTTCACCAAAAGTTGAATAAATTGTAACAGATTCCATGTCTTTATACTTTTTATATAATCTGTCAATTTCTTTAATTGTTACTTTTGGTTGTTGAAAGGTGTTTTGTTTAGTTTGCTGTCCATAAATTATTGTTACAAACGCAATAAAATAAACAATAAAAATCATTTTTTTCATTTTTTTATCCCTTATTCGTGTCGGGCGCAACTTTTAGATTAAAATTTATTTATATTAATATCATTTTCAATTTTATCCAAATAAAAAAGCGGACTTACTATCCGCCATTGAGGTCTTCGACTACCTGTATTACTAATAAGTAAATCCGCATTACTGCGGTCTAACTTATTCTTGTAATACTTTTGAAAGTGTCGAAGTTTCAATAGCAAGAACTGCGTTAAACGCTTTTTCCAATATTAATTTGTGCATCAATTACATTTTACATGACAATAAATGCAACAAATTATTTTACAAAATTATAATATTTTTTTATAGTTACAAAATAAACAACAAATTATTTTAATTATTTTTAAATAAAATCACAGACGTTGCGTAATTTTGTTTATCATCATATTTTTCCATGCCAAAAAATCACCTGCAATAATATGTAGCCGTGCTTCGTTTACAAGCCGCAAATAAAATGCGATGTTATGCATGCTTGCAATTTGAGCGCCAAGCATTTCGCCGGAAATGAACAAATGCCGCAGATAGGCTTTGCTGTAAGCCGTATCAACAAATGCAGTTCCGCCGGCATCTATGGGAGAAAAATCATCGTTCCATTTTTGATTTTTTATATTTATGATGCCTTCGCCTGTAAACAGCATTCCGTTGCGTCCGTTGCGCGTAGGCATTACACAGTCGAACATGTCAACGCCAAGCGCAATGTTTTCAAGGATGTTTGCAGGCGTTCCTACTCCCATAAGATAACGCGGTTTGTCGGCGGGAAGAATATCCGAAACATAATCAACCGTTTCGTACATTTGTTCGGCAGGTTCGCCAACCGCAAGTCCTCCTATTGCGTAGCCTTCGCAATTATACGCTGTTGCATGTTCTACCGAACGTAAACGTAAATCTTTATACACGCAACCCTGAACAACAGGAAACAGCGTTTGACCGTATCCGTATTTCGATTGAGTATTGTTGAACTGTTTTACGCATCGTTCGAGCCATTTTTGCGTAAGTTTCAACGATTTTTCGGCATAATCGTAAGTCGCCGTGCCCGGCGGACATTCATCAAACGCCATAATAATATCCGCTCCGATTGCACGTTGAATATCAATTACCGATTCGGGTGTAAAAAGATGTTTTGAACCATCTATATGCGAACGAAATTCACAACCCTGCTCCGTAAGTTTTCGGTTTGCCGCCAGCGAAAAAACCTGAAATCCGCCGCTGTCGGTAAGTATGGGTCTGTTCCACGAAATAAATTTATGCAAACCGCCTGCTTTTTCAAGTATTGAAATATTAGGGCGCAGATACAAATGATATGTATTTCCGAGGATTATTTGAGCATGAACTTCGTTTACAAGGTCGCGGTGAAATACGCCTTTTACACTTCCTGCCGTTCCGACAGGCATAAATATGGGAGTTTCAATATCGCCGTGGTCGGTAGTAATTATTCCTGTCCGAGCTTTTGTTTTATTGTCGGTATTATGTAATTTAAATTTCATATTTGATTTTATGAGGCAAAGGTAAGCATAAAGTTTAAAATATGCGTTTATTTTACTCCTGTATTTGTTATATTGTTTATATCAACTGTTTATATTGAAATCCGCTTTTTATTATTGCAAGAATTTATTATTTGTATTTAATGTTTTTTGTAATTTCTCTTTTAATTTAACTATCCTGTTTTAAGTATTTTGCAAACTGTTTTTTCAATATGCAATCTTTGGTATGTGAATTTATCAACAAAATTTGTTCATATTATTTTTTTATTACAAAAACATAAAATCTTACCTTTGTAAAAAAAACAATAATGCATCCTACAAATCAAATAAAATTTTTTTCAGGCAGAGAAACGCGTTATCTGGCTGAAATGATAGCAAATAGTTTTGGTACAGAGCTTGGCAAGTCAAGCGTTACGGTATTTAGCGATGGCGAATTTCAGCCATCTTTCGATGAATCGGTACGGGGAGCGACTGTATTTATTATTCAATCGACTTTTGCACCATCGGATAATTTATTTGAACTGCTTTTGATGATAGATGCAGCGCGGCGAGCATCAGCCTATAAAATAGTAGCAGTAATTCCATATTTCGGATGGGCGCGTCAAGACCGCAAAGATAAACCGCGCGTTTCAATAGGCGCAAAACTAGTTGCAAATTTGCTTTGCGCCGCACATGTAGATCGCGTGTTGACAATGGACTTGCATGCCGACCAGATTCAGGGATTTTTTGATATTCCTGTTGATCATATCTATTCAAGTAAATTGTTCCTGCCGTATATAAAAAATTTGGGACTCAAAAATTTATCAATAGCAGCGCCTGATATGGGCGGAGCAAAACGCGCAAATGCATATTCCAAAATATTACAGTCGCCAATGATAATATGTCACAAATCGCGAGAAAAAGCCAATGAAGTTGCTTCGATGACTGCAATAGGAGAAGTCAAGGGACGTAACATTGTTGTTCTGGATGATATGATTGATACAGCCGGAACAATAACAAAAGTTGCCGATATGATGATAGACAAAGGAGCTTTAAGTGTAAGAGCATTTGCAGCGCATCCTGTTCTTTCGGGACCCGCGTATGAACGAATAGCCGACTCCAAACTTGTCGAAGTTATCGTTACCGACACAATACCATTGCGTAAGGATGCAGATACAGACAAAATTAAAATACTGTCAACAGCCGATTTGTTTGCCGATATTATCAAAAAAATTTATAATTGCGATGCAATAAGTTCGACTTATGAAATGTAAAATACAGGAGTGAAAATATTATTTTTCATTTATCAATTCCAATCTCAACATATTCAGCGCTATTGCTGATGCGCGTGAAATATTTACATCTCGAAGTTTCGATAAAATATATTTTTGCGCAATCACTTTATGAGGAGTTGCAACGGCAATCCAAACCGTTCCAACAGGTTTTTCGGCTGTTCCGCCATCGGGACCGGCAATTCCCGAAGTTGCAATCGCATAATCGCTATTTAGAACTGCCCGTACGCCTTGAGCCATTTGACATGCAACCTGGTTGCTCACAGCTCCGTACAACTCTATATCCGAAGCGTTTACGTAAAGCATTTTTACTTTTACATCATTGGAATATGCAATAACAGAACCGACAAAATATTTTGACGAACCTGCATTTGCAGTAATCATATTTGCAATATGTCCGCCGGTACACGATTCTGCTGTAGCGAGCGTTGCACTTTTTTGCTGCAAAAGTTTTCCTGCCGCCAAAGCAAGATTGTCGTTATTTTCACCGTAAACTGTCGTTTTCAGAATTTTTCTTAACCTGTTAAAATGCTTATCTATTTCCTTTATTAATAAATTTTTATCATCTGCGCTGTTATATGTGGAAAGTCTAAGTTTTACACCCGATTCGGGATTGGGAAGATATGCCAGATGCAAATGTTCAGGTAATTTATTTTCCCAGTCTTTTATCTGTTCTGCCAGAACAGATTCCGGAATTCCAAAGGTAAGTAATGTTTTGTGATAAACATTATTCAATTTGAAATGTTTACTGATCATAGGCATTACATCGTTCATTATTGCTTTCATTTCAAACGGAACTCCCGGCATGGATACAAGTATTTTTCCATTACGTTCAAACCACATTGCAGGAGCAGTACCGTTTCTGTTCAATACAGGAATGCAGCAATCGGGCAATTCTGCCTGCCGGCAATTAGTTTCGCTCAATGGAATATCAAGACGCGACATCAGGCTTTTGATTATTTCAAGCGATGGTTCGTGAATTTTCATACGGTTTGCGCCGAAATATTCAGCCAAAACCTGTTTGGTAATATCATCGCTTGTCGGGCCCAAACCGCCTGTAACTATTATTATATCCGATGTTGTAAACGCTCTGTCAATATTTTCTGTGATATGTTTACGATTATCAGATACGGATGTTTTCTGGTAAACGCTAACTCCAATCAAATTAAGTTGTTCGGCAATATAAGCGCTGTTTGTATCAACAATTTGACCAATTAATATTTCATCGCCAATAGTTATAATTTCTGCATTCATCCTAGTGTAAATTTTATAATTGCAAATGTACATCAAATTTTCAAAAAACTATTGATGAAATTGAATCAATGTACGTTTACATGCCCAACAAGCAAGAAAAAAACAGTGGTTGTGTCAAAAATTAGACAGATTCAAATAATTAAAAATCATCTAAAAATATACTAATACCTTGAATTTCAGAATTGTTACCCTGTTTTTATGAACCCTTGATGTAACATGATTTTTCATACTTTCTTTTTATTCCATATATCTCTCTATATTTCAATGTATTAATTAATCAAGGTGTGAATATGTTAATTGGTTTGGTTGTTTTTAGATTATTTAACTGAATATTTGTGATGTATGCAAAATTTATTGGTTCATGTTTTTGGTCTATTTAAACCCTTTAAATGGTAAAAATTGAT
>JAISOH010000153.1 GCA_031275825.1 Prevotellaceae bacterium | reverse complement strand
GGATGCTGTGTTTGCCGACATGCTGAAACAGGCAAGCGAAGCCCGCAAAATCATCAAACTTGACATGCCGCAATCGTCATGGCGCGAGTTTGGGATTAGCGACAAACGGTAAAATGTTTGGGTAAATTAAAAAAACGCCTCTGCTGAATTATTGCGGAGGCGTTTTTTTTGTTTACTGTGTTTATTGATTTACTAATTTTTCGATGCTGGTAATAAAATCTTCAGCCTTCGGGCGAATTTCGATTAGCATTTCTCTGTCGTAAATCACAAAATCGTCGTAATCGCCACTGATACGGTCGTTAAACAGTCGGCTGTAGAAAATGGAATACTGCTTGCTTATTTTGCCTGCGGCAACGAAATGCAGTGAAAACATTTGTTTTACTCCGCTATGTGTTTCAGCAGCGATATTGTTTTTTACCAGCAATGCTGTTACAGCGTAATAGCAGGCATAATAAAGCCTGTTGACCGCCGCATTGTAATGTCCTTCGTGCAACAGAATATCGGTTTCTTTCAAAGTGTCTTTGGCTCGTTGTATCCTGTATGCAACCAAAGCGGCAAGTTCATCGCCCATAAGCGGTTTCTGTTTCATTGCAGCTGTATTCCTTCGTTCATTACGTTAATAAAAAATGGGGTGCGAAAAGGACGTTCAAACCATTGTTTGCGGGTATAAATCAGCGAACTGATATTTATACGATAATCGTACTCGGCTTCTATATCGTACAGAGAACAGGTGATTAACTGCATATCCTCAAACCTGATTTTTTCTTTATCAAGCAATATCAATAAATCAATATCGCTGTCGGAACGCGCATCTCCCCGCGCCTCGCTACCATACAAAATTGCTGTTGCATCCGGTACAATCCTGCGCAGCGCTGCTTGTATTGATTTTATGATTTCTTTACGTTGCATGGAATTATAATTTTACAGTGCAAAGATAATATTTTTTGTTGAAATAATGCCTGTTCAAAAATCGCCTCTGCTGAATTATTGCAGAGGCGGTTTTTTGTTTGCTGCGTTCAGTTATTAGGGAACAAACTGATTCGAAGATGATAAATTATTTTTTTACATTATGGGGTTGTTTATTTTCGTCTTTCAGTAATTCAATTTTTCTTTCTAACTGTTTTATCTTCGTTTCAACTGCTTCTATTTCGTGCTTTTTACCAACCATACATTCGCAAACTCGCTGCGCATAGTTCATTGGACTTGTTCCATCAGATGTTTTAATTTCCCCAAGTCCATTTTGCGACAGTCCGTATGCACCTCTGCAACCTTGAGCATTGGAGGTATTGTCCCAACAATTTTTATTTGCAATACACCTTAAAACCGCTGCATCATTTTCTCTTTTCAATTCCAGTATTCTATTTTCCAAAGAGTCAAGTTGATTATACATTTTTGCAAGATCTTTTGACTGTGCAAAAACACTGCTACCTATTAACAGAAAACAAATTGACAATAAAATTTTTTTAGTATTCATATCTTTGCTGTTTAATGTCCGCATCCTTGTATTGCAGACAAAAATTAATAAATAGTTTTTTCTCTACTCGTAAGGCTTTTCGAGAATTTTTACGCCCGTTTTTTTAGAAAGTTTCTGCTCTTTTCTGCACTGCGATTTAAGTGTTTGTGCTGTTTCAATCCGCCTTTTTTGGTAACAGTTGCGATTCTGTCTTATATGTTGTGGCGGTAGAGCCGTCGTCGGATTTTTTAAGATAAAAAAAGCGCGGACAATACATTGTATTATTCGTTTCATGAGGTTCTGGACTACCTAAACGACCAAATAAACTTTGAGTAAAGCCCACGCCGGAAATGGCGTGAGCGTCATCGCTTTACTCTGTTGGATTTTGAAGTTATGGATGTTTCAATAAACCAGAATACCAGCTAAACGCTTTTTCCAATAAATTTTATAATGTGCGTACGGTTTGCCTGTTTTTTAATTCATAAGCATACAATATTTACATTACGGCGCAAAGTTATAAACAGTTTTTTAATAAACAAAAAAAATTAAAAAAAATGGTTTTTATGCAAATTCAATTGGTATATCGGCAATTAATTTGTTTCTTTGCAAAAAAAATATTGAATAAACCCGTCAGGATTTGGCAAAAACATTTGAAATAATTAAAATTTTATAGCAGTAACACTATGAAACAAAAAACAAAAAAAAACGCTTCCCTAACAGGACTGGCAAAACAACTGCTGGCTATTGACGACCAATTAACCGGCTGTATGCACTGCGGGCTGTGTCAAGCCGTTTGCCCCGTTTACGGAGTAACATTAAAAGAAACGGATGTAAGCCGCGGCAAAATTGTTCTTTTGGAAAATATGGCTTATGAAATACTTAAAGATGCGGATGAGTTGAGCGAACGCCTCGACAGATGTTTACTCTGCGGCTCATGCCAAACCAATTGTCCATCGGGTGTAAATACAATAGAAATATTTTTGCATGCCCGCCGTTTGATTACCGAATATAAAGGACTGAATGTAATAAAAAAAATTGTTTTCAGATTTATCTTACCGCATCCCAAACTAATGAGTTTTTTCATTGCTGTTTCCGGACGTTTTCAGCGCATTTTCAGGCGAAAAGCCAATAAAAATATGGGAACGTTTGAATTTCCCGTTTTGCGTCCCTTTGTCGGGAAGCGTCATTTTCAGCCGCTTGCAACAAAAAGTTTTTCGGCAAAATACGGAAAAATAAATACCTTGTCGGATAAAAGCGGTATTAAAGTTGCTTTTTTCCCCGGCTGCCTGCCCGATAAACTTTTTGTAAAAGTGTCGGAAGCAACAATGAAAGTATTTGAAAAAAACGGAGTAGGAGTTTTTATGCCCGACAGTCTGGTATGTTGCGGAATCCCGAATCTGGCGTCGGGCGATTATGCATCGTTCAAACAGCTGGTAAAAACAAACCTCAATTTGCTTGAAAATGCAGAGTTTGATTATTTGGTATCTCCATGTGCAACATGTATTTCAAATATTAAGGAAAACTGGTTTCGTTTTATAAAAGATTTTACCTCAGCCGAGCAGAAACTAATTGAAAAAATACATTACAGAGCAATGGATATAACCGAGTTTTCGGTTGATATTCTTAATGTAAAATTTGATATTCAGGAACGCAAAAGCGGTATAAAGAAAGTTACATATCACGATTCGTGCCACTTGAAAAAAACTTTGGGAATTTTTACCCAGCCGCGTGAAATATTGAAAAATTTATCCGGACTTGAATTTGTAGAAATGCCCGAAGCCGACAGATGTTGCGGCAGTGGAGGCAGTTTTACCTTAACGCAGCACGAACTGGCAAACAAAATAGGACAGAGGAAAAGAAACAGCATTGTTTCGGTGAATCCCGACATTGTTGCTGCGGCGTGTCCCGCGTGCATGCTGCAACTTATGGACATGCTGTCGCAAAATGGCGATAACGTGGAAGTAAAACACGTTATCGAACTTTACGCAGAAAACATGAATAATCAGCAAACAGGCTTTACAGATTTAAAAACTTAAATATTTATTTTATTCAAAGCAGCGTCCCTATGTTCGGCGTGTCGGTCTCACTGCAGAAACAGCAGAGATTTTGCGACAGAAATCACTTATTATTTTGTTATCAATTACTCTGGTTTGCTTCGTCATTGCGAGGGCGCGAAGCGGTGAAGCAATCCATGTGTCATTGTTGATTATCATTACTCTGGTTTGCTTCGTCATTTCATTCCTCGCAATGACGGACCAACGAATTATAAATTAAAAACAGAGCATCCAATAAGGTTTGGATGCTCTGTTTTCGTTTTTGGATGTGTTGTAATACTATTTGCGTTTAGGTTTTGTAAAATAGTAACCGATAGAAAGTTCCATGCTCCCGTTGTTGTTCGATATTTTGGCTAAATCAAAATCGTAGGCAACGCCCAATTTTATGCGGTCGGTAACAAGAGATTCAACAATCAGCGATATTGCATCGTACTGTCGAGTTTCCTTGCCTACATCTGTAAACCACAATACTCCGGTACGGTAACTTCCTCCAATCCAAAATTTTTCGTTAACCTGTAACATTGCATTTATATCCACATTAACAGGATTTTGGAAATCGCTTTTCAATAAAGTTGATGGAAGTAATTTTACTTTATCGCTTAATGAAATGCTGCCTCCGACTGTCAGAAAATAATTTGCTTTTGTCCGTATTATATGCATTGTTTTATAGGTTTCATTCTTGCTCGAAACTATTCCCAAAACGGACAAACCTGCATAAAAGTTTTGCATGTCAAAGTAAACGCCTGCATCAATACCGGGTTTCCAAACGTTTTCGGTATTACCTAAATAGGGATCAATTCTGTCATCGTAGCTTACAAGTTTTGACTTGTTTACGCCGTAGTTTACAAATCCGCCCGACAGTCCGAAACTTAACCGTCCCGTATTACTGACTTTGAAGCGGAATGCATATTCGGCCATAAAACTGTTTGTGTAGTTGGCTCCAATCTGGTCGTTCACATAAATGAATCCTATATTTGAACCGCGCGCCAAACTGCCATCCACGCTGAACATTGCTGTTTGCGGCGCTCTGTTGAATCCTATCCATTGCTTGCGATACAGCAAGTTTGCAAACAGCGCTTCTCTGCTACCCGTATATGCGGGATTGATATATGTGCCATTGAACATGTATTGTGAAAAAAGCGGAATTTGCTGTGATTCGGCTTTGTTTGTACTCACAATTATTAATATGCTTATGATTAATGTTATCTTTTTCATATTTTTTTAATTTTTGATATTAATTTTATTTTAACTTTAATGATAAAATCAATTGAAACAAAGAGAAGAAAAACTGTTAATGTTTTTCTCTCTTTATTCCGTTTTATTTATTTTTTCAAATGTACATATCCTGTTTTTGTTATTATTGCTCCGTTTGCATCTATCAGGCTAAGGCTGAAGAAATAAACATCATCGGGCAAACTGTTACCGTTCCATGTATTATTTTTATAATTTTTAGCTCTGAATACTTCAGTTCCTGCGCGATTGAAAATTCTCAGTTCATTTTGCTGATATATTTCCAATCCGTGTACGTAGAAGAAATCGTTTTCACCATCTCCGTTTGGCGTTACAACCCTGGGCAAAATCAATTCACAGTTCAATCCTGTTATTGTACAGTGCACATCTACAATATTGTCAAGCGCATCGGATACAAGCATGTCGCCGTCAATATTAATACCTGTATTTCCATTCCATGTTCCGCGCCATGCGTATGTATAGGAACTTGCTCCCTTACCCTGCGCCTGCAATATAAGCTTTTTGCCGCCGGGTACAATATCGCCGCTTGTAACGGCATTTTCGTTATAAGTTGCATTTATTGCAGAATTTGTTGCTTCTCCGCTGTTTTGCAAGCCAAACAGTATTGTGAAATAAGATAATCCAAAGCCTGTTGTTCCATAAATAACCTGATCTTTAATATCATTTTCTCCATCGTACAGGCGATATAAACCATCTTCCACATCTTCAAACGTTACGCTTCCGTCAAAATTATCCGTACCTGTGAATTTTATTTGTCCGTTTTGTCTTAATGTAAACGTTTTGTCGTGGTTTGCCCACGGCGACAGGTCTTTATTGATAAACAGGGTTACTTTTTGAAGCGGTTTCGGTTCGGTTGTGAATGTAAGAACGGTATCGTTTATTACTGATCCCGAATTATCGGCAAATCCGCCAATGTTTAATGTGTAATCTGTACTGTAATCAAGCGTGCCTGTAAAGGTAAACATGATAGTTTTGTCGTCGGACGACCAGAATGGAGAAACAAATGTTCCGACAGGGGTTGCGCCGAGTTTAATTTCCGTTAGGCCTGCTACCGCCGAATTCATTGCCTTGTTGAATGTGATTGACACGCTGTTAAGATTTACCGGAACGTTAATCGCTCCGTTTGCGGGAACAGTACTGATAATGACAGGCTGATCCGCTGTGGTAAAGCTGTTGGCGGCATCTTCGTCCATTTGTACGTCCAGACTGTTTTTGAAACCGGCAATCTTTATGGTATAGTTTGTAACATAGTCGAGTTGTCCCGAATAATTTAACGTTAGCGTTTTGTTGCCGGCGCTCCATTGCGGAGATGAAACAGAGCCTGTTGCCGTATTTGTAAGCGTATTTATAATCTGTACCGTTCCTGCCGAAGTTGTGTTCATTTCGTGATTGAATGTTATTGATATGCTGTTCAGATTAACGGAAACATCAGTTGCTCCGTTTGCGGGAACAGTGCTAACTGCAACAGGTTTATCAACAGACGTAACAATTATAACCGATGTTGATGGTGCCGGAGTTGTAAAACTGTTGTTGCTTACGGGCAATGCCCAAACACTTGCGCGGATTGCCTGCGCTGTACTGTTTGCAGTTGATGCAACATACACATTGTTTACATTATCGAAAGCCAGTCCGTGAGTAAGTGTGCCGAATGCTGTTGTAGAAATCGTATATTTTAATGTCAATGTCGGAACATTGCTTCCGTCAAAAACAACATCAAATATTCTTACTGCACCTGTACAGCCTACGGCAATCATTGTACCATCTACGCTAACAGCCAGTCCTGCCTGCTCCGAATTAGGAATATCGGGATGTGCGCCGAAATTGGTTAAAATACCCTGTTCGGTAAGGTGAACAAGCGATGGGGTTGCTACACTGTTGCTTGCTCTGTTTTGTGAAATCCACCAGCCTCTCATCCCGTCGGGAACAATACTTGAATTCATATTTTGCTGCAAATTTCCATACAGTGCATCGTTATATATGACAGCGCTCGGAGCCTGTTCCCACGGTGCGGTAAGTTCGCCTATATTGTACTGCAAAAGGCTGCCTGTATTTGTTACCACCGCATCCGTATAGTCTTCGTCGAAAGTGAAAAGTTTGGTATCCGCTCCTGCGCCTGTTACCCAGCAATGCGGAATAGAACCGTGAATATTTACGCCGCCTGATTGATGTAAACCGCCTCCAACATTACTTCCTCCAAATACTTGGAAAAATGCTGCCGAAGGATTTGCAGGGTCCATAATCCAAACGCCTGAATGAGCATCACTCCAATCGGCAATGTAAACTTTTCCATCAGACGCAACGCTTACGCGGAACGGGCTGCTTGTATGCGCCCATGATACGCCGCCTTTATATCCGTTGCCGTTTTGATTGGTTATATCCGATAAAGCCGAATTAAGAATGAAAATACCTTCGCCTGCGCCGCCTGCTGCCGCACTTGTGCCTCGTGCATCGCTAATATACACGCGTCCGAGGAATGGACTTTCAAAACTGTTATCAACTGCTACGCCACGCAAGTCGCTGAATTTGAATTGAGGATCATCATTCGATACTTTTGTAGGCTCTGTATCACTGTTGGATCTGTAAGATCCTGTTGCCGTTATCGACCATTTGTATGTTCCCATCTGCAAGCCTGTGATATTGGCTGTAAATTCATGCACTCCCGCTGTGCGGTAAGCGGATCCTGTTACCGGAATATCTTTTACCGTCTGGTTGTTGTCGTCCAATATGTGAATAACAAGCGATGATGCTTTTGCATTCAAGGTATATTTAAAAGTATATTCCACATCGTTGTTAGTTGAAACGCTCAACTCGGATGCATATATGTTAGCCTCGTTAACAGGAGTGTTATTCACCGTTAATCGTGCGGAACTCGGCGCGGGAGTAGTGAAACTGTTGTCGGCTTTGGGCAGGGTAAATACTTTCAGCCGTTCCGTAATATTATCCACAACATAAACATTTCCTGCCACGTCGAATGCTACATCATGGGCTTGTCCGCTTGTTCCTGTCGCAAGTTCGTATTTCAGAATCAGATGCGAAACTCCGTAAGACGCATAATTAATTTCAAAAACTCTTACAAGTCCTGTTTTTGTAGCTATAGCCAGTAATTTTCCATCGGAGCTGACAGCCATTCCTGCTCTGTTTGAGCCTAATATTTTATATTCGGTAGCGCCGTCGTCCAAAACTTCGAGGTCGTTAGCGCTGTTATAATCAATAGAGTCTGCAGCATTAACGTGTATCAGCGGAGGTACGGCAGCGCCGGAATTACCATCAAATCTGAATTGAGATGCAAACCAGCCGTTTCCATCATATTCGATGGTTCCGTATCCGTTTTGGAAATATGTTCCAAGACTTATTACTTTGCTCGGAGCGGCTGTCCATGGCGAACTTAAATCTCCAATATCGTAGCGGTTTATTGTAGCCGAAACGGGACTGCTTACTCTGTTTAATATGAATAACTGCGTAGATGCTCCTTCGCCCAGCACATAGCAACTTGGAATTTGATTGTGTATCACCGTTCCTCCGTTAGATACTTCGCCTGTTGAACTGTTGCGCGTACCTCCGAATACGGAAGTGAACGCCGCCGAAGGATTTGCAGGATCCATTATCCAAACGCCGGAATTATCATAATGCGAATCGGGTATGTATATTTTTCCGTCAGAGGCAACATGCAAACGCAAAGGACCAAATTGATAACCTGTTTCATTTCCTGCGGGCCACGCTATTCCGCCCGTATAACTTGTATTTTGTTGATTTGTAGTATCGGCAAAAGCGGCATTAAGAATATAAACGCCTCTTTGCGTTGTGCGTCCGCCAGTAACAGCGCCGCCTGCAGATTCCGATACGTATATTCGTCCGAAGAAAGGACTTTCAAAACTGTTGTCGATGGATACGCCGCGCGGCGAGTAAAACTGGAATTGCTGCGAATTGTCGGATATTAGCGACGGTCTGTCAATAGCGCCTGCTTTTGCGGTAATATTCCACGAATATGTTCCGTTTGGCAATGCCGAAGCAAAATCAAATTCTACAACATTTACGCCTTTTGATAATGCGCCTGCATCGTACGAGGCGACTTTGATAAAGTTTTCATCGTAAATATCAATAACAACAGATTCGGCATTTTCGTTTAAAGTAAACCGGAAATTATTATTTCCCGTATATGCAAGTTCCGAAGCGTATATATTGGCTTTTGCAGGTAGCGGAGTTGTTCTGTATCGGGCAATGCCCTGATTTTTCGCCATAATCAAAAGTTCAATATCGTAATTATCGACTTTTGCTCCTGCCATCATGTATGTTGCAGGCGTTGCGCCCAATCCTGTGTCCGGATATTTTTCGGACACTTTCACCGCCTGATTCAGTCCATCGGTAACATCAAACAGAACCACTCCTGTCTGTGCCGTCGAAGGCTCGCAAACAGGAGCCGCCCAAAATATGTGTTGAGCATGACGGAAATATGCGCTTCCGCGAGCAGCAGCATTAATTGTATATCCCGATATTTCTGCAAATTCATCTTTAAGCGTCAGCGGATCTCTGTCGGGTTTTGCCCAGTCGAACTGATATTCGCGAGGCAATAATATTTCGCTGTCAAGATAAATATGGTCGCGGTCGCCCGAAGGTGAAATTGTGAATATTGGATTTGTTCCCCACAGCGCTTCCGTATAATTTACAGCGTCTATCATATATTTATATCCTACATCAGGAAGCGTATCGCAATATTCCAGTCCTAATATGCGAATTTGTTTTGCTGCTCCTGTTGTTACGGCTGTTGTATATATTCTCACGTTCCAGCGCGGTCCGCTTGCGGCAAATGTTTCGCCTACCGTTCCTGTTGTCCAGTTTCCCTGATACTGCGTTTCAAAAAGCAGTGTCGGAGCCGAATCGTCATCGTTCCATGTATAAACTTTGAAATAACGTCCGCCTGTTTCGGGCAATGCAATATCTTCCTTGTTGCAGGCAAGCAGATAATTGTCGGCTGTAAATGCTATATCGCTGATAATTGAATGTGTTCCTCCCGAAATTCCAGTCAAATCAAGTTCTTTTACAAATGCGTAATTTGTTGCATTGTACACATATATTTTCGGTTCGGTTGTAAGCACATAAATTTTGTCGTTGCGATATATCGCTCTTTTGATATTGGTTGCATCGGTTAGCCATTCGGGATACTGATTGTTTACCTGAGTAAATTCATAATTATCGAGAGCAACAACGCCCGCGGGTTGTATCGGGTCGGGATAATCAGGCACATAGTCGCGCGGTACGGGTACGTTTGTGTTGTACAGTTGAACTTTTGCGTATGCTATTTTTCCCGACTCTACGGTAATATCAATAACAGTATCGGTGATATAATCGGCGGCTTCAAATTTCAGTTTGTAATTACCGGGCGTTAAGTTATAGAAAGCAAAGATTCCGTTATACAGCGTATCGGTTATATATGATTGCAGTTCATTGTTTCCGCTTGCATCAAACAGCATCACTTTTGCGCTGTTCAAAGGTTTCCACTGGTCGGGACTTCCTGTTCTGAATCTGTAACGTCCATGCGACATTTTTTCATTTTCGCTTTTCACCCAGCCTCCTATGGTTCCCGTATTAGGCATGTCCGCGTTAAAATAACTGTGGAAAAACTGAAAAAATCTGTATCCTTCGAGATTACAGTAATCCCGATTCAAAAGCCTGTGAGTTTCGGGTTTATAATCGTGAAACGAGCCTTCGGAAAGAAAAGCCTTGTAAATCAAACCTCTTAAAACTCCCAAATACGGACATGAACTGCCATAAAAGTCGCAATCTCCTCTTATGCGCACAGATGTAGAATTCCACGATGTCAGCTGGTTATCAAGCAAGAATGGCCAGCAAGCCGTAGCGTATTCTTTAGTTCCGGGAGTAATAGATGCGGCGTCCGTACCCGAATATAAAAGCAACAGATAATTTGTACTGTTGTCTGCCGAACCGTTTGCATTACTGTGTATTGATAAAAATCCATCAGGCTGAAAGGCGTTGGCTTCGGCAACAATGCTTGATAATACTCTGTCGTCCTGTGTTCTGTTGAGCGTACGCGACATCATAACGGTAGCATTTTGGGCTAATAACAAATCGCGCAGATAAAGACCTTTCCATAAATTGGATTTTGATTCGTAAAAACCCAGCGTATCTCCGTATTCAAACGGAATTGTCAGTACATTGCGGTCGTCGCTGTCATAACCTCCGTGTCCCGGATTTATGTATATTTTTATACCTGTTAAATCGGTTTGCGCTACGGTATTACCTGCAAAAAATGCAAATAAAAATAATAATATAATCTTTTTCATATCCGTCATTTTATGTTAATATTCATTAAGTAAATTTCTCCTTTTTCGTTGTTGAATGCAATTTGTTTTCCATCGGGCGAAGCTGCAGGATATAATGCAATCTTTATCGAAGGAGTCGGCAGCGCCTGTTTCACTTTTCCATCGGCAGTTGAAGCAACAAGCGAAGATGAGAGAATGACATTGCCATCGTCTTTATCGTCCATACCGACAATCCATTGACTGTTCAGCCATACGGGAGCATTCAGTTTGCCCAGCGAAACGGCGTTAGAACCGTTGATATTGCAGACAAAAGTTCCCTGTGCGGCTGTAGCATAAACAATGTGTTTGCCATCGGGCGATACGCTTGCCCAAAAATAACTTTCATTTTCTCCGCTTGGAGTAAGGATTGTTTTAGAACTTCCTTTGTATAATGCCATTTTTCTATCTTCGATATTGATAAAAGGTATTATTTCCGAAGCGGCAATATCGGCGCTTTTCACTAAACTTTTATCTTTCACAAAAGCAGGTTTGTTTTGTGAAAAAACGGGAGTCAGTCTTTCGCGAACAGCATTTTCAACTTTTACCGTTTTATTGTCGGTAAACGAATACAGATACAGCGAAGTGTATCGCAGATTGTTTCTAAATTCTGTTTTCTTAAACAAAATTGAAGATTCATCAGCGCTTATTTTGACATCATAACCTGCTCCAAGTTCTTGCGTCAAAACTTTTACTTCGTTTGTTTTCAAAATAATTTGCGTCAATCCCGTATAATTTGGGGATGATGCAAGCAAATAGTTTCCTTTGGGACTGAACAGAGCAAAATAAAAACCGCCCGATTCTGTCGCTTTAACCAATTCTGTAGATTTTATCTCAATCTGCTGTGCGAAAACAGATTGCCCTACTAACAAAATCAATAACAATAATTTCTTCATATTTATAATAATTTATGTTTGTGATGTTAAAATTTATGCAAAAGTATAAAATCAATATAATATAACAAATCATTATTAAATTTAAAATAAATTTTAAGCAAAAGTATTTTTCTTATATGTTTTATTTTCAGCAAGAATATACAGGCAATAGAAATTTGCAGGCTTTCATTTTTTAACTATTTTTGCAAAAAAAATATTAGCAAAAATGTTAAACGTACTTAAACCCATACAATATTTTTTCGATTTGATATATCCCGACATTTGCGAAATTTGTAACAAATCGCTTGTGCGTGGCGAAAAAATTATTTGTTCAAACTGCCGTATTGATATTCCGCTTACACGCAACTGGAATGAACGCGGAAATTCGGTTGAGCAGATTTTTTGGGGAAGAACGCCAATTGTTGCAGCAACATCTTATTTTTTCTTTGCACGTGGAAGCAAATACAGAATCCTTTTGCACAAATTAAAATACGCTGGTCGCGGTGATATTGGTATTGCGCTTGGCTTGTGGTTTGGTAGCGAATTGGCAACCTGTGAAATATTTTCGGATATTGATTTTATCATTCCTGTTCCTCTGCATCCCAAAAAACAAAAATCAAGAGGTTATAATCAAAGCGAAAAAATATGTATCGGACTTTCTAATGCGTTAAACAAGCCTGTTGATATTAAAACTGTTATCCGCTCGGAATTTACAAATACGCAAACCCAAAAAAACCGTATGGAGCGCTGGCATAATGTTTCTAATGTGTTTAAAGTAAAAAATTCCGAAAAATTTAAGGGCAAACACATACTTTTGGTTGATGATGTTCTTACAACCGGAGCAACTATCGAAGCCTGCTGCAATGCAATTTTATCCGGCGTAGATTGCAGAATAAGCATAGCAACTTTGGCTTTTGCGCATTAATAAATCAGGAAAGAAAAAATGTAAAAACCGTTTTATGTTCAAAATCGTTAAATTTAACTGAAACTGCAATAATATTCAAACTTCGCCAAATTTTAACAGTCGAAAATTTTTATTGCTTCTGCAAAAAATGAGAATATAAAAATTAAGTCGTAACTGCCTGAAACAAAATTGAAGAATGTTTGCATTTTGCTGTTAATAAACTTACTGTCATGCAAAAAACTTAAAATCAATTAAGAATTAAAATGGATTTCAGATGCAATATGAAAGTATTATGATGGCGACTGGCATAATATAAAAAAACTGCCCCTTTCGGGACAGTTCTTTCTGAGTAATTCTGAGTTAATTCCGATTTATTATGGGATTAGATTTTTAACTTTTTCAAAGGCTATATCGTTTTGCGCTTTTGTTTTCAGTGTTGCGTCTTTTGCAAATGCATCCGAAAGATAATTTGTTATATTACTTGTATTTCCTTCTTTTGCAGCAATTATGGCTTTAAGATAAGATGCTTTTCCTGTTGTGTCTTTTACTTTTTCCAAAACGCTTTTTGCTCCGCTTAAATTGTTGTTCAGATATTTTGCCAGCGCTTCATTAAACGAGTTTGTTCCTTCGAGCGCTGTTACCGCTGAATTATAATCTCCATTGATGATTGATATAGCGGCAAGATTCTGTTTTGCCGATGTTGAATTTGCCTGTGAAAACGATTTTGCCGCATCTGTTGTATTTCCGCTGCGTAACTGGGCAATGCCGAGATTATTAAGAATTTCACTGTTCTTTTTACTTACCGCATCCAATGCTTTTTTTGCTTCTTCGGTTTTTCCCTGTTTCAGAAGCATGGCTGCATAATTGTTGATTGCGCGTTCGTCTTCGTATTTGTCTGCTGCTTTTTTATATATTTGGGATTTTGTTTCATAGTCGTCATTTTTTAACAAAGTTGCTGCATATAAAAGCGCATCGGCATCAAGACTGTTAATTCCCTGAGTGCCAACGAGAGCAAGAAGTTCTTCGTCGCTATGGTTGTTTACTTTAACTTTTGCCGTTAAAATTGAGCGGCGCAATTCAGGTAAAACTTTTTCTTCGAGAACAGAGAAAACTTTAGACATGTTTCTGATTTCTTTTTCGCGAACAACAGGGTCTTGGTACATTGACAGCACTCGTAAAATCAAGTCTTTATCGGCGATATTGGATTCCGAAACCAATTTTTGGAAACCTTCCCAGTCTTCGGCTGTATATTTCATTTCTACATTTCCTGATGGTTTTGTTTCTTTTTTTGTGTAAAGTTTGGTAAATGCGTCGTTTGCGGTTTTTCCTCTTTCTGTCGATAGTGTTTCATTTCGCTCTAACTTACCTTCGGGAGATGCATAGGCTGATATTGCCATTCCTTGATATTCAACTTTTTTGCCATCGGTAACAGCATTATCAACAAAAGATTTTAATTCTTTTATGTCTTCTTTGTTTAGCTGGTCTTTTTTTACATTCGATTTATTCCAGTCATATTTTATTTGAGCTTCTTTTTGGCTGTAAGTAAACTTTTTGTAATTATCTTTTTGCAATTCTACTACTCCGCTTTTGTCAACAAGCAATGCCGTTGAAACTGCGCCATCTGCCAATGGATATGGTTCGTCAAAATCATATTCTTTGTTTTTATACAATAATTTTGCGCGCAATTCCAAATGAGATTTTTCCATACCCGGAACATAGTCAAATTTTAATTTTTGGCTTGTTTTGCCTCCTGTGTTTTTAATTACTTCGTAATTGTCATAAACTTTTTCGCCTTGTAATCTTTTTACAGGACCGGTTGCTTCGCCGCCTTGATAAACCAGTACAGGCAATAATTGCAGACCTGCCTTTTTATTAAAATATTTTTCGGGAAACGTTGCAGTCCATTCCGCTTCGATTGCATTTCCTTTAATCTCCAATTGAGTTGGAGTGCAAGCAACATTTACATCTTTTGCTGCTTTTTTCATTTTTAGAGGGCTACTGCATGATGCTATACCTAAAATGAGCAGGAGAGTAGCCGCAAATGTTAATTTATTTTTCATAACCTTACTGTTAATTAATAATTATTCATTTATTTATTTTTTGCCACAAAGATAATAAATCTATTTCATACTCACTGTTAAAATGTTTTAACAAATCAATCGACTTCCGGATTTAAATATGCATTATTTTGACGCAAGACGAATTTATTATCCTTGTTTTTTTCAAGCGTTTTGCCAGCAATATCCTGATTTGATTGTAATTGTGTTTCAATAACAATATTTTTACGTTCAAATGCCGGTTTTTTTTCGAGCTGTAAAATTTCCTGTTTATTTAATCCTGTTAATTGTTTTTTTTCAATTTTATTTTCATCATTATTCGGTTTTACGTTAATAAATTCATCCTGTAATACCGAATCTTCATTTTTCACGTTTATTTGAATGTCATTTGCATAATCATCTGTTTCATCTTTTTTTGAAGTATCATCGTTCCAAGTTTCCATAACAGGGTTATCAATTATAAAGTTATCATCCTCGTTTTTTGGTTTGATAATTTCAAAATCAATTTTCTGCTGTTCTGCATTTTCATCAACCTGAATAATGACAGGAGGTCGTGGAGGTTGCGGTATATAAAGTTCGGGAATGTCTTTCATTTCAAATCCTGTTGCTACAATGGTAATGTTCAATTCATCATCAAGCGAATGGTCGTAAACCACGCCGCGTTTGATGTTTTCAACTGTTCCCGCTTCCCGTTGAATATAATCCATAATTTCGCGGAGTTCGAAAAATTTTAATTCTTTTTCTTTTGTTTCGCTCGAAGTGATATTTACAAGTATGTTTTTTGCTCCGATAATTGAATTGTTGTTTAAGAGCGGAGAGTTGAGCGCAGTATCAACAGCTTCAACAGCTCGTTTTTCGCCTGTGCCGTATCCTGTTCCAAGCAGCGCTACTCCGCTGTTTTTCATTACTTTTTTCACGTCTGCAAAATCTACGTTCACATATCCGGGTTTTGTAATTATTTCGGCAATACCTTTTGCGGCGCTTGCCAATATCTTGTCGGCTTTTCTAAATCCATCCCGAACCGATAAATTTCTGTACATTTCGTACAGTTTGTCATTACTGATTAAAAGCAGCGAATCGACGCAATCTCTCAGTTCATTTATTCCTTTAATTGCTCTGCGGCGCGGTTCAAGTCCTTCGTCTCTAAACGGAAGCGTAACAATTGCTACCGTCAATATGTCCATTTCTTTTGCAACTTTTGCAATAACCGGAGTAGCGCCTGTTCCTGTGCCGCCGCCCATTCCGGCGGTAATAAAAACCATTTCGGTATCATCGCTGAGAGCGGTTTTTATGTTTTCTATACTTTCAATAGCCGCCTGTTTGCCTATTTCAGGATCACAGCCGGCGCCGCGTCCGCGAGTAAGTTCGCAACCAAGTTGAATTTTGGTTTTTATCGGGCTGTTTTTCAATGCCTGTCCGTCTGTATTGCATATTGCAAAGTTAACTCCGGTAATTCCCAGTTCAGCCATATAATTTACAGCATTGTTTCCGCCGCCGCCGACTCCAATAACTTTTATTATCGCTCCCTGCGACATATTCCAATCGGGGATGAATTGTAAATCTTCACTCATGATATTATTTTTTATACTGTGTCATTATTAATAAGATTACTAAACTGGTCTATAAGTCTTTGGAAAACGTTACCATTTGTTTTTTGTTCTCTTTCTCTTTCATCGTGTTCTTCTTTTTCTTTTCTCTCTCTTTCTCTTTTCTTTTGTTCTTCTTTTTCTCTTTGCTCTCTTTCTTTTTGTCTTTTAATTTCTTCACATTCAACTCCTTTAATAACAAGTCCTACTGCCGTTGAATAAAATGGCTGGGCAAAGTGTTTTCCCGAATCATTGCTTAAATAAGCAGGTTTTCCTATGCGGGCTTTCAATCCTGTTTTCGATTCGGCAAATTGTTTAAAGTCTTTCAATAGAGAACCTCCTCCTGTAAATACAATTCCTGCATCTAATTTGCTTGAAAATCCCGATATTTCCAGTTCGTACATAACAGCGCCGATAATTTCTTCCATGCGGGAGTCAATAATTCTTGACAGCGCTTTGGTTGAAATTTCTTTGTTATCATCATTATTATTATTATTTGAAATAGAAAGATATACATTTTCGGAAGACAAATATGCGAGGCAAGCTCCGTGTCCTGTTTTTATTCGTTCGGCAATGTCCATCGGTATTTTGCAGCCATCTTTTATATCCTGGGTAACGCTGTTTCCGCCAAAAGGAATTACTGCAGACCAGCGCAGTATGTTGTCGTAGTAAACAACCAAATCGGTTGTACCGCCGCCGATATCAACCAAAGCGACTCCCAGTTCTTTTTCTTCGTTGTTGAGTATGGCGGCTGCCGAGGCAAGCGGTTCAAGAATGAGGCGATTCAATTTGAGTTTCACTCTTTGATTGTCCAGACATTCTTTGATAACATCTATTGCGCTGGTTTTTCCCACTACAATGTGATAATTTCCTGTTAATTCCCTGCCCAACATGCCGACGGGTTTTCTTATGTCTATTCTGTCGTCAACATTGTAACTTTGGGGAATAACGTGTAAAATTTCTTCACCAGGTTCCATTCGTATCGAGTACATTTTTTGCTGTAATGCATCAATTTCATCCTGTCTAATCATACTTTTTGCATTGTCGCGCAATTCTTTTACGCTTTCGCACATGCATCTTATGTGATGTCCTGCGATTCCTACATAAACTTCGGAAAATTCGAGTCCCGATTTTTCTTTTAATTCATCAACAGACTTTTTAATCAGTTTCGTTACATCTTCGAGGTTTTCTACTTCGCCGCGTACAATTCCTGTAGATTTAAGTTCGCAGCTTGCCAAAATCCGGTAACGTCCCGAGTCTGTTTTTTCTCCTATCAGGGCAACAATTTTTGTTGTCCCAAGGTCAATAACAACAATGTAATTTCCCATATTTTTATTTTTTACAAATTATTTGATCTTTATATTCTATATTTAGTGATTTATATTTATCCCAACCTATTGCAGGCATTGCATATTTATAAAATTTTTGCAGTTTATTCAATTTCGGTTTGAAATTGTCCAAACTGCCGAGTTTTACTATATGTCCGGCAAATTGCGGAATTATTTCAATTTTATTATCCGTTATGTTAATTTGTTCTATCATATCATTCCAAAATGCATCTTTTTTCAGAAAAACTGCAAATTCATACAATCGATTTAAAAATTTTCTGTTTTTCGGGATATAGCCTGCAAAACCATTTTGCGGAGCTGCCGGTATTATTCCTGTAACAACGGGAAGACGTAAATTGGGTTTCGATGAAACAAGAGGAAATATATATCCCGTATCATCGATGTAACAGCGTATATTTTCGCACTGTATTCTTACAACGGGATTTCGCTGTTCTATTTCTACATTTAAATTTGCATCTATGGTTGTGAAAACGTTTATTGATTTGATTGCGTGATTTTTGCTTAATATTTGTTTTATTTTGTGAGTATTTATTTTATCCAAAGGTTCATTAATTATTTTTTCTCCGCAGTTCATCAATATGGATTTGATATTGCCGGCATCAATAAATGAAAATTTGTCATCGCTTATGCTTACGTTAATATTTTTACAGACAAGCGACTGATTTTTGTTATCTACAAAAACAAAAGCCATCATCAAATATACGATAATTGCAATTGCAGTAAAAGCTGCCAGTATATATTTTACTGTTTTATTCATTTCGGTTTATATTTTGATACTGCGAGTTTAATTTTTTATTTAATATTTCCGTTATCGGTTCAACAAACAAATCTATGTCGCCTGCGCCCAAAGTTATCACTACATCAAACTGTTTTTTTTCTACGATATTTAACAGTTCATTTTTTTCACACAATATTTTTTCGCCGCACTGTACGCCGTCAAAAATTATTTTTGATGTTATTCCGCTTATCGGCAGTTCGCGCGCCGGATAAATATCAAGCAAAATCAGTTCATCGGCAAGGCTCAGGCTTTTTGCAAAACCTTCGGCAAAATCGCGTGTTCGCGTATATAAATGCGGCTGAAAAATTGCAGTTATTTTTCGCCCTGCAAACATGTTTTTTATTGACATTATTGTGGCTCTCAATTCTTCGGGATGATGCGCATAATCGTCGATATATGTGAGTTTCGGCGTATTTATTTGCACATCCATTCGCCGTTTTACGCCGGCAAAGCTTGCAAGAGCATCTCTTAATTTATACTGCATTCCTGCTCCTGACGTCCATGCCAATGCTGTTGCGGCAACTGCGTTTTCAATATTAATTCTGCCGGGAACTCCAAGTTTACAATCAGAGATTATCAGGTTAGGCAAATGAATGTCAAAACCGTAATATCCATCGTCATGCAATTTGATGTTGGATGCGTAAAAATCGCAAGGTTCGTCGTACGAATAAGTATAAATATTGATGCCGGTTTTTGGTAATTCTATCTCAATTCCTTTTTTAACTATGAGCGTTCCTTTGGGTTTTATTTGTGAAACAAACTTGGCGAAAGCCTTACGCATTTCTTCAACGTTTCCATAAATATCCAAATGGTCGGCATCTGTTGCCGTAACTACTGCTGCATTTGGAAAAAGTTGCAAAAATGAACGGTCAAATTCATCGGCTTCGACAACTAAATTTTCGCTGTTCGACAGTAATAAATTTGAATTGTAATTTTTAGAAATTCCGCCTAAAAATGCATTGCAGCCATTGCCTGCAACAGTCAATATATGCGCCAGAAGCGTTGATACGGTAGTTTTTCCGTGAGTGCCTGCAACAGCAAACGTATGTTTGTTACCTGCAATCAAGCCGAGCGCTTCAGAACGTTTTACAATGTTGAAACCGTTTGACAAAAAATAATTCAATTCGCTGTGTTCCTTCGGCACTGCCGGAGTATATACAACCAGAGTATTTTCAGCATTTTTACAAATTTCGGGAATCAGTGAAACATCGTCTGCATAGTGTATAAACATGCCTTCGTTTTCGAGTTCCTGTGCAAGTGTTGATTTTGTTTTGTCGTAACCTGCAACAAAAAGTCCGCAATGCCTGTAATATCGGGCTAATGCGCTCATCCCGATACCTCCAATTCCGATTAAATATACAGCGTTTTTGTTCATCGTTCAACAAGTTTTAGAATTTCATCAACAATATTTTCGGCGGCATTCGGCATTGCAAGTTTTGATATGCTGTTTCCAAGCCTTTTCATCTTTTCTTCGTTGCCCAGTATTTGCAAAACGGCGTCAATCAGGCAATTTTGAGCATCTTTGTCATTTATTTTTATCGCGGCGTCTTCATTAACCAGCGCCATTGCATTTTTTGTTTGATGGTCTTCGGATACATTTGGAGATGGAACTAAAATACAGGGTTTTGCAACAATGCAAAGTTCTGAAACTGTTCCGGCGCCTGCGCGCGATATTATAAGGTCGGCGGCGGCAAAAGCCAGATCCATTCTGTAAATAAAATCAAAAACTCTTGTATTGTTCAGCGAGGAATAAGTAACTTCATTTTGCGCCGGCAAAAAATAATGTTTCCCTGTTTGCCAAATTAACTGAATATTATTGTTGTTGATTCTGTTTAATTCTTTGAATATAACGGTATTTAATGTGCGAGCGCCGAGGCTTCCGCCGACAACAAGCAATGTTTTTTTTGATTTGTCGAGATTAAAAAACTTACAGGCTTCATTTTCCAGATTTTTCACGTTAAACAAATCCTGCCGAACAGGATTTCCTGTTAAAATTATTTTTTCTGCAGGGAAAAATTTTTGCATTCCGTTGTAAGCGACGCATATTTTTTTTGCTTTTTTTGCCAACAGTTTATTGGTTAATCCGGCATAAGAATTCTGTTCCTGAATAAGTGTTGCTATTCCCATTTTAGATGCAGTGTATAAAACAGGAGCGCTTGCATATCCTCCAACTCCGACAACAACATTGGGAGCAAAATCTTTTATTATTTTTTTTGCACAGTTCAAACTTTTTATAAATTTAAACGGAACGGCAAAGTTTTTGAAAGTCAGTCTGCGCTGTAATCCTGCAACCGGCAATCCTATAATTTCATAACCTGCAGCCGGTATTTTTTCCATTTCCATTCGTCCTGTTGCGCCGACAAACAGAATCTCAATATCGGGATTGCGTTTTTTTAATGTGTTGGCAATTGACACTGCCGGATAAATATGTCCGCCCGTGCCTCCTCCGCTGATGATTATTTTTATTTTCCTATTCATTGTATTCTGTTATTTTTTCGCCGGCGCCATTTGGCATGTATTTTTTTCCGTTTTCATCGTCTTCCTGTTTTGATATTTCCTGATTATTTGCAGCTCTGCTTACCGATAATATTATTCCAAATGTGATTCCCGTACACAATATTGATGTTCCTCCGTGACTTACAAAAGGTAATGTTTGTCCTGTTACGGGAAAAATTCCTACCGAAACTCCCATATTCACCATTGCCTGAAAAACTATCATCAGCATTAATCCCAAAACGGTAACGGATGAAAATATACGCGTACATTTTTTTGCTATTATTGCCGCTCGGTAAAGCAATACCATGTATGCAAGTAAAATTAGCGATCCTGTTACAAGTCCATATTCTTCAACAATAATTGCAAAAACAAAATCGGAATAGGAATACGGCAACAAGTAGCGCTGGCTGCTGTTTCCCGGTCCTTTGCCCAACAGTCCGCCCGAAGCAACGGCTATTTTTCCTCTGTCTGCTTGTGTTATTCCGGTATTTTTGTTTTCATTTTTTTTAAATACATTTTCTATTTTATCGGCAACCGCAACAGCAGGAGACCAGTGAAATGCAAGTCCCAAAACAAACAACAGTACTAATGCTGCCAACGCAAGTCCGCATATTTTAAACAGATGTTTCAGTTTTGAACTTACAAAAAGAAGCAGTAACATGCCGGTAATTCCAAGTAGCGATACTATTACAATAAAAGAAAAATCGGTTAATCTGCTTGCGGCGGTTGCTATACGGTCAGGCCAGCCGATTGTAATTCCCGAAATACACAACACTACCAGAGCGATTAATGCAAGTCCCAATATTTTGAATAAAAATTTTAATTTTAATCCGCCGATAAAAAGTATTGATATGCAAATAACTCCAAATAATAATCCTATTGATGTTCCTTCGATAAAAACAAGCAGGCAAACTGTTCCGACCGGTAAAACTATTTTTTTAACAACATCTCTGAAATCATCAAAGACATTATCTTCCAAAACGCTTGCAAGATATAAGACAACGCTCATTTTTGCAATTTCTGCCGGTTGAAATCTTATGCCGGCAATTGAAATCCAGCGTTTGGCTTCATTTATTTCCTTTCCGTACATGGATGTGTATAAAAGCAAACCAATGCTTACAATAAGCACCAGTGTTGCAAAATTTTTATATACGGCAACAGGAAAGCGATGGAAAATAAATATTAATATAAAACCGCCGGCAAAAAATCCCAAATGCTGAATAAAATACCAGTAAGCTCCGTGTTGATATCCATTAACTGCCGCTATATTATCGGCAGATGCAAATACTACAAGCGTAGAAAATAAAAACAGAAATATAATTACTCTCCAAATAATTTTATCTCCTTTAAGATATATTTTACTTAATAAATATTCCATATTCTTTATAATTACAAGTTTCTTACCTCTTTTTTAAATTGTTTGCCTCTGTCTTCGTAGTTTTCAAATAAATCAAAACTTGCGCAAGCCGGCGATAATAAAACAGTGTCGCCCTGACAGGCAAGTTCATAGGATTTTTCAACGGCATCCTTTATAGAAACGGTTTCTGCAATAATGGGAACCGTATCTTTGAAAAATGAAATGATTTTTGAATTGTCAAGACCCAGACAAACTATTGCCCGTACTTTTTCTCTTACCAAATCCATAATTTCGCTGTAATCGTTGCCTTTGTCTGTGCCGCCTGCAATCCATATTATTTTGCCGTTTATGCTGTCTAATGCATACCACACGGAATTTACGTTTGTTGCTTTGGAGTCGTTAATGAATTTAATTCCGCTGATGCTCAATACAAATTCCAAACGATGTTCTACGCCTTTGAATGTTGAAAGACTTTGGCGTATAATTTCGTTTCTTATGTCAAGAACCTTGCCTGTAATTGCTGCCGCCATTGAGTTATAAATATTATGTTTGCCTTTCAGCGACAAATCATCTACCAGCATTGAAAAAACATTGTTGTTGATTTGTGTAAACAGCGATTTGCTTTCGATATGAGAACCTTGCAGAATGTTCGTTTTTTGTGAAAACGGCAACATTTTTGCTTTTAACACTATTTCTTCAATATGAGCCATTGTTATTTTGTCATCGGCGCAGAATATAAAACAATCATCGCTGTTCATGTTTTGTGTAATTCTGAATTTAGAACGAACGTAATTTTCCAGTTTATAATCGTATCTGTCCAAATGGTCGGGCGTTATATTCAGCAAAACGGCAATGTCTGCTTTAAATTCAAACATTCCATCAAGTTGAAAACTGCTTAATTCCAAAATATAATAATCGTGATTTTCCGTTGCAACCTGAAAGGCAAAACTTTTACCTATATTTCCTGCCAGTCCTGCATTTATTCCTGCATTTTTTAAAAGAAAACATATAAGCGTTGCAGTGGTTGTTTTGCCGTTGCTGCCTGTGATGCATATTTTTTTTGCATTGCAGTAACGTCCGGCAAACTCAATTTCGGAAATTATGTTTATTCCTTTTTCTTTTGATTTTACAACCACAGGCGCTTTGTCGGGAATTCCCGGACTTTTTATAATTTCATCGGCGTTTAATATTTTATCTTCGGTATGCCTGTTTTCTTCAAAATCAATTCTATACTGTTCAAGAATTTTTTTGTATTCATCGCTTATTTTTCCTTTATCCGAAAGAAATACATCAAAATTTTTGATTTTTGCTAAAACCGCCGAGCCTGTTCCACTTTCTCCTCCTCCTAAAATTACTATTCTTTTCATGTATGTTATCTTAATTTTAATGTTACAATACTGATTACAGCCAATAATAAGGTTATAATCCAAAACCTCACTACAATTTTTGATTCGGGTATGGGATTTTTCGGTTTTTGAATTATTGCATCTATTCCTGCATAACCCTGTTTTTGAAAATGATGATGCAAAGGCGTCATTTTAAAAATTCTGCGACCTGTACCGTATTTGCGTTTTGTATATTTGAAATACATCATTTGCATCATAACCGATAAACTTTCGGCAAAAAATACTCCGCATAAAACAGGAATTAACAGTTCTTTCCTGATCATTATGGCAAAAACTGCAATTATTCCTCCTATCGCCAAACTTCCCGTATCGCCCATAAACACTTGCGCAGGATAGGAATTATACCATAAAAACCCTGTGAGAGCGCCGATAAATGCGCCCATAAAAATTACAAGTTCGCCGGAGTTTGGAATGTACATTATGTTTAAATATCCGGCATAAATTACGTTTCCCGACAGATAGGCAAATATGCCAAGCACAACGCCGATTATAGCCGATATTCCTGTTGCCAGACCATCCATTCCATCGGTAAGATTTGCTCCGTTTGAAACGGCTGTTATAATTAAAATTACAATTATAACGAAAACAATCCACGTAATTGCAGTTGTTTGATTACTTCCGGGAATAAGCATGTTGTAATCAAATTCGTTATCTTTGAAAAACGGAATTGTTGTTATGGTTGATTTTATGTTTGTTTCCGAATGTTCTGTTATCGTCTGTTCGTTTTTAAAAATCAGATTATCTGTTTTTTCGCGTACTACAATGCTGTCGCTAAACCACATTGTAAGTCCTACAATCAAGCCCAGTCCTATCTGTCCTACAATTTTAAACCGTCCTTTCAATCCTTCTTTTTTGTGCCGGAATACTTTTATATAATCATCTAAAAATCCGATTAATCCGAGCCATACAGTTGATACGGTCATTAGAATTATATAAATATTTGTAAGATTGCAAAATAAAAATACGGGAATGAGGATGCTTAAAAGTATGATAATTCCGCCCATTGTGGGCGTGCCTTTTTTTTGCAGTTGTCCTTCAATTCCCAAATCGCGAATTTCTTCGCCGATTTGTTTCCGGCGTAAATGTTTAATAATATATTTACCGAAAATCATTGATATTATAAGCGAAAATATTACAGCCATAGCAACTCTGAAGCTAATGTATTTAAATACTCCGCTGCCGGGTACGCTAAAATTTTTATCAATATATTCAAACAGATGGAACAGCATAATCGGATTATTTTATATCATTAAAAATTTCATTAATAATTTCTCTGTCGCTAAAATGACTTCGTATTCCGTTGATTTCCTGATAAGATTCGTGTCCTTTTCCTGCAACCAGAATTACGTTATCTGGTTTTGCCATCATTACTGCCGTTCGTATTGCTTCGCGGCGGTCGGCAATAATTAAAGTTTTTTTCATGCTGACTGAAGTAATACCTTCGCACATGTCTTTTAATATGTCTTCCGGTTTTTCGTATCGCGGATTGTCGGATGTAAGTATGGTAAGTCCGCTGTTTTCGCTTGCAATTTTTGCCATCATCGGACGTTTTCCCTTATCGCGATTTCCTCCGCATCCTACGACTGTTATCAACAGTTCTTTTCTGCAAATTTCGTTTATTGTTGAAATTACATTTTCGAGAGCATCGGGAGTATGTGCATAATCTATAATTGCCGTAATTCCGTTGTTTGCGCGCAGACATTCGAATCTTCCGGCAGCCGGATTCAAATCGCTCAACAGTCGCAGGGCTTCGATTTTGTCTATGCCAAGTTCGCGTGCGGTTGCATAAATTGCCAGCATGTTGTATGCGTTGAAAGCGCCAACGCATTTTATCCAAACATCTGTACTGTCGATATTCAACAACATTCCGGTAAAACCGAGTTCAAGAATTTTACATTTGTAATCGGCAACAGTTTTCAAAGCATAAGTTTTGTATTTTGCTTTTGTATTCTGCATCATTACTTTTCCGTTTCTGTCGTCGATATTTGTAAGAGCAAAAGCCGTTGCCGGCAAATCGTCAAAAAATTTCTTTTTTGCCTTTATATATTCTTCAAAATTTCCGTGATAATCAAGATGGTCGCGAGTAATATTTGAAAACACGCCTCCTGCAAAAATTAATCCTGCAATTCGTTTCTGAACAATTGAATGAGAACTCACTTCCATAAAGCAGTAATCACAGCCGGCTTCAACCATTTTACTCAACAGTTCGTTCAGTTGAACTGCATTGGGAGTTGTATGCGTGGTTTCAATTTCTTTATTGTTTATATAATTTGCAATCGTTGAAATCAAACCCGCTTTATATCCGTAATTTTTTACAAGTTGAAACAGTAATGTTGCTGTTGTTGTTTTTCCGTTAGTTCCCGTTATGCCCACAAGTTTGAGTTTTGATGAAGGATTTCCGTAAAATTCGGAAGCAATAATTCCGATGGCGGCATTACTGTCGGCAACTTTTACATAACATATTTTTTCGTTCAATTTTTCGGGAAAATGTTCACAAACAATAGCGGTTGCTCCCTGATTTATTGCTGCATCCATAAAATCATGTCCATCGGTTTTTGTTCCGCAAACGGCAAAAAACAGTTGATTCTCACATGTGTTACGCGAGTCAAATCCAAGCGAACAAATATTTATGTCATCGTTGCCTGCAACTTTTTCCGGTTTTATTTTTGATATTAATTTTGACAATTTCATTATTTAAAATTTTATTTACCGTATTTAAAATTCATATTTCAAGTTCCAAATAAATTGTCGCTCCTTTTATTATAGGTGTTCCTGCTGAAATCGACTGTTTTTTCACTTTTCCCTTACCTGAAAAATTTACTTTCATTCCTGATTTTTCGAGCAAATAAACGGCATCTCTCAATCCCATATTTATTACCGATGGAACTTTATCATCGTCGATTTGCATTTTTGTAGTTGTTAATTTTGAATCGTTTTTTGAAATTTTTACCCAATCGTTATTTTTTGCATTGTTGTCAACAGGAATATCCAATTTTGAAGCAATGGTTTTTATTTGTTGAACCACAGTGTTTTTCATATCGGGCAAACATAACGAATCGTCATTGCGTTCAACAGGTTTATACCAGTTTATATCGGATGAATAAAGTTTTTTTGCTATTTCTACAAATACAGGAGCGGCATAGGATGCGCCGTAAAATCTACCTTTAATTTTCGGGCTGTAAAGCGCAACAATAATTGAATATTTTGGTTTGTCCGAAGGAATGTAACCAACAAAAGTTGCCTGATATGCTGCTGTATTCGATGTTCTGTCTTTGTATTTTCCATCCATGTAACGCTGCGCTGTTCCTGTTTTTCCTGAAAAATCAAACGGCAGGTTGTTAAATTGCTTTACGGTTCCCGAATCCACAACAGATTGAAGCGCTTCGCGCGCTTTCGCTAATGTTTCTTTCGAGCAGATTTGGTTTTTTAAAACTTCATCGGGATACGATTTTATTACCTGTCCGTGATGAAGTATTTTTTTTACAAATTTGGGCTTCATCATTTTTCCGTTGTTTGCAACCGCATTATAAAATGTAAGAGTGTGTATGGGTGCAAGTTCCAATTGATACCCTATAGCCGACAAGGGCAAAAACGGATCTTCCCATTTTATTGCCGTATCGTTTGGAGCGGTCATAAAGGGTTTCCTTTCGCCTTCAATTTGCAGGTTCATTGATTTCATAAACAATCCCATTGATTGCAGTTTGTCGAAAAATTTTTGCTGATTTTTTTCATAATATTTTACTGTAAGTTTAGCAAATCCCACATTTGATGATTTTGCAAAAACCTGTTTTACGGGAATAACTCCATAATTGTGTCCATCTGCTTCATTAAATTTGTGCGAATGTCTGTCTTTTCCTGTATACGTCCAAGTTTGTGCCGTTTCCACAACAGTATGTAAATCAACAAATTCATCATCAAGCATGGCAATTAGCGAAGCAAGTTTGAAAGTTGAGCCGGGATTGCTTCTTTCCATTAAGGCATAGTTGTATGTTTCGTTGTAAGTTCCATCATAATTGCGTTTCAGGTTTGCGATTGCACGAATTTCGCCTGTTGCCGTTTCCATCACAATCGCAGTTCCTCCTTCTATTTTGATTCCTTTTGCGTTTCCCGTTTCAATTTGTCGCATTAGCGCTTTTTCGGCAGTTTCCTGTATGTTCAAATCCAAAGTTGTAACAACATCGCAGCCCGATTCGGGCAAAATGTTTTTAGCGCTGTTTATTGGTTTTCCGCCTGCAACAGCCTGTGAACCATCTTTTCCGCACAGATATTCATCAAAGGATTTTTCTATTCCGCTTGATGCAAAATTGCTGCTGTTTATTCTGCCTAAAACTGTCCGTGCAAGCGAACCGTACACAGGTATGCGAAACGGTTTTTCTTTAATTATCAATCCGCTGATTCCTTTGCCTAACCTGAAAACGGGAAATTCCAGCAATCTTTTTAATTCTATATAATCAATATCATTTTGTCCTTTAATTTTTTGTGCTGCAATATTTTTCGGTCCGATGCGCTTGTTACGGTAACTTTCCTGTGCAGTGCCGTTTATTGTGTTGATTTTTTTAATGGATTTTCGACAGCATGTTTTTATAAATGATTCATATTCGGCAGCGCTTTTATCTTTAAACAGATTAGACAGTGAATCCGCCAAACTTTTTATTTGGCTGTCGATATAAATATTGGCGGCTATCGTATCGGATTTTCGGCGTTCTTTTATTCTTTTTTCCAGTTCCCCGTTCATCTTTTTAATTTCTTCTTTCGATTGCAGTCCAAGTTCCTTAATTCTGTTTTTTAAATCCTTTCTGAGTTTATTGTAATATATTGACATTTTTTGAGCATTGTTTTCGACAAGATACATCTTCATATCATAAAAATCAACTCTTATTTCGTACGTGGGAATTGATACTGTAAGTAATTGCATGTCGTGTGTGTAAATATTTCCGCGACATGCCTGTATTTTTTCTTTTTTTATTATTTCCGCCTTATCTTTTAAATCTGTAAAAAATTGCAAATAAATAATTTGACCTATTACCAACAGACTCAACAATACTGTTAATAAATAAAACAGAGTTATTCGCCGTATTATGTTTTTTACTGTTGTCATATTATTTTATTTTTATGCGTCTAAACGGAATTTTGGATTCTTTTAAGGTTAAATTTTTATCCTCTATTTTTTTTATAATATTTGATTTTCGCCCTTCGCTCATCAGTTGTGATGATTGATATATATATTCGGTTCTCAGTAATTTTATTTCGTCGTCTAATTTTTTGTTTTCCCTCACGGTATTTTCAACCGTATAGCGATATCCTATATAAAACGCCGCAAGAAAAAAAACAAAGAAAATATATCTTGAATATTTTTGAATATTTGCGCTTACAAATATTTTTCCGGAAATAATATCTTTCAGCATTTTGGATGTATCCGATTTGCTGCTGTTACTGTTTTGCATGCTGTTATTTTCTTCCATAATCATTTAATTTTTTCTGCAATTCTAAGTTTTGCACTTCGCGCACGACTGTTTTTTTCGATTTCAGCATCGCTTGGAACAATCGCCTTGCGTGTAACAGGTTTGAACGGGCAATCTGTATTTCCGTAAAAATCTTTTTTGATTTTTCCATCGGTATTTCCCGACCGCATAAAATTTTTCACCATTCTGTCTTCCAGCGAATGATAGGTTATAACAACAAGCCTGCCTTTGATTTTCAGACTTTTGAGCGAATGAACAAGCAACTGCTCAAGAGCATCGATTTCTTTATTTACTTCAATTCGCAACGACTGAAAAACTTTTGCCAAAAACTTGTTTTCATCTTTTTTGGGCGTAGCCGGTTTTATCACATTCAAAAAGTCATCAACTGTTTTGATTGGCGTTTTACTGCGTTTTTCAACAACTGTTTCTGCAAGTTGATTTGCATTTGTTAATTCTCCGTAATAATGAAATATTCGTCTTAACTCGTTTTCGCCATATTCGTTCAAAAGCTTTGCCGCCGAAAAATCCGAATTTCTGTTCATTCTCATATCAATTTCAGCATTATGACGAAACGAAAATCCTCGTGAGGCATCATCAAAATGATGAGACGAAACTCCAAGGTCGGCAAGTATTCCATCTACTTCGCCAATTTTGTTGTAACGTAAAAAATTGTGTAAAAAACGGAAATTATTTCTCACAAAAATAAATCTGTCATCATTTATTCTGTTATCTTCGGCATCGCTGTCTCGGTCAAAAGCAACAAGTTTTCCGGCAGTCAGCCGCTTCAAAATTTCACGCGAATGACCGCCGCCGCCGAATGTAACATCAACATATATTCCTGTGGGATTAATGTTCAAAGCATCAATGCTTTCATTCAACAAAACCGGTATGTGATACATTTCTTTCATTTAATTCAGTCGAAATACCTGTTGTTATAATTTATCCGAAAAATTTCTCGGCAGCTCTCGAAAATTCTTCTTCGTTCATTGTCAAAGTTTCAAATTTTTGAGAACTCCAGACTTCAATATGGTCGTCGAAACCGATAAAGACAATTTCGCCGTTTGCTTCAATCATATCAAGCAATCTCCGCGGAATGATAATTCTGCCGCTGATTTCGTCAGGAGTAACTTCTGCGCGGTTGCTCATAAACGTACGCCAAAATTCTCCCTGTTCCTTATTCAGCAAATTAAGTTTGCTTTTCATTTCATTTACCAGTATTGTCCAAGCTTCGACAGTGTACATCGACAAACATTTTTGGTAAAAATCTTTTTGTATCACCAAACGTTTTTCCGAATGCAAAAACAACTCTGCCTTAAACGCAGCAGGAAATACTATGCGTCCTTTTGCATCAATTTTACTTTTATATTCGCCTATAAATATAGCCATTTTTTTACTGTCTGCCCGGTTAATAACTAATTTTGTGCAAAGATATGTATTTTGTGGGATATTATGGCACTTTGTGGCACTTTTTTGTTGTAAACATGATATTGTTTTATTAATACGCTTATAATCATAGAAATATATTATCAACAAAAAAATGTTTATAATCTGTTAATAATTGTGTGAAAACCTGTTACAATATTGTTAATATCTGTTGATAAGTTTTTTGAAAATACAAATAATCAGTTTGTGCGCTTATTAAAGAACTGCTGAATATGAAAACAGTAAAAAATCGATCCTGAAATGCAAAATACATTTTGGGAACAATGTCGTTTTATGATGCATGAAACAAACTACCGGCGATTGGTTGTTTTCCAAAGTCCGGCAGCACCAAACACACGTATAATTGGTTAAATTACAGCAACTAATAATTGATAATGATTTGATTTTTGTTCGTCTTTGCAAGGAACGAAGCGACGAAGCAAACCGGAGTAATTTAAAATAAAAAGGATGAAAGCCTTAAATCATTAGCGCAGGGCAACGCCCTGTAAACAAATTGAAAGTTGAAAGTTGAGAATTGAGAATTGTTTGCTTCCTGCTTCGGACTCTGTCTTCGCAGTTCGCAACTACGGCAAAAACAATTTTTATCCGTCTGTGTGTAACTGGAAAATTTAATGTATATTTGCATTATAAAAAATCTGTGTCTGTACTTTTTCAGTAATCTCAAATATATCAAACAGCAAAATGTCAGCATATACGGGCAATTACGAACATTTTAAAATTTTCAAACCGAAACGTCCCATAGTGATGGGAATCATAAATTTTACACCGGATTCGTTTTATTCGCAATCGCGGGCTGTAACTGATATTCAAATTTCAAAAAAAGTTGAACAAATGATTTCCGAAGGCGTTGATATTATTGATGCAGGAGCATATTCGTCGCGACCAGGAGCCGAAAATATTTCTGCTGATGAAGAAACAAAAAGACTGTTGCAAGGCTTGAAAATATTGAAAAAAGCAGCACCCGACATTCCTCTTTCCATAGATACTTTTCGTGCAAAAACAGTTGAAAACATATTCGACAGATTCGGACATTTTATTGTAAACGACATTTCGGCAGGCGAAATGGATGATGAAATGTTTGGCACGGTCGCCAAATTAGGACTTCCATACATTGCAATGCACATGAAAGGAAATCCTCAGACAATGCAAAACAATATTGTTTATGATGATATGATTAACGAAATTATTGCATATTTTACCGAAAAAATCAAGCGTTTACGCAATATTGGCGTAAAAGACATTATTATAGATCCGGGATTCGGCTTTGCTAAAAACATGGAACAAAATTACAGTTTGCTTGCAGGTTTGAAAGTATTTAAAAAATTTGGATTACCTTTGCTTGTCGGTTTTTCGCGAAAATCGATGCTGTACGGACTATTGAACGCAACGCCCGAAGAATCGCTTAATGCAACAACAGTTGTAAATACCGTTGCACTTATAAACGGAGCCGATATTTTACGGGTACACGATGTACGGGCGGCGGTTGAAACTGTTGAAATTATTGAAAAATTGAAAAACAAAAATAATTGATGGATTTCATATCATTAAGTATTATTGATATTATAGATATTCTTATAACTGCATTTCTTGCATACAAAGTTTATAAGTTAATACGCAGAACTGCTGCAATGAATATTTTTGTGGGAATAATTCTTGTATATTTTTTGTGGCTGATTTGCCGCACTCTGAAAATGGAATTATTGTCGCTTATAATAGGACAGGTAATAGGAGTTGGAGTAATAGCGTTAATTGTAGTATTTCAACCTGAAATACGCAGGTTTTTACTGCTTATCGGGTTTCGTTCGCAAAACAGGTTTTCGCTGAGCCGCTTATTTATTCATCCTCGCAAAAACATAGAATCCTTACACGTTATCGATGAAGTTATAAAAGCATCGCGCAAAATGGCTGATTCAAAAATCGGCGCTCTGATTGTATTTGCGCAAAAATCGCCGCTCGACGATTATGCCAAAACAGGCGACATTATAGATGCCTGCGTAAATTCACGGCTTTTGGAAAGCATATTTTTCAAAAACAATCCTCTGCACGATGGAGCAATAATTATCAGAAACGGACGCATTATTGCCGCACGTTGCGTATTGCCGACAACAAACAGTATCGACCTTCCAGCTCATTATGGAATGAGACACAGAGCAGCCATAGGAATGAGCGAAGAAACAGACGCCGTTATTGTTGTAATTTCGGAAGAAACAGGCTCAATTTCATATTCCGAAAACGGACAGATGAAATATAACATTTCAAGCGCCGAATTAAGAAATCTGTTAACAGGAAAATCATAAACCGCAATAATACTGCACGAAAAACAGAAATTTATTGATGATAAAAGACAATAAACTTTTAAAACAATATTTCATGCATGTTTATAATTTGAAAATAATTTTTCGCAGAGGGCAATCGATGGAGTTCAGCAACCATTTAAAAAACGGGGCAAGACCTGCAAAGCCTGCAGAGCAGGGAAAATAAATTTTTAACTAAAAACCGAAGGGTCGATGGTATATAACCGACACAAATTTTATATGAAAAAATTTTTAATTATTTTGGTAGCCTTTATTGGCTTTGGAATTAGCACTTATGCTGATGTGGCGTTACGTGGCACTCATAAAGTATGTGCTAATGATGGAACAGAATTAACTTTGCGGAATTCAGGAGGTTCCAGCACGTTCGTGTTTTGGTTCGATGGAAATAAGTATACAGGGAAATATTCATTGAATGATGGATATCTTAATTTATATGAAAATGGAGCATTAATAGGTTTATATAAGTATAGTTATAACAGTAAAACACAAACTTTAAATTGGGTTGATATAACTGTAAATTAAATAACAACGAGATTGTCTAAATGTAGTTAAATTTATTAAAAAGACGAAGTTTTATTTAATTTTTGCACCACTTGTTCGGCGCTACGTCTTTCATTATGTCGAAAGTAAAAGCAAAAACGTCATTGCGAGGAGCGCATCGACGAAGCAACACGTCATTGCGAACCGCGAGGGTATTATCCCGAAGCAGGAAGCAAACCAGAGTAGGGGCAAAACATTTTTTGTCCGAATAAAGAGAATAATAATAAACGTAAGTCTGGATTGCTTCGGGCTAAAGCCCTCGCAATGACGAAGCAAACGAAGCGAAAGTTTTGTTTTTAACATGATGAAAGCAGAAATTTGCCGAACGTAACAAATCAAAAATCGCCCCTGCCAAGAGTTTAAAAAGCTTCGGCAGGGCGGTCTTTTGCAGTATTTTTAAAAAAATTATCCGTATTTTGTTAAATTTCATCCTTACTCTTTAAAAATACATGTGTATCGGAGCAAAGTGCATGTATTTCATTAAAATAATACTGCAATAAAAAAGTGTGAAACTTAAAGTATTCATATCTTTTAAAACACCATTTTCAACAGCGCCGGCAGAAAAATGATATATTTTAATGAAATTCATTTCAAACAAATAAAGTTATTGTAAAAAATTTTATACTTTTACAAAATAATATTTATCAATATGAAAAAAATTTTACTTATAATTTTATCCCTCACATTAAACGTTTTCATATTTGCCCAGCAGCACGGAAAAGTGTTTGATGATAAGATTTTCAAAAGTTCCATTCTCGGCAGAGATGTAAATTACACAATTTATCTGCCGCCCGATTACGATATTTCATCGAGGCAGTATCCTGTTTTGTTTTTGCTGCACGGCTACAGCGATGACCATACAGGCTGGCTGCATTACGGCGAATTGAACCGCATTGCCGATGAACTTGTAAACGAAGGAAAAATTACGCCGCTGATAATTGTGATTGCAGATGCAAAAAAAACATGGTACGTAAACAATTATACAAACACTGAACGCTACGAAGACATGTATATTACCGAATTTATCCCCTACATAGAAAAAACATATCGCGCACGCGGCAACAAACTGGGACGCGCCATCGGCGGACTTTCAATGGGCGGATACGGTTCGCTGCTGTACGCCCTAAAATATCCCGACATGTTTTATGTTTGCCTGCCTATGAGCGCTGCCGTTTTTACAGATGACGAAGTAAAATTGCGCTTCAAGGAAGGAGAATCTTACGGATTTAAAAATCTGTTTGGTGGAACGGCTGAAAACCTTAGCGAACACTGGCATAAAAACAGCATTATAGATATTGTGAAAAAACTGCCCGAAAGCAATAAAAAATCAGTGAAGTTTTATATTGACTGCGGCGATGATGATTTTCTGTATTGCGGAAACTCTACATTACACATTGTTATGCGCGATTTGAAAATTGACCATGAATACCGCGTACGCGACGGTGCTCACAGCTGGACATACTGGCGGCAGTGTTTATACGATGGTTTAATTTACATAAACAAATGCATGAGACATTAATAATCCTGTCAGGTTTAAGCAGTTTGCCGGATTATTTGTATTCTCTGCCTGCAAGTATCGATTAGTTGGCTGCCATGCTGCCCATTAAGAAAGAGAAAAGGAAAATTTTGAGAAAGTCATGAATGAAGCCGAAGATGCTTTTACCAATGAAATGACAGAGAAAAAATCACAGCGGGAACTCGGAAAAGCAAAACGAAACCGCCTTTGCGGGCTTGACCGGCAATCTCGCTGATTGAAGCGGAGGCTGTATTAAAATTCCGGTTTCGTCATTGCGAACAGTGAGGACTTTAGCCCGAAGCAGGAAGCAACCGAAGCGAAGCGGAGCTCAACGGAGTTAATCCAAATGTTGACTTTCAATGGCTTGCTTCGTCGCTGCGCTCCTCGCAATGACGTTTTGCTTCGGGTTTCGCCCTCGCAATGACGTGTAAAATACCATTTTAAGACGCCTCGACGCTTATGCTTCAACCGGTTAATTTGCGCCAAGTCGAATTAACAGAAATATGTAAAGACCGGAAATCTTAATGTTTTTGCCGATTTTTATTCGCAAGAAACAATTAAACAACAATTATTTTATTTGATATTAAGGCTGTTGAAGAACATGTTTTTTATTAATTTTATTTTTTCATCAAAAGGTAAATGTCCATCAATCCAGTTGATTTTTGCGCCTCTGCGTTCCATGCCTCTGAACCATGTCATTTGGCGTTTTGCAAATTGATGAATGGCGATGTTCAGTTGCCGTCGCATTTCGTCATAATTCAGTTTGCCTGCAAGGTAGAGAGTAATAAATTTATATTCCAGTCCGTAGTAAATCAAATCATCTGCCGTAATACCGTTTTGCAAAAATTGTTTTACTTCTTCAATCATTCCGTTCTTCAACCTGTAATCCAATCGTTCGCTTATTCGATTTCGGCGTGCGTCTGCATCAAATATTATTCCAAAATAAATATTATCAAGTTTTTCATAATTTGAAACCTGAATATTGTTCCGTTTTCTGAAAACTTCTATTTCTATGGCTCGTATCAAACGTTTACGCGTATCGTAATCGGTTTTATTGTGCATTTGTTTTAATCCTGCCAGAAGGCTTATGAGTTCTGCATCCGATTTTTTTTCAAGTTCTGTTCTTAATTCGTAATTTGCAGGCACTTCGGGCATACTGTAAGCATTTATCACGGCTTCGATATACATTCCCGAACCTCCGCAAAGCACGGGTTGCCTGTTTCTGCTGCAAACGTCATAATACGCCCTGTAAAAATCGCGCTGGTATTCAAAAACATTATATTTGTATCCGACATCGGCAATGTCGATAAGATGATATGGAACTTGACTGTTGCCGACAAAATAATCATCAAGGTCTTTTCCCGTTCCGATATTCATATTTCTATAAACTTGCCGCGAATCGGCAGAAAGTATTTCACCGTTCAGTTCGCTGGCAACGGCAACGGCGATTTTAGTTTTTCCGGTAGCGGTTGCGCCTAAAACGCTTAATAATTTCATCTTTTTAAACATGTGTAATATGTTGAAATAAATTGCCTGACATCGCTATCTTTCCATTGCTCTGCGTATGTCCTTTTCTTTTATTGCCTCGCGTTTGTCATATACTTTTTTACCTTTTGCAAGAGATATTTCAAGTTTGGCATATCCGTTTTCGGAAATAAAAAGTCTGGTCGGTACAATGGTAAGCCCGCGTTCTTTTGTACGGCGCAGCAGTTTGTTTATTTCTTTGGCATTGAGCAGTAATTTGCGCTCGCGTTTAGGTTCGTGATTATTTAAATTTCCCCACCGGTATTCGGCAACATGCATGCCGCGTACATATAATTGTTTGCCGGCAAAATAACAGTAACTTTCGACAATCGACGCCTTGCCTGCGCGAATTGATTTTATTTCAGTTCCGCAAAGCGCAATCCCTGCCGTAAATTTTTCGAGTAATATAAATTCAAAACTCGCTTTTTTGTTTAGTATTTCAATATTTGAACTGCGTTTTTGCATAAATTTATAATCGCTTTATTTTCAAAAGCAAAATGATTTTAAGGCGCAAAGTTAAAAAATAATTGACATTCCATGTATAGCCATGTTTTATTTTCTGATGTTTATACATGTAACAAGTTGTTTTTTGGCAGTATCGGTTTTGCCTGCTGTAATATAATTTTAACTGTTGATTATTACTCATTAATTTTATTGTAAATTATTATTGATCTTAATATAAAAAATATATAAAACCTGTTGTGCATTCAGAAAAATATTTATTTGACAAAAATGTTGCGTGTTTTCAATTATCAAATTGCCTCGGATTGCTTACGGCTTTAGCCTGTAACTCTTTTCAGCGTGTCCGACATTATTTTTCGTATCCGGTTGAGTTCCATGATTTTTTTTGTTATTAAGGATGTTTTTTCATCGTTGTGTTCGGCAATACTGCCGTTGAGTTCGGCGGTGAATCTGGCTATGGTTTGCGAAAGCAGTTTTATTTTATAAGCGGTTATTGCTCTTGGAATTGTGCGTTTCAGTTCATCTTCTTCGGGCGAAATGTTAGAGCCGAAACGTTTCCATATTTCGCTTAATTCGTATTCATCCGAAATAATATTAACTGCAAATTCCGAAATTTTTTTGTCAATATTGTTTATAAAATGTTTTATCGAAAATTCAATATTCCGGGTTAAAAGATTTTCATATTCGCTGAAAATTTTTTTATAACATTCGTTTTGCAAAGAAATATCATCTTTTTTCAATTCGCCGATGATGTACCGGGCAACGGTATCAATGCCTCCGTGCCTGTTTTCAAACAAAGGATGACTGCCGTGTTTCAGGAGGAAATAAGCCAGTTCTTTTTCCTGTTCATCGCAATTATCGTCTGCTGTTGAAACGGTATTGACCTGCTGTTTTTTTTCGGTAATCAGCGGCTTTATGTCTTTATATTCCTTGCCGTAATATTTTTTTGCCCGTTCCCGATTTATTTCCTGAGCAAGGGTATTTTCGTCTGCATCAAACAGTCGAGCGCATTCTTTAAGATAAATCATTCGGGTAATATTATCGGGAATTACGCTGACAGACCTCACTACATCTCCTATTATTCTGGCTTTCCGGGCTGGGTCGTTTTTGCTTTCCGACAGCAGAAGATTTGTTTTGAAAACAATAAAATCCTGTTCGTTTTCATTCAGGAATGTTTCTGTTTCGGAAACCGAATGTTTGCGTGCAAACGAGTCGGGGTCTTCGTTGTCGGGGAAAAGGATTACTTTTACCGTTAATCCTTCTTCAAGCAGAATGTCAATTCCGCGCAGCGAGGCGTGGATTCCTGCCGAATCGCCGTCGTACATTACTGTTACTTCGGGCGAAAAACGGCGAATAAGTTTTGCCTGTTCAACAGTGAGCGATGTTCCGCATGATGCTACAACGTTGTCAATTCCTGCCTGATACATTGATATTACATCCGTATAGCCTTCGACAAGATAGCACTTTTGTTTTTTTACAATTGCGTTTTTTGAAAAATATAAGCCGTAAAGCGTTTTATTTTTTACATAAACCTCCGATTCGGGCGAATTTTTATATTTTGCAATGTTTTTTTCGGTGCTGAGCGTGCGTCCGCCAAAAGCGATTACGCGTCCCGTTACAGAATGTATCGGGAAAATTACGCGCCCTGCAAAAAAATCCATAAGTTCGCCTGTCTGTTCGCGCTCGTAGCACAGGCCGGCTTTCAACAGAAATTCTTTTTTGTAACCGTCGGCAAATGCCTGTTTTGAAAACGATGATAATGTTCGCAGGCTGTATCCGAGTTGAAACTGTTTAACTGTTGCATGTGAAAATCCGCGCTCGCTGAAATAACTCATTCCTATTGATTTTCCTTCATCGGTTTCCGTCAAATTTTCGGTAAACCGCTGCTGAGCGTAGGCAAGGGCTGTCATAATGCTTTCGCGGTCGTTGTTTCTGATTTGTTCTTCGGGGCTTAATTCCCGTTCGTTGATTTCTATTCCATATTTCTTTGCAATGTATTTCAGCGCTTCGACGTACGAAATATTTTCGTGAAGTTGAACAAAACTTACTGCATTTCCGGCTTTTCCGCAGCCAAAGCATTTGAAAATGCCTTTTGACTTGGAAACCGAAAACGATGGAGTTTTTTCATCGTGAAACGGACAGCAGGCAGTATAGTTTGCACCGCGTTTTTTTAACGAAACAAAATCCTGAATAATATCTACAATATCAACAGTATCAAATATTTTATTTATTGTTGTCTGGTCAATCATAACATGCAAAGGTAAAAAAAATAACTGATATGCAGGCGGCAGAAAAATGTGGAATTTTATTAAAGCGCATAAATTGCGGCAAAATTTCGGAAATCATATATGTTTTACAGGGTTCTTTTTCCTGTCATCCTCAGTAAATTTCCAGTTTTCAGCAGGAATATTACTGTCGCCGACTTCGACAGTTCAATTTTTGAACTCAATATTGCCGTTGCCGATTTCAACATTGCCGTTTTGCGATTGAAATATCCTGTCGATAACAGGAATTATCCTTATTTTTTTGCTCGAATTTGCGGTTTGCAACTGTAAACTTTCCGTTGTTAACAGGAACATTGCCCTTGCCGCAGGCAATATTGCTATCAATAACGGCAAAATCCGCCGATTTTTGTCGCAAGGGCGACGTCGCCGGCAGCAAATAAGAAATCGGCGATGGCAAATTTGCTGTCGCCGATAGAAAAAACCTGTTTGCCTGCCGCTGCATCAGTATTTGCGTAATGCAAACATGAGGTTGCCTGCGGCAGTGTAGGGCTTATTCATCCTTTTTTGTCTGCGTACGACCGGGAAAACGCTGCTTCAATTCATTCACAATCAGTACTGCATTTGGAATTTTCCGTTTTACGCCTTCTTTGCTTGAGCCGTAATAGGTAAGTCCCGACACATAAGCCTCGCTGCCTGCAAGGGTCATTGTGTCGTGTACATTTTTTGTGATTTGCGCCAGCGGCACATAAAATTCGCGCAACAGGTTTACCGCGTTTACATCCTTTTCAAATTCGGGAATGTCAATCAACGCTGCATATTCGGGATACTGCTTTGCAAACTCAAGCGCCTTAACTACAAATGCGTACGACTTGTCGCCCATCAGTGGTAATTCGCGAGCCTCGCCCTGTCCAAGTTCTACAAGCAAAGGCAACAACTTGGTTTTTAACACTTCCAGCGCTCCAAGTATTTCCTGCCTGTCGGATTCTTCTAATGAGAAAGAAATTCTGTTGTCCATTTTTTGCCTCCAATTTTTAATTAAATAATAAAACAATAAAAAACTTGGGCGTAAAGATACAAAAAAAAATATTTATGCAAAATTTTTTTCGATGCGAGGCTGTCTCAAAATGGTATTTTACACGTCATTGTGATGGCGAAGCCCGAAGCAAAACGTCATTGCGAGGAGCGCAGCGACGAAGCAAGCCATTGAAAGTCAACATTTGGATTAACTCTGTTGAGCTCCGCTTCGGTTGCTTCCTGCTTCTGGCTAAAGTCCTCACAGTTCGCAATGACGAAACCGGAGTTTTAATACAGCCTCGCGAGTTCTGCGATACCATTAATATGATTATTCGGAATAAAATTTATCGTTCTGCCATTTTTCAGGATTGTGAATGATATAATTGGATATATTTTGATATGACCGTTCATTTCGGATAATATGTTCGTAATAATTGCGTTGCCAAATTGATCCGTCCAATTGTTTTGTGACGCCTATTTTGAATCCACGAATAATTGACCCGATTGTTCGGGACGGTCCGTGTAGGGGCGAAAAATTTTTCGCCCCCATATTATTATTTTTCGCATCCATGGTATTATTTTTCGCCCCCATATTATTAATTTTCGCATCCATGTTATCGTTGGCGCATAATGTGGATGCGGGTGAAAACGACGGGGACGGGGACGGAGACAGGGGCGAAAAATTTTTCGCCCCTACGAGTTCGACGATGCCATGAATATGATTTGGCATAACAACATATTCATGCAATTCCGCATGTGGGAAATGTTGCGGTATCTCCAACCAACATTGTTGTGCAATTTTTCCAGTATCATTCAATATCATTTCACCGTTTTCGATTTTTCCAAAACGGCATACCTTATTCTTGCAACAGACGGTGATAAAATACAGTCCCTCCTGCGAATAATCGTATCCTTTCAGACGGATACTGTGACGATGATGAATGTTCGGGTCGTAAGGCATATTTTAATTTTCTTCCTGATAATAGATTTTGTAGAATTTGCCGCTTTCGTCTGTGCCCTGTTCTATGAATCGGGGCTCTGGAAGCTCGAATTTGACATTTTGTCGCAAAAAGCGAAGGTTCTTGGAGCGAGTATCAATACTGTTTTGTCGGGATTTTAGTGGCAGTTCTACCAAAAAAGTAGCAGAGCGTTTTTAATCGCTATCATAGGAATAATTGTATAATCGTAGGTGTTCAGTTATTTCTCTTTTGTTAGGTCTATTACGCTCCGATATTAAATGTAAATGCTTCTTTGCTCGTGAACAAATAACATAAAGTAATTTACGTGATGCAGTTATTTTATCAGGGTCACTCCAATGCGGGACTAATCCATCCAACAACCCAAAAGCAATAACAGTATGGAATTCCTCTCCCTTGATTCCATGGCAGGTATTTAGTGTCTGTCCGAAAACCCCTATTTTTTCATTTTGGGTGGTAGTGTTGAAAAAAATTGCAGACCTTTAGTCCGACTTTTTGTTTTTTTTTTGACAGAAATATTGAGTAAAGATGAAAAAATAACGTAAAAATGCTACGTTTTGGAGTTAAATATCTGGTTTTATTAACATTAAGGCACAGGTATCCCTTTCATTCATTAAAATGTTCGTAAACTGATCAGGCAACTTTTTTGGTTCGCAG
>JAISOH010000160.1 GCA_031275825.1 Prevotellaceae bacterium | reverse complement strand
ACAGTAATCCCGTAAACCATCATTGCGAGCGGAGTGAAGCAACACGTCATTGCGAGGAGCGTAGCGACGAAGCAAACCGGAGAAAATAATCATAAAGAATACTGGATTAACTCCGTTGAACTCCGCTTCGGTTGCTTTCCGCTTCGGTTGCTTTCTGCTTCGCTTGCGCTTGCAGTTCGCAATGACGGACAAAACGGAAACGACGACGACGACAGACAGAACGGCGTAGATGGACACTCGCCGCAAATAGGCGTGGCGCAGGACACTGACGGAGAATATTACTGGACGCTCGACGGCGAATGGATTGAAGACGGCAACGGAAGCAAAATGCGCGTTACGGGCGAAAACGGTCAGAACGGCATTACTCCGCAAATACGCATAAACGCCGTAAGCAACGAATGGGAAATATCGTACAACAGTAGCGAAAACTGTACGCTGACAGACATAAAAGACAAGGGAAATAAAGGAGATAAGGGCGATGCAATATTTGCAGCCAATGGCGTTGACAACTCAAATGACGACTATGTGGAATTTACCCTTGCCGACGGCATTACCAAAATTCAGGTGCCCAAATACAAAGAATTGAGCATTACCTTTACATAGTCCGAAGCTTTTCTCGAAAACGAAATCAAAACCGTTGATTACAGCACAACGGGAAATGTGGCGTTTATAGAAGCGTTTGCCCTTACGTCAGGCTGGAAAGCCTCGGTTGATACGGTAGCCCGACAGATAAAAGTGTTTTCACCGTCGACAATATCGAAGGCAAGGCATTGATTGTAGTTTCCGACGACAAACAGACAACCGTAACGCGCATGTTAACGCTTGCCGCCGTGCCTGTAATATCGGAAAGCACAACGGGCAACTGCACTTGGAGGCTCACCGGCGCAGCGCCGAATTATACTCTCAGCATTTTCGGCAACGGCGCTATGGGGAAATATGCCGTCAGTATCGACGTGCCTTGGTATAATTACAGGACGGAAGTCAAGACCGTGGTGATAGCCGACGGCGTAACCCACATCGGAGACAAGGCTTTTTACTATTGCTCCGGCTTGACCTCTGTAATTGTTGGCAATTCGGTAACTTCTATCGGCAACTGGGTTTTTGGCTGGTGCACAGGCTTGACAGAAGTAACCAATCTGAGCCTTACGCCGCAAAGCATCGGCGATGTTTTATTGATATTACGTTAAGCGCTATTACGCTAAAAGTGCCGGCAGGCTCGGTAGTAGCCTACCAGTCTGCGTCCGTATGGCAAAATTTCGGAACAGTAACAGGAATTTAATTGAATGGAGAATTGATAATGAAAAGCGGCGGGCAGGTTTTATCTGCCTGCTGGTTTTTTTTATATGGAATTATAATTAATTGCATACTTTTGCAGTTGGACTTGAATATTTTTCGTCTTTATTGTGTTATTAAATATTCAACTATAAAGATACAATTTTCATGGTCGTTTTTCCGGTAAATATACTGTAACGCATAATAGTAAAATAATTATACGGATATATTTTATCATATAAATTAAAATAAACAGGCATGAAAAAAATACAAAAACATGGAAAATCGTTTTTATATGGCGGTTTGGGAATATTAGCCGTTTCGTTTATTGTTAAATGGACGGGAGCGCCTCTGCTTTATTTCTGGATATTGCTTTGTATGGCAATCATATTAAAAGCGTTTTTTTTAACGGCTGTTATTTCAACAAAAAGATTGAAGCCGGGTTTGTGGCTTTATTTTATTATGACAGGCGTTATCATGATTTTAATATCCATATTTTTCAAAACGGCTTTTCATGTTCCTGCCGTGCATAAAATACTTTTTTATACGGCTGTTTTCCTGAAAGCGACAGGTTTGATTTTAATGATTTTTTCAAAAAAACGATGATGGAATTGATTTTGAGGTTTTTTGTTTTAATCCTTAAAAAGAAATAGTGCATAAAGCCGCCGGTTGAAACAGAAATAAAAAAATTAACGATAAAACTTGATAATTGCCTGCCAAATGATACGTGGCGGTATGTTTTTACGATATTGTTTGAGGTACCAAGCAGATTCGAACTGCTGTACGCGGTTTTGCAGACCGCTGCCTGACCACTCGGCCATGGTACCAAACGGAGTGCAAAGGTATAAAATTTTTTTATATCAATACACCGATAAATATAAATGTTTAATTTTTTAACATTTGTCTGCGCCTTTAACCTTAATATTATCAACAAATTTATTGTTTTTATGTCCATTATAAAGGAATTGCATTAATGGGACTGTCTCAAAATGGTATTTTACACGTCATTGCGAGGGCGAAGCCCTTGCAGTTCGCAATGACGAAACCGGAGTTTTAAGACAGCCTCTACATATTGCTTACTGTTTCAAATGCCGGTATTTCGTTAAGATATTCGTACGACTGCATTTCAAAATTTATTTTGCAGCAATAAGTATCTGCGCCGTTGGTAGCAACAAGATATGGAACTTTAAATATCAAATTGTAACGTGCCAGCTGATTGAAAACATCTTGCGACAGTTTTATTTTTCCGGCTTTACATTCAACCATTAACAATGGATTACGGTTGCGGCTGTATATAAGAATGTCGCATCGTTTTTGCATTTTGTTCAATTTTATGCCGGCTTCGACACGCATCAGGTTTACCGGATAATTTTTGATCTTTGCAAGATACATTATAATATTCTGCCTGACTAATTCTTCGGGAGTGAGAACAACGTATTTTTTGCGAACACAGTCAAAAATTTGCTGTTCTCCGGAAATATTGCGGATATTTAAACCTTCTGTTTTTATTTTATTTTTTACATTAATTGCGGCAAAAATACATAAAAAATCGGAATAATTTATTTGATTTACAATTTAAAATTATATCCGACGCTGAAACTGACAGGAAGAAGATTGTCATTTATCCAATATGAATCATTTTTTGCAGCATCGTAATTTCTTTTAAACTTGCTTGAACGTATGGGAAAAAATAATCCTAAACTCCATTTATTCCCGCTTTTTGTTTTAGCATCAACATTTATTCCAAACGTAAATCCGTAAGAAGTCATGTTATATTTTTCGCTGTCTATGCCTGTAAAGGTTGCATTGTATCCGTAAAAAACTATTAAATTGGGAGATGCTTTTTTGTCGGGCAGCATTTTATATGTAACTCCCGTGTTCCATCCTACCGATAAAAGATTGTGTCCCAATCCTCCGAACAGTCCGAAATTTTTAGTCGGCAGATATTCGATTTTTCCGCCTATTCCGCCATAATCAAATCCGATTCCGAGTCCCAGATAAACATCTTTGGATGCTGTTTGCGCATAAGTATAATTTATTGAGCCGGATAAAAAAAGTACGATACATAATCTTTTCATTAATTTTTTCATAATAGTCAATATTAATTATTAAACATTTTGATATTAATTTATAATTTTCGCTTTATTTTTTCAAATATTTATTAAATTATTTGGCAAAATAACAGCAAAACCGTCAATATTAAAACGGCAATCAGGTTAATATTTCAAAAAAAACAAAGCAAGAATAATAAAAAATATTATATTTGCACAATATAATCGAATAAATGGCAAAATTTAGCGGAAAAGATACGATAATAAAATACAGTCAAATACTTGGCGATTTGAAAAATAAAATATACAAGCCCGTTTATGTTTTAATGGGCGATGAAACTTATTATATTGACAAATTAAGCGAATTTATAGCCGATACTGTTTTGCCTGAAAATGAACGCGCATTTAATCAAACGGTTATTTACGGAAAAGATGTTGATGACATAAGCCAGATAGCCGATACGGCGCGGCGTTTCCCGATGATGTCAAATTATCAGGTATTGATTGTTCGCGAAGCTCAGGAAATAAAAAAAATCGAAGAACTTGAATCTTATGTGAAAAATCCATTAAAGTCAACAATTCTGGTGATTTGCTACAAGGGAAAAACTGTTGATAAACGCACTTCATTTTACAAAACAGTTTTGAAAACCGGGGAAATACTCGAATCCGTGCAACTTTATGAAAATGAAATTGCAGGATGGATTTCAACATATATAAAACAGCAGGGTTTTGAAATTGAACATGATGCAGCGGCAATTCTTGCCGATTTTTTAGGCGCTAATTTAAGCAGAATTGTGAACGAACTTAATAAACTGTTTACCGCTTTGCCCGAAGACAGAAAAAAAATAAATTCTCTTGATATTGAAAACAATATAGGAATAAGCAGAGAATACAACACATTTGAACTAAGCAAGGCGGTATCGGACAGAAATGTGCTGAAAGCAAACAGAATCGCCTTGCATTTCAGCAGAAATGCAAAGGAATATCCTTTTGTTGTAACAGTATCTGCATTATTTTCGCAATTTTCAAGAATACTGAAATATCAGGCATTGCGCCGACAGCGATTCGATACTCGCGATATTATTTCAACGCTTGGGATAAATCCGTTTTTTATTAAGGATTATGAAGTTGCAGCTCGCAATTACAATATGCTTCAAACGATAAAAATAATTTCACTGCTGCGCGAATACGACATGAAAAGCAAAGGATTCAACCATGTTGCAGCCGACGAAGGCGAACTGCTGCGCGAATTGATTTCTAAAATATTTAATGTGAATAATATAAATTATGAAATTTAACAGATAAATTATACTATATGGATTTAACTTTAACAATTATAATCATTACGGCGCTTGCATCCATTGCGGCGTTTGAATCTCCTCGACTTTTCGACAAATTTTTGCTGTCGCCTTACATGATTGTACACAAAAAAGAATGGTATCGCCTTGTTACTCATGGCTTTATTCATGCCAACTGGGCTCACTTGCTCATAAACATGCTGGTGTTTTATTCGTTTGGGCAGGCATTAATGGCTTATTTCACATATTATGTTGGAAACGAAACAATACATTTTTTTGTTATATATTTTGGAGGAATGGTTTTTGCAACATTAACAACCATTGTAAAAAATCACAATAATTATGCATATCGCGGCATTGGCGCATCGGGCGCGGTATCGGCTGTAATGTTTGCCTGCATATTTTTTAATCCGTGGAATAAATTGTTGTTTATGGGAATTATTCCCGTACCCGGTATAGTTTTTGCGGTACTGTATCTCGTTTATTGCAGTTACATGAGTCGCAACGGTAACGACAATATAAATCACGACGCCCACCTTTACGGAGCAATATTCGGTTTGGTTTATCCGGTTTTAATTGAACCTGCTTTGCTACAGCACTTCATATCCAAACTGATGAATCCTTGAAAACCGACTAAATCTAATTTCAACAGACAATGTTTTACAAATGTTTACAGTTTGCGTTTTATTTCTATTTTTTCGTATGCTTCGATGATGTCGCCTATTTTTACATCGTCAAATTTTTCGATATTCAATCCGCAGTCGTAACCTGATGCAACTTCTTTTACATCATCTTTAAATCGTTTTAAAGAGCCGAGTATTCCGGAATAAACGACTATTCCATCTCTAATCAAACGCACTTTTGACGAACGCATTATTTTGCCTTCGCGAACTATTCCACCGGCAATTGTTCCTACTTTTGCTACTTTGAATGTATTTAATACTTCTACTACGGCTGTAATTTCTTCTTTTACTTCCGGCTCAAGCATTCCTTCTATTGCGGCTTTTACTTCGTTTATGGCGTCATAGATAACTGAGTATAGCCGGATTTCAATTTTTTCGCTGTCGGCAAGTTTGCGTGCATTTGAACCCGGTCGAACCTGAAATCCTATAATTACGGCATTTGATGCGGCTGCCAGCAAAACGTCCGATTCGGAAATCGCTCCTACGGCTTTGTGTATCACATTTACCTGAACTTCTTCTGTCGATAATTTCATCATCGAGTCGGATAACGCTTCAATAGAGCCATCAACATCGCCTTTAATGATTATGTTTAATTCCTTGAAATTTCCGATGGCAATACGGCGTCCTATTTCGTCAAGCGTAACATGTGGTTGCGAATGCATTCCCTGTATTCTGACAAGCTGTTCGCGTTTGTTTGCTATTTCGCGCGCTTCGCGTTCGTCCTGCATTACATTGAAAGTTTCGCCTGCGGCGGGAGCTCCGTTAAGTCCCAAAACGATAACGGGCGTACTTGGGCTTGCTTTTTCTACTCGCAGCCCGCGTTCGTTGAACATTGCCCTGATTTTTCCGCAGGTGTATCCCGAAAGCATTATGTCGCCTGCATTAAGAGTACCGTTTTCTACCAGAACCGTAGCAATGTATCCGCGACCTTTATCAAGCGATGATTCTATCACAGAGCCGTTTGCCCGTTTATTCGGATTGGCTTTGAGGTCGAGCATGTCGGCTTCGAGTAAGACTTTTTCAAGCAGTTTGTCAACATTCAAACCTTTTTTTGCCGATATTTCCTGACACTGGTATTTTCCTCCCCAGTCTTCTACAAGCAGATTCATATTTGCGAGCTGTTCTTTTATTTTGTCGCTGTTTGCTCCGGGTTTGTCAATTTTGTTAATTGCAAATATCATTGGCACTCCGGCGGCTATGGCGTGGTTTATTGCTTCAACGGTTTGCGGCATTACCGCATCGTCGGCTGCGATGATTATAATTGCCACGTCTGTAATTTTAGCTCCGCGGGCGCGCATTGCGGTAAATGCTTCATGTCCCGGCGTATCGAGAAAAGTGATGCGGCGACCGTTTGCAAGTTTTACGTTGTATGCTCCAATGTGCTGTGTTATTCCTCCGGCTTCGCCTGCAATTACGTTTGTATTTCTGATATTGTCAAGCAGCGATGTTTTTCCGTGGTCAACGTGTCCCATCACTGTTACTATAGGCGGACGCGGCAGCAGGTCATGGGGAGTATCTTCTTCTGTTTTCACGGCATCTTGCAGGTCTGCGCTGACAAATTCTATCTTAAATCCAAATTCTTCGGCAACAAGAACAAGCGCTTCGGCATCCAGCCGCTGGTTTATTGAAACCATTAGTCCAAGGTTCATACATGCTTCTATAATTTTGATCACAGGAACTTTCATCATATTTGCAAGTTCGCTGGCTGTAACAAATTCAGTTACTTTGAGCGTGGCTTGTTCTATTTTTTGCATTTCTTGGGCTTCATGCATTCGCGTGCTTATGGTTTCGCGTTTTTCGCGACGATGTTTGGATGTTTTTGTTTTTCCCTTGTTTTCGGTAAGGCGTGCCAATGTTTCTTTTACCTGACGCTGTACTTCATCTTCATTAACTTCGCGGCGAACGGGCGGGCGATAATCTTTTTTCTTTTTATTTCTTTCTTTTTTCGCTTCTTTATTTTTTTCTCCCCGCTTTTCGTCTATGTCTATTTTTACCTTGTTTCCGAGAACGCGTTCGCGTTTACGTTTTTTATGCTGTTCTTTTTTATTGTCGGTTTTGGGTTTTTCAAACCGGGTAAGGTCAACTTTTTCTCCTGTCAGTACCGGGCCTGTCAGTTTTTCAACTTTGGTAGGAATAAAGTTGTCTTTTTTCTGTTCGCGCTGCTGCTGTACAACGGGTTGTTTTGGCTGAATCTGTATTTGTTCGGCTGGTTTTTGCGCTTCGGGTTTATTTTGTTTTTTGTCTTTTTTATATTTATTCTTTTTTCTTTTTATCTTTTCGGGGATTTCTATTTTTTCAATAATTTTTGGAGGCTGTATTTTTTCTACTTCAATTTTTATTTCTTCAACTTTTTTAACCGCTTTTTCCGTTTCAATATTTCCCGTAATATCTTGTTTTTTTTCTGTTTTTATTGTTTGTGTTTCTGATTTTTCCGCAGTTTGTATTTCTTCTGCCTTTTTTTCTTTTTTGGGTTTTGGATTAAGGTCTATTTTATCAATAATTTTCAAGGATGGTTTTTCAATAGTCGAAACTTTTATAAAAATTTCTTTTTCTTCTGGCAGTTCTTCCTGTTCTTCTTTTTCTTTTTTATCTGCGTGAATTTCTTCGATGGTAACGGTAACAGATTCTTTCTTTTTTTGAGGAATAATAACTCCTTTTGCTGCTTCTTTCAAATTTTTATCATCGCCAAAAGCATCTTTAACAAGATTATATGCTTCATCAGAAATTTTTGAATTGGGATTAGATTCTATTTCTATTCCTTTTTTTGCCAAAAATTCAACAAGTGAAGTTAATCCTATGTTAAATTCTTTCATTATTTTACTTATTCTGATATTTGTTTCTGTCATATTTGCAAATTCTCCTTTAAAATTTCTGTTTGTTTATGCGATGATTCCGGTTTATTTTTATTATTTATTGTTTTTGTTCTTCTTCAAATTCGGATTTCAAAATGCTTATAACTTCTTTCAGGGTTTCTTCTTCCAAATCGGCTCGCTGCAACAAATCGTTAAAAGGCATGTTCAATACACTTTTTGCTGTGTCGCAACCGATTCGTTTCAGTTCGTCGATAACCCAGCTGTCTATTTCATCTGCAAATTCATCAAGATTTACATCTTCTTCTTCTTCGGCAGTTTCGCGATATACGTCAATATCATAACCTGCAAGCTGGCTTGCGAGTTTTATGTTCATGCCGCCTTTTCCTATTGCAAGCGAAACTTCGGATGGTTTCAAAAATACGTTTATCTGTTTTTTTTCTTCATCTATTTTTATGGATGTTATTTTTGCAGGGGCAAGCGAGCGCTGTACAAAGAGCTGTAAATTTGATGTATAATTGACAACATCTATGTTTTCGTTATGCAATTCGCGAACAATTCCGTGAATACGCGAGCCTTTTACGCCAACGCAAGCGCCAACGGGATCTATTCTGTCATCATACGATTCGACTGCTACTTTTGCGCGTTCGCCGGGAATCCGTACGATTTTTTTGATTGTAATAAGTCCTTCAAAAATTTCGGGAACTTCCTGTTCAAACATGCGTTCCAGAAATTCGGGCGCTGTGCGTGAAAGTATAATAACAGGATTGCTGTTTTTCATCTCAACGCGCAAAATTACCGCTTTTGCGGTATCGCCTTTTTTGAAAAAGTCGGATGGTATTTGTTCGGCTTTGGGAAGAATAAGTTCATTGCCGTCATCGTCAAGCAATAATGTTTCTTTTTTCCATGTTTGGTAAACTTCGCCTACAACAATTTCTCCTATTCGCTCGGTATAATATTTGAAAATATTTGCTTTTTCTATTTCCATTATTTTTCCTGCCAGATTTTGGCGTACGGCTAATATTGCCCGGCGTCCGAAACTGGAAAGCCGTATGGGTTCGGAAACTTCTTCTCCCGCTTCATACGATGAATCTATTGCCTGTGCATCGGCAAGCGATATTTCCGTTGCTTTATTTGTTACGTTTTCAACTACCGTTCGATTTCTCCATATTTCAAAATCGCCTTTTGCATCATTCACAATTATGTCAAAATTGTCGGCTGTGCCGTATTGTTTTGCCAGTAAATTGCGAAAAACATCTTCTATTACGCCTATCATCGTGGCGCGGTCGATATTTTTCAGTTCCTTGAACTCGGCAAAACTTTCAGCTAAATTTAAATTTTCCATATATGTTTTTGTCTGTATTTATATTATTTAAATGAAACGGCTACTTTTACCGATTTAACATCGGCAAGCATTACTGTTTCGTTTTTTGTTATTAACTGTTTGCGTTTTTTATTTTCAATAATCATTTTTTCCTTATATTCAACATCAATACTGTCGGCTGTTGCTCCGGTAAGCTTTGCCGTGAGTTTTTTTCCGCTTTTAAAAACAATGTCAATGTCTTTGTTTATATTTTTTTGATATTGTCGCAACATTTTAAGCGGACTGCTTAACCCTGCCGATGCAACTTCCAGTTCAAAATCTTCATCCTCTCTGTTCAATACATCTTCAACAGTTCGACTTATGGATATGCAATCGCTTATATTTATTCCTTCGCTGTCGCTGTCCACGGCAATACTGATTTTGTTATCTGCGCTTATATCAATATCAACAATAAATTTATCGCTGCCGGCAATTTCCCGTTCAATAATTTCCTTTATTTTTTCAATGTTTATCATGTGTTTTGAATATGAAGAAAGGGACTTTTGTGTCCCTTTTTTATCTCGTCTTTCGTATTCCGGCTGCAAAAGTAATGTATATCAACGGATTTTCCAAATTTTTCGACAAAAATTTATCTAAAATCATTTTTTTAAACAGTAAATACATCCAATTTTACCGCTGATATGATAATTATACTTGTTGATTTTTGTGAATAAAAAATCAATAAATGCATTACATTATAAATTACAATCTGTTATTTATTTCCTTTAATTTGTCTGCATTTTTGAGTATTCCGGAAAACAGATAAATGTACGGACAAAAGATTATTGGCAGATAAAAAAAGGCATAAACCTTGCATATCATTAAAACTTTTTTCATGTCATCCGTGAAGCCTGCCTGATGGATATCATAAATCCTCTTTCTCATATCATTATTTTTTATAAGGGAGAGATTTTTTAGTATCTTTGTTGCCGTAACAGGAATAAAAAATGAGGATCAGAACAGGAAACACTGAATATTCAAAAAGAAGAAAAATATTTTCAACCGATATGCTGTTTTGTTTTTCAATGTGAAGCAGCAGAAATTGATTATTTGAAAACAGAAATATAATACAGGCAATGCCGTTGACAGAATTATTAAAATATAAAAAAATAATGACTATGCAATACATTCAGAAAATAAAATCGCCGGTTGGAATACTTACCGTATCAGGCGACAGTAAAAATATTTCAGGCTTATGGATTGAGAAACAGAAATATTTTGCCGGAACATTGGGAAAAAATGTTTCGGAACGGAATTTGCCTGTATTTGAAGATGTTCAAAGATGGCTTGATATTTATTTTTCAGGCAAAGAACCTGACTTTATGCCGCCGCTGATGCCGGAAGGAAGTCCGTTTCAAAAATCGGTATGGAATATCCTCCGTAAAATACCTTACGGACAGACAACAACTTATGGAGAGATTGCAAAACAGTTTGAGATGGAAAATAAATATGTTCGTACATCTGCGCGGGCAGTCGGGAATGCCGTAAGCCATAATCCCGTTTCTATTTTAATTCCATGCCATCGGGTTGTAGGAAAAAATGGCGGACTTACAGGATATGCAGGCGGCATCGACACAAAATTAAAACTCCTGCAAATGGAAGGCGTTAATATAAGCGGAGATCTTTACAGAGTATTAAAATAATTTGATTTGCAAAAAACTTTTGATTTTTTGTTAGCGTTGATTTTGAAACATATTTTTCAAATAAAAATAGAGCATCCAATATTTTTTGGATACTCTATTTTTTAGAAAAAATTATTTATTAATTATATGCTACTTCATTTGATATTTCGCTTTCAACGTTGTCTTTATTGACTGTTGTTACAAAATACTTTCCTTTTACGCTTATCTGATAAGTGTTGGATTCGGTAATTGCGGCAATTTGCGCTTTGGTTTCATTTTCGGGAATGAGATAAACAACCGATTTTAATTCCGGCGCGGCTGTCCATGTCAATGTTGTTCCATTCAGTACAACATTTGCCGGCGGCGTTGGGTCTTCCATAGTTTTGCGACCCATAAACGGGAGTATCACAGGTTTTTTAAATAACTCTTTAAGCACATCTATTACTCCGAGTTTTCCATGTCCGTTGTTGTCAAAAAAGCATTTGGCGCTGTATAGCACGCTTCCTTTGGTTCCCGACAGCCGGCGTACTATTGCAAACTGGTCAACTATTTCCTGTGCAGATGTGAATTGACTGCCTGTGCCATCGCCAACTCTCGAAAGATAATGTCCTACCAGCAATACTGTTTTTTGTTTATAATGTTGATTCCAGTAATCTGCAAGCCAGTGGAATGATGTCGTACTGTTTATCAGATTGTCGATTGCCGAATATATTTGCGGAATAAGCGCATCTACCCATCCTTCGCTGTACCATTTTTCTACATCCGCAAACAGAGTCTTTATATTATAATTGATACTGGATGTCGGGCTTATCGAAAATATAACTCCGGGTTTTGTCGTTACAATTGTTTCATGAATTTTTTCCACAGTTTTATTTACATTATCTATACGAAAATCTTCGATGCTGGAAAATTCGGAACCGTAAATTCCAAATTCAACGCTGTCGTTCAATTTTTTAATATCGCCAATATCAGGATAGAAATAATCGTCCATATGAATGCCGTCAACATCGTATTTGGTAATTATATCTTTTACAATGTCGGCTAAACGTTGTTGCACTTCGGGCAATGCGGGATTATAAATTCTTATTACGTCATAATCTTTTATCCATGCGGAGTCAATTTTCGGGTCAAGGTCGGGAAATGCAACACCACTGCCTGTTCTTGTTGAAATACGATAAGGATTTATCCAAGCATGAAACTGTATATTGCGGGCGTGCGCTTCGTCAATAATAAATTGCAAAACATCGTAACCCGGGTCTTGACCTGCTGTTCCTGTGATTGATTTGCTCCACGATTCATAAGGCGAATCATAGAAAGCATCTGCATTGGGACGCACCTGGAAAAATATTGCATTGATATTTGTTTCTACAAATTTATCCAGATAGTCGATATACAGTTGTTTTTGTTCATCAGCATCATGTTTTCCGAGTGGCCAGTCAATTTCGTATGTTGTTGCCATCCAAACTCCTCGCAGTTCGGGTTTGGGCATAATGCTTTCTTCGGCAATAACAATGGGCGATTCAAAAGTCATTTCCGATTTTTCATCGCTGCAGGCTGCAAAAAGCGGCATAAGCGCTAATATTGACAGGTATTTTATTTTATTAGTCATAATTTAATCCTTTTATAATTAAGTGAAATATTTATAAATTTATTGCCAGTCATCATTTAAAAAGTCAAATTCATCATATTCTATTGCTTTGGGCGCTTCAATAAATACAAATCCCGCATTTGGAGATGCGCCAAACAAATACAGAAACTCAGCATCTTCCGATATTGCCCAGTTAAAATTTGCAGGATAGGCGCTTGAAGTTGCTGCACCTTTAAGGTCATATTTGAGTTCAGGTATTCTACTGCCTGCTTCCAGCAGTTCAAGGGCTTCCTGTGTTGTTGCTCCGCGAGTAATATCATATATATATAAAATATTGTCTTGACAGGTAGCGTTACCAAGATTTGCCGTAATAAATCCGAAATAGCGTTTTTCGTTATAATGGAATATGCGAGGGTCTGCAGATCCTAAAGGAAAAGATGTTGTTGCCATTGTGTATTTTACTGCTCCATCAGAATCAACCAAACGAATGGGAATCTCTGCTTTGGTAAAAAGATATTCGTTTGTAGAGCCTTCTACCAAATTGAAATAGTTCCACAGGCGCGTACCGTAAGGCATTGGAATGATGGTAGGCTCGGATAAATTTGTAAAGCCCGTAACTTTTATCCGCATAACATTGTATGTTGCATTGGTTCCCGAATATATGTATCCGTTTCCGTTTTCATCAAGATTAACCGACAAATCATCGCCAACGCGGGCCACTGCTGTTACTGTTTCCGAAAACACCGTTGTTGGAACAGCGTTAACATTATCCCAGTGATATATCTTAAACACGGGAGGATTGGCGCTATTTATCAAATTGCAAACATATATGTGTCCGTGAGAAAACCGCCCCGAACTTATGTTATAAGTTCCTCCGTCTACGCCTGTCATATCCAGAGGAACCGGATTTACCGTTCCCTGCCTTAAATCCGACAAATTAAGTATATGCAAATTGGTAGCGCGGGATACAATTAAAATATGGGCAGAATCCATATCGGCGCTGCGGGTAAGAATACCATTAAAATCAGGATACATATTGCTTGTGGCTTTTGAATGGCCGTAAACGTTTGCTCGTGTAAAATCCGCTCCAAAAACAGGCACGCTTAAACGTATTGTAACAAGATATTCGCGATATCTTTTGCCGTTAACAACGGTTACGGTTAATTGTGATTGAGTTTCGCCTTCGGCAACAGAGAAGTCGTAAGTTTCCTTGTCAAGATATGCTCCTTCGGGTAAATCGGCAGCAAATCTCACTGCACTTAAATCGGATAATGAATCAAGTTTGGGAAATTTAATTTCTTTTGTCAATTCATTTACTTTTCCCTGTATTACCGTATCGGCGACATTCAATATTCTGATATTTCTGATATACGTTAAATCGGAAGAATCCGAAGAATCGTATTTATCGTCATTACATGAAATCATCATTGCGCAAAGCGGAATGATAAACAATGTTATATTTTTTATTATATTCTTCATAATATTTTTATGTTAATGTGAAATTTAATATTAATATTTTATAAATCGTCAGACCAGCCTTCGGTTTGAGCAAGTTCAAATCCTCTGTTTCGATAGTCTATTCTTTGAAGCCGTCCGACAGGAGCCAAATAAGGATTGGTGCCGAATACATCAAGAAAAGGTAATCGTCCTTTTATATTTGTAGGCGAATAAAATCCTTTCATTGCGTTTCCGTTTGCTCCATCATAAACAGTCCGGTTTCCATCCATATCCGTAACAGCCAATATGTTTTTTCTTGAATCTACCAATAATCCGGAAATTTCCGAGGCATCTATCCATGTGCCTCTCAAAATATCAGGATATTTGGTATTATCCATATATTCAAGTTTTTTCCATCGTTTAAGGTCTAACAAACGAGAATGTTCTCCAAAAAATTCCATACGTCTTTCTCTGCGGATTTCCCAAATTAATTGAGGTACATCTCCTCTGTCGGGACTGCTTGGTAAATTATTCAAATTCATAGCCGCCGTTTTTTGTGTTACGCCATTTGCTATAGCATCCGCATCAAGAGGTCTGTTACGTATTATGTTTATTGAATTATCAATATCATCCTGTGTAACAGCCGCTCCGCCCAGCGTTGCAAGTTCCGCTTTGGCTTCAATCCAGTTTAACAGCACTTCGGCGTAGCGCATTACGGGATAATCGTTTTTGTTGTTTGCGCTTGAATATTCCGTTGACATTGTTGTTCCCTCATCAAGGTATCTAAGTCCTTCTCTGCTTATAAATTTTGTAGTATATAAACATGAACTTGATGACCTGAGAGTTGGTTTTTTATAAAAAGTAGCTTCAAATCTCGGGTCGCGCGTTTTTATAAGATTATCAAGAGAGAAGTCTTTATTTGCCGCATCTGCAGATGTTTGCCAGTCGCTTCCGTCAATGCAAATAAATGCTTTTATAAGAGCCAGATTAGCATTAGTATAGCGTCCATCCGCCATATTACAGCTGGTTGCAATGGAATGTCTTGCTACTACGCCGTCATAATGTCTGTAAAATATTACCTCAGGATTGCTTGCCAAATCATTGGAACCGAAAAGGCTGCGAAAATCAGACATTGAATATTTGCCGATTACATAACTGGCTGCCGTAACGGCAAGATTCAGAAATTTTTTTGCTCTTTCGGCATCATTGTTGTGATATTTTTGCCATGTTCCTTCAAACAGCGCCCAGCGGCTCGTAAAAGCGGCAACAACATCCTGATTAACATAACCGGCGCCTTCTTGCGCTTTTGTTCTTACGTTATTCAGCGCAAACACAAAATCATCATATACGGCATCCATTACCTGGTTTCGCGGAGTTCGCGGTTTATACAGTTCGGCATAATCATTACTTTTTATTTCATGGTCGTAATAAGGAACATCACCGAAAACGCTAACTAATCCCGCATAATCCATGGCTCTGAAAAAACGGACTATTCCATTCCAGTGGTTTTTTGCTTCTTCGCTTAAAATGCCGCCCATGCGAGTTTCTATGCGGTCTAACATTATATTGGCTTTACGCAACCAAGAAAAATTCCAGTCGGGTCCGGTATGCCTTTCCAGCCAAGGAAGATGTGCTATTCCTGCCGAAGATATGGCGTCCGTATTATTGCCTCGTGAATTGGGAACCGTTTGTTCAAAATAAGTCTGATTGCCATCGCTTACCACATCATCGTTAAACAGATAGCCTAAATGCGCTGTGTACTGCGTACTGTATTCTCTGTTATAGCCAACAAAGTAACGTTCATAAAATCCGTTAGCATACAGTCGCAGATTTGTTTCACTTGTCCAGAAAGTTTCATCATCCCACTGGTTTAATTGCGGACGGTCGAGTATGTCGCTGCAACCTGTCAACGAAAACATAACAATCGAAATAAATATTATTATTTTTGTTTTCATATTTATTATTTTTATATATTTTTTTATCATATTATTCATAATTTTAAGAATTTAAAAACTTAATTGAATACCTGCCGAAGCCGATTTGAATGTAGGAGTGCCTGTTCCCGTACGGGTTAAATTATACGATGTTGTTTGAAACATTGAATATCCTGTCTGCGCTTCAGGGTCAATAGGCAATCCTCTTAAATTATCAAAAGTAAAGAAATTTTCGAGAGATACATAAACGCGAGCGCCTGTAAGTAATATTTTTTTCATTAGTTTTTCAGGCAATGTATATCCGAATGTTATATTTTTTATGCGCAGGTAAGCCATATTGAGCAGATAACGTGATTGTACCTGTAAACTGTAATTAGTATTGGCTGTTGCGTTATTCCATGGTTTGGGATAAAAAGCATCGGTTCTGTCGGGACGCCAGTAATTTCCTGCTATAGCCTGAGGCATAGCTCCATCGTCGGCATTGTAGCCGGGAATAGCCAGCTGCCCCGATCCCCATATTTTACGTGCGCCTACGCCCTGAAAAAATATCGAAAAGTCAAAGCCTTTCCAGTCTGCGCCTAATTTAAATCCGTATTGATAGCGTGGCGTTGAGTTTCCTATTACTTTTTTGTCGCCCGGATCTCCAAAAGTTGACGATCCCGGAGTAATATATCCATCTCCGTTCAAATCCACAAATTTTACATCTCCCGGACGGAATATCTGCACTCCATCCCCGCCTTCAAGAAATGTTTGATATACAGGATTTGTTCCGGCTAACATATATGATTCTTTGGCATTTCCGTCTAATCGGATGGTAACTTTTCTTATTTTTCCATCCGATCCATATACAAAATCGCTTTCCTGATACAGTCTGTCTGTTACATATCCCCATATATCTCCATATGTTGCGCCCGTAGCCCATTCGCTGGTAATTAACCTGTTGCCCCACGGGGTTAAATAGTCGGCTCCTTTTGTTATGCGGGTTGTAGCATCCGACAGCGTTGCCGTACCGTTAATGCCAAGTCCGTTTTGGAATCTGTAATTAAAGTCGAATGCGATTTCCCATCCGTTGGTACGAAGATTTCCATAATTGCCTTTGGGTGCTCCTGTTCCGAATGTATATGGCACGGCATCGCCGGGTATAATCATATCTTTGGTATCGCGGCGGTACCAGTCGAAAGTTAATCCTATTCTGTTTTGCCAAAAACGCAGGTCAATCCCGAAATCCAGAGTTACAATATTTTGCCATGATATATCGCCCGATACGGCATCAGGAGTTTTGTACGCTAAATTTCGGTTGTCGCCGTTCATCCAGTATGAGGAGTAAACGCTTACTTGCGGTACGTAAAGAGAACTTGATACCGACTGGTCGCCAATGCTTCCGTATGATACTCTTATTTTTGCAAAGCTTATTATATTCTTAATATTTTCCATAAAATTTTCTTTGGAAACAATCCAGCCTGCCGAAGCCGAAGGAAACCACTGCCATTTGAGTCCTTTTGGAAATTTGGACGAACCGTCATATCGCAAATTGGCTTCGACAAGATATTTATTTTTGAATGTGTAATTAACGCGTCCGAAAAATCCTAACTGCGCTTCCCAGTGAGAAGATCCTTCAACAAGCTGTGTTCCTGTTGCAAAATTAAATTGAGGATTGGTAAAATTTGTCAGGGTATCTCTGCGCGCATAATGATTCTGGTCATCCTGCGTAACGCTGTTCATACCCGTCATTACCTTTATCTCGTGGTTTTCGTTCAAATTGAGATTGTAAGTAGTATATACATTGAAAACATTACTGTTTGTATTTATTGATTTACGGCTGATATAACTGGTAGTGCCTCCGTTCATATGATAACCATTTTCACTCACAGGCGTAAACCTGTAGGCAGGCATGCCTCCATCGGCAACTATGTTTCCTTCATTATCCACATATACAAAGTCGCCGTTGGTATTTGTCCACGGCACTATCGATTTTCCCGTGGATCCCCATGTATCATAAGCAAAAAATGTAGGCAGACTTCTTTCTTCTATATCGTTTTGCGTAACATGTGTATAATCAAATTTAACATCCCAGTCTTTATTAATGGTAACAGTGGCGCCAAGATTTATGTTTGTATAAACGCTTCTATTACTTGATGTGGTTGTATTTGCAAATTCGTAAGCGGGACCTCTCATATCATTGCCAAACTGGTCTTTCGTTGTAACAGGAAAACTTGCACCCCAGCGATAAGCGTATAACCACGGGTCGCCCTGTATATATGACGCTATGCTCGGAAAACGCTTGTTACGGTCCGAATAAATGAAACCTCCGCGTAATGTAACATATTTGTTGATTTCGGTAGAAATATTCAAAGATGTATTGTACCGTTTAAAATCATCAATTTTTGCAGCCTTGTTCATTCCTGTCTGGTTTAACATCCCGATTCCGAGGTGGTATGATGTTTTTCCGCTTAATCCTGTAACGCTCAAATTTTGCGTAAATGTCGGAGTCCACTCTTTCACTAACAGGTCAAGCACATCATAAGTACGAATACTGAATTTTTGATTTGCAGCCTGATCATAATACCAGTCTCTTCCATAAACCAAAGGGTCGGATGTTTTTATCGTACTTCCGTATTTTTTTTGCCATTCTTTTGCTTGTTCTATGGATGTTTCGCTTATTTTCCAGAACGTACCGGGAAATGTATTCTCTCTTCTGTCTTCAGGGTGTCTGGTTCTGGTTGCATCCAAGGCATATTGCATGCCGTCTATGCCTGCCATGTCCAAATCTTTAGCCCTGTTTTGCCACGAATAGTTTGATGAATATGAAACTCTAACCGATTCTGTTTTTGCTCCTTTTTTGGTGGTTATCAACACAACCCCAAAAGCTGCTTTAGCGCCGTAAATCGAAGTCGATGCCGCATCTTTTAATACGGAGATTGATTCAATATCATCGGGATTTATTAATTGAATACTTGGTATTTCAACGTTATCCATTAAAATTAACGGTTTCGCCGTTCCTTCGATAGCGGATACCTGTCCGCGTATTCTCATTATAGGATCCGAGCCGATTTCGCCGCTTGCAACAACAACCGACAGCCCCGGAACTGCGCCTTGCAGCCCTCGCCCAACGTCTGCAATGGGACGGCTTGCCAATGTCTTTTCTACATTAACAGATGCAACCGCGCCTGTCAGATTTTCTTTTCGCTGAACTCCATAACCTACAATCACCGACTCGCTAAGCGTGGTAGTGCTTATAGATAATGTAACATTAATCTGATTTTCATCTCCTACAACAATCGATTGTTCTTCGTAACCGATTGCTGAAAATACAAGCGTCTGACCTTTGGCAACCTGAATGGAATATTTGCCATCAATGTCAGCCGCAACTCCCTTTTTGGTTTCATTAACCAAAACCGTAGCGCCGGGAATGCCTGAATTATCATCCCTGCTGATTACCGTACCTGTTACTGTTTTAGTTTGAGCGGATGCATAAACGTTAAACAATAAACAGACAGTGAAAAAAAATAAAAATTTCTTCATACTTGTTTGTTTTACAATAATTTGAATTTTGTTCTATAATTTACATTATGTTTAATTTGGCTACAAAAGTAAGATGTTATTTAATTCCTTACAAATTTCAATATGTTGTTTTTTGTTGTGATAAAATAATAATGTTCTGATATGTTTGTATTTACATGTTTACATAATGTAAATTATGAGACAAAATATTTTTAATTCAATGTTAAAAAATCAAATTTTGTATATTAAAAGACCTTTATAAAAAGTTATATGCATAAAATCTTGATACTTACAGTTTGTTTTTGTCTGTTGCTTGTCTTTTTAATCTGATAATGAACAAATTGGCAAATACTGCATCAAATAATGAATGAGGATTTATAAAAAAATGCTAATAAAAATTTTCAACATCTCAAATTCGGTTTTTAAAAAATATAACAGGCAGCTGTGTATTAATCGGCAATGACAAATATCAATTTAATCAACAGTCTTATTCATAAGTTAAGGGTTTTAATTCTCCGTTCAAAATCATTAATCCATTTATTGCCAGCGCTGCCATTTCGCCTTCTCCGGGATAAACCTTAACAGGTGCAATAAATTCAACCATTTCGCTTACATAATTACAAAGATATTTATTGTGAGCAATTCCTCCGGTAAGAATAATTCCATCAACCTTACCTTTAAGCGCGGCTGCCATTGCGCCTATGTATTTTCCTGTTTGATAGCACATTGCATCTTGTACTAATTTTGCCCGCTCATCGCCTTTTTCAGCCATTATTTCTATCTCCCTGGCTTCGTTTGTTCCCATAAGAGCAACTAATCCGCCATTTCCTACAAGCATTTTTTTAACTTCTTCATAGTTATATTTATTGCTGAAGCATAATTTCACCAGCGCTCCTGTCGGCAGCGAGCCTGCACGTTCAGGCGACAACGGACCATCCCCATCCAAACCGTTATTCACATCAATAACTTTGCCTTTATGATGAGCTCCTATCGAAATTCCTCCACCCAAGTGCGCAACTATCAAATTTAAGTTTTCATATTTTGTATTCAGGGATTTTGCAAATCTTCGCGCAACCGATTTTTGATTCAATGCATGGAAAATAGAAGTTCTGAATATTTTCGGATGCCCTGTTATGCGAGCCACATCCTGCAATTCGTCAACTACCACGGGGTCGGCTATGTATGCTTTGGCATTTAGCGTCAATTTGGCAATATCGTCGGCAATGAGACCTCCGAGATTACTTGCATGTTCGCCTTGTACACAGTTGAGCAAATCTTCTTTAAGTCTTTCATTTATTTCATAAGCACCTGACAGTATAGGCTTTACCAAACCTCCGCGAGCAACTATTATGTCAATTTGCGAAACATCTATTTTTGCTTTTTCAAGTCTATTCAATATCAAGTCTTTTCTGAATTTGTGCTGGTAAATAATATATCCGAATATGGACAATTCTTCTGCCGAATGTTTTATATTTTCGGAAAATACAACATTTTCATCTTCAAAAACAGCAATTTTTGTAGATGTTGAGCCCGGATTAATTACTAATATTTTATGCGGTTCCACTTGAAAATATCAATTTAATATTTATATAAAAAATCACATTATCATTATTAATGTTCTGCAAAATTACAAAAATATTTTAATTCGGAATAAATAAAATTAAATTTATTTATTTTTCATAGAAATAAACATCATGCAAATCAAAAGAACTTTATGTTAAGATGTTTTGTTGCGATATAAAAAATATCGGAAGAATTAGTATATATTAACTCTAATATGGACAAAAAACATTAACTTTGCGCAATCTGTTTCGACAATATTATTAGTTGAAACATGTAAACATTTGCAAATGAGCGCAGAAAAAAGATGGATATTACCCGTTTCCGGCGATTTTGAGAAAATCAACAGTCTGGCAACAGATCTCGGAGTTGACCCTACGCTTGCACAGTTACTGGTGCAACGTAATATTTTTACTTTGGAACAGGCTAAATTTTTCTTTCGCCCTCAACTCGAAAATCTGTACAATCCATTTCTTATGAAAGATATGCAACGCGCTGTTAATCGTATAAATCAAGCTATTGCAAACAATGAACATATTATGGTTTATGGCGATTATGATGTTGATGGAACAACAGCCGTTGCTCTGGTATATTCGTTTATCCATAAAATTCATGCAAATATTTCATACTATATTCCCGACAGATACGACGAAGGTTATGGAGTTTCGACAAAAGGAATAAATCATGCAAAAGAAAACGCCGTGAAACTCATAATTTCTCTTGACTGCGGAATAAAAGCAAATGAGAAAATAAATTACGCCAATCTATTAGGAATAGATTTTATTATCTGCGACCATCATCTTCCGGGCGATGATATTCCAAAGGCTTTTGCCGTATTGGATGCCAAACAGTATGATTGCGAATATCCATTTAAGGAACTTTCGGGATGCGGCGTAGGATTTAAATTAATTCAGGCGCTGGGAAAAGAAAATAATATTCCGTTTGAAAATATCGAAAAATATCTTGACCTTGTTGCCGTGAGTATTGCAGCCGACATTGTTCCCGTTGTGGGAGAAAACAGAATTTTAGCCTTTTACGGTCTGAAACGCCTGAACGAAAATCCGCGCAAAGGACTGCATGCAATAATAAAACTTTCAGGACTTGAAAATCATCAAATAACTATTGACGATATAGTGTTTAAAATAGGACCTCGAATAAATGCGGCAGGACGTATGGAACAGGGACGCAGCGCAGTTGATTTGCTTATTGCCGAAGACAGCGAGTCGGCTATAGAACAGGCTGCATCTATTAATTCGGTAAATAACGAACGCAAAAATATTGACCGCGCAATTACTCTCGAAGCCATTGAAATGGTAAAATCAACAGACGAAAACAAAAAAGCCACTGTTGTTTACAATCCCGGATGGCACAAGGGAGTTGTCGGAATTGTAGCGTCCCGACTGATAGAATCATTTTATAGACCAACGATTGTTCTTACAAAATCCAACGGACTGATTTCAGGTTCTGCACGCAGTATCCCCGGTTTTGATTTGCATCAGGCTGTTGAAGCGTGTTCCGATTTACTTGAAACATTCGGCGGACATACTTACGCCGCAGGGCTTACCATGAAAGAAGAAAATCTGGGAAAATTTAAATCCCGATTTGAGAAATATGTAAACGACAATATTGACGAATCAATAATGACGCCGCAAGTTTCGATTGATGCCTGTTTGGATTTTAAACAGATAACGCCTAAATTTTTCAGAATACTTAAACAGTTTCAACCGTTTGGACCGGGAAACATGTCTCCGGTTTTTCTTACTCAAAATGTTTACGACAACGGAAACAGCCGAAAAGTAGGACAATTTGGCGAACATATAAAACTCGAAATCATTCAGGAAGACGAGCCTTATCGTCCATTTCAGGGAATTGCATTTAATCTGTCGGAACATTTCGACTTTATAAAAGGCGGGAATCCTATTGATATTTGCTATTCGATAGCCGAAAATTATTATCGCGGAGTTGCAAATATTCAACTGCGGGTGAAAGATGTGAAATGCAAGGAGATTGAATTTCTGTAAAATTAATTTCGGCGTCTTTATCTGGTCGCTCCTTACGAATAAAATATACCGAAATACCAGTTTTTTATATTAATTTGTTTGGCAAAAAATAAGAGAAAAAGACTGCCGGTATTGCAGAATTTTAACTGATATTGCCATAAAACCTTGCATTTTATTCATTAATCTCGACTTGTAATTTATTTTGTTTATTATCAACCATAAAAACAATGAAAATTAGCCAGTTTACCAAATTTTTCTTACTTTTCTTATATCGAACTCAGGTTATTAATATTTGATGAGAATACCGGTATGTAGAAGTATCAGTATTTTTTTTCTATTTTTCCGGTTTGCTTCACTTCGTTTGCAATGACATGTAAAATACCATTTTGAGACAGCCTCAAACTCTGTCAATTCTTCATCTGGGATATTGCTTTTACAGGAATGACGCTCATGTTTCGGATGGTTCTTCCGTATCAAAACAAAAGAAGAGAAAATACCGGTTTATGAATAAAATATATTGCCGGCAATAACAAAAAGGCAGGAAAATCCCGCCTTTTTGTCTGCTTATTTTATTTATCGGTCAAATTTGTTTTCGATATTTTTTCAAATAGTCAAAATGCAATTATTCTACTGCTGCATCAAAATCAACTTACCTGTTCAATATTCCACACAAATGCGCGCAGTCCCTGCATTTTGGCTGCTTCGTCGAGTTTGCGCAAATCGTTCATTATTTTTTCTGTTTTTTCATCTTCAACAACAGTAAGCATCGATGAGTTCATAGATGGCCATGCATGAGAGCCATAATGCGGTTCTCCATCAACTGTTCCGCGTCCTTCGGTGAGTTCCCATTTAGTAAATCCGCGCACGTTGTTGCTGTCAAGAACATTAATTATTCTTTCGGTCAAAGCCTGATTGTAGGATATAAATATTGCTTTCATTTTTTCTTTATTTTCAAAATTAATTAACAGGGTTATTCAAACGTTTTATTGAGCGTTTCAGTTCTTCAATTTCACGTTTTTCATCTTCGTTTGTTTTTTTCTTTCGGAATGCTTTATTGCTTACCAGCAAGGCGTATAAAACGGGTATTACCAGCAATGTAAGCATGGTAGAGAATGTTAAACCTCCAATGATTGCAATTCCCATTGGTTTCCATATTTCGGAACCTACGCCGCTTCCTATTGCAAGAGGCAACATTCCCAGTATTGTTGTGAGCGAAGTCATAAGTACGGGACGCAAACGACTTTTTCCCGCCATTACAACGGCTGTGCGTATTTTGTTGCCCCGTTCTACAAGCAGATTGGTATAATCAACCATTACAATACCGTTTTTAACAACAATGCCGACAAGCATAACGGCGCCTATCAGGGCAATAATGCTGAGAGGCGTATTTGTTAAAAACAGTGCAAGGAATACGCCCGTAAATGCAAATGGAATTGTAAACATAATGATAAACGGCATTTTAAACGATTCGAACTGTGTTGCCATTACTATATAAACAAGAATAACAATAAGTATCAATAAGGTCATCATGTCCTGAGTGGATTCCTGCTGGTCTTCGATTGTACCGCCAATTACAATATCTACTCCCTGCGGCGTTTCGTAAGTTTGCAAAAGTGCTGTTACGTCTTTTATTACATCTCCGAGCGCGGCGTCCGGAGCAAGCGATGCGTTAACGCTTACAAGCCGCCGCCTGTTTTCGCGTTCAATTGCAGGAGCGGCAAATTCATCGACTACCGTTGCTACTTCGCCAAGTTTTATGCGCTGTCCAAGATTGTTATACAGCGTAATATTGTTTATATCGTCAAGCGATTTGCGAAATTCTTCGGCATATCTGACAACAATATCATATTCGTCTCCATCTTCGCGATATTTGCTTGCTACAAATCCGTCTATTCTGTTGCGTACAGCCTGCGACGCCATGGCGCTTGTCATGCCGTAATATGCAAGTTTTGTTCTGTCGAACCGAACATTGTATTCGGGACGCATATCATCCCGCGACAGTTGCACATCTCTTGCTCCTTTTACTTCTTTGGATACTCTGTCTTTCAATTCCATCGCAACCGTATTGGTAACATCCATATCGTTGCCGAATATTTTAAGTTGCACGTTGCTTGGACCGCCCATCGAACCGCCGCCACTGCCGCCGGGAGTAACCGAATATTGAGTGATTTCGGGAATGTTTGCAAAATCTTTTCTTAACGAGTCGGATATTTCAAAAATTGTACGGATACGTTCGGTAGCGCGCGGCAAACGCATTCTGAAACTGATGATATGCGAACCCGATGACTGCATTGCCGCAAATGCGCTTGAACCTGAATTTGTTCCTGCGCTTGATGACATAATTCTTATTTCGGGGTATTTTTCAGCAACCGTTTCTTCGATTTTACGCGCAATTTTTGCCGTATATTCAACGCTTACATTCTGTTCCATCTGTACTGTTGCCGAAATTACTCCGTTGTCGGATGTCGGGAAAAATTCAATAGGTACAACCGACAGCAAAAACAGCGAAGATAAAAATATTGCAACCGTTATCAACAATACCGATATTCGATGCCATACAGCCCATGTAAGAAGTTTTGCATAAAAAATATCCAGAAGATTAAGAAATCTGTCGATTGGTTTGTACATAATTCCCAAACCTTTGTAATGGTGAATTCCGCCTTCGAGTTTAAGTATGTATGCCGAAAGCATTGGAGTGATTGAAATGGCAACCGTTGTTGAAACGCATACTACAATTGTTACTATCCATCCCAGTTCGCGGAACATTATTCCCATCATTCCCGATATAAGCGTAAGCGGAAGGAATACGGCGACAATTACAAGCGTTGTAACGATTACCGAAATCCAGACTTCGTTTGTCGCATAAACCGCCGCCTCTTTGGGACTGCTTCCGCGTTCGATATGAGTTGTAATATTTTCCAAAACCACAATGGCATCATCTACAACCATACCTATTGCTATTGACAGCGAACTGAGCGAAATGATATTAAGCGTGCTGCCTGTGGCATATAAATAAATAAATGCCGTAATAAGCGATATTGGAATAGTCAGGCAAATTATAAATGTGGCTCTCCAGCGACCTAAAAAAGCCATTACCACAAGAATAACAAAAATAAAGGCGTACATTACAGTTTCGGTTAGCGATGCAATATTGTCTTTTATTGATTCGGAACCATCCATTACAATACCAACGTTAATATCTTTCGGTAATGTTTCCTGTATTTTGGGTAAAATATCATAAATTTCGTTTACTATATTAACCGTATTTGCTCCCGACTGTTTTTGAACTAATATAATAATGCCTTTTTTGCCGTTGATACGCGAGTCCATTGTCGCTTTTTCGAGCGTATCCTTAATTGCCGCTATTTCGCCAAGCAAAATATTTTTGCCGTTCTGACTTATAACAACAATATTTTTCAATTCATCGCTACTTTGAAATTCTCCATCTGCTTTAAGATTGAAAGTATTGTTTCCTATATCAATGGTTCCGCTGGGAATATTTATGTTTTCGGCTGCTATTATGTTTCCTATCTGTTCAACCGAAAGATTGTATGCATCTATTTTGTTGGGGTCAACATTTATCTGTATTTCGCGTGCCGGGATTCCCATTAAACTGACTGCGCCCACGCCATCAATGCGGTTAAGCGTATTTACAAGTTTATCGTCGAGAATTTTGTTAAGAGCGGCATAACTTTCATTGGCAGTTGCCGTCAATACCATAACCGGCATCATCGAAGAGCTGAATTTAAATATTGTGGGATATGTAACATCATCGGGAAGATAATCTCTTATGCGGCTTACAACATCCCGCACATCGTTTACCGCTTCGTTTAGGTCGCATCCCCATTCCATTTCCAGAGTAATCATCGATACGTTGTCGCGCGATATTGATGTAAGTTTTTTGAGGTTATTAACCGTATTCAAATTATCTTCGAGCACGCGGGTAATATTGGTTTCGATATCGGCTGCATTTGCTCCCGAATAGGCAGTTACAACGCTAACATACGGAATATCCATTTCGGGATACTGGTCGATAGCCAGATTGTTGAGCGAAAACAAACCTAATGTTATTACGCCTATAAAAATCAACATGGTTGATATAGGTTTTTTTACCGCTATTTGATAAATTTTCATTTTAATTTCTTTTTTTGCTGTTTGTATTATTTGCGATTTTGATGAAACCGTAAAATTCAATGAATTTATGACAGTTTATCAATCGTTTTTAACTGTTACTTCCTTGCCGTTGTCAAGTCGCGACAGGCTTGTTATTGCAACTTCATCTCCTTCATCAATTCCCGACAGTATTTCAAACATATCGCCTGTTTGAATGCCGAGCGTAACTACTCGCCGTTCGACAATGCCGTTTTTAATTACAAAAGCGTATTTTTCGTTTGTTCCTATCTGTTTTTGAACGGCAACATCAGCAATCATAATTCCTTCTTTTTTGCCGAAGTTGAGAATTACTCTGCCGAACATTCCGGGACGTATGCGTTCGTCTCGGTTTGGAAGTTTAATTTCTACCGTAAATGTTCGTGTTGCCGGCGTCAGCGTTGGATGTATCAAACTTATTTCACCTTTGAAAATTTCATCTCCGTAAACATCAAGTTTAACATCGGCGCTCAAACCTTTTTTTACCTGAGTATAATACTGTTCCGAAACGTTTATTAAAAGTTTGACGGGCGTAATCTGTTCAATAACAAGCACAGGTTTTCCTGCGCTGTACATGTCGCCGTCGTCATAGTTTCGGGCTGTTATCACTCCGCTTATCGGCGCTGCAAGCTGCGTGTTTTCAAGCAGATTGTTGTATGAAGTGATTTGCAAATCCAGAGCCATTTTTGCGGCATCCCAGTCGGCTTTGCTTACTCCGCCTACTTTGTACAGTTCGTCAATGCGTTCAAAATCTTTTTTACTGTTTTCGATTTGCAGTTCGAGTTGAGCAAGATTTGTTGCATCCATTTGAACAAGTTTTTGTCCGCTGACAACGCGGTCGCCAACTTCAACCAGTATTTTACTTATGCGCACAGGAGCGCTCGGCGCAATATTGTTTATTTTTTCAGATTCAACAGTTGCCGTAAATTCCTGTATTCTGTCGATAGTCTGTTTTTTTGCAACAGCCGTTTTAACAACTGTTTTTGTTTCGACAGGCTGTGTCGGTTCCGTGTTTTTTTTGCTGCCGCCGCTGCATGAAATCATCGTTGCAGCGACCATTAAAATTATTACTTTTCTTTTCATTTTGTATTATTTTTAATTTTATATTTTTTTCTTTATATTTTTTTGAACAATGCTTGCATTATTTTTACTCTTTGTTTTGTTTATGCGCCCGCCGCCAAAGTTTGTGCTTTCAAAGGTAAGAGTATCGTTATAGCGCGAGTAAACAAATGGACCAAGATAGTCAAAGCCTTTATTGATAGCATTCTCGCCGTAAAATCAAGCCAGCCCAAATCTTTTACAGTCTGCTTCTCCTTGCCGCTGAATGTATATCTGTTTGTATTTGCCATTAAATTAAGATCTTCCCACTGCTTGCCGAAAGGATAGTAATTGTACTGTCCTTTTATGTTGTTTATATTATTCATTTTATTTTCACCATGCATTCAACCAATAAAAAACATATTTACCACTTATAACCATACCTTTTGTAT
>JAISOH010000144.1 GCA_031275825.1 Prevotellaceae bacterium | reverse complement strand
TCGTCGAAAGCATAGCCTTTGTACCATGGCGCATGGGGTTTTACATATTTTTCGCAAAATTGTCGCGGATTTATTCGGGCATAGTTGAGATAATAAACAACAGCCTTTTCTTCGCTTTCTATATAGTAACATTCGGGCAAATAGCGAGCATCAAAATCCAAAATGTAGTCAGGATTTGCATTAAGCCTGTTCAAAACGGTTTGGCCCGGGCTGCTTTGCTGTGTGCAGCAGCCATAATAAGCAGTGCAAGGGCTGCAATCATTTGAATTTTCTTTTTCATTATATTTGAATTTTTTTGTTATAAAATTTATTTTATTTGTCCGTCATTGCGAGGGCGCTAGCCCGAAGCAATCCAGTATTCTTTATGATTATTTTCATTAACAATTTCTCTGGTTTGCTTCGTCATTTCATTCCTCACAATGACGTGTTGCTTCGGCGCTGCGCTCTCCGCAATGACGGACAACAAATGAAAAAAACAAACAATAAACCGGTAAATAAGGCTTGCGCCCCGTTGAGGGCTTGGCTTGCCCGGTGGATTGTCTGTTTGCAGGGCGAAGCCCTGCACTAATGATTTCAGGCTTTCAGCCCTTTGCGTTCGCAATGACGAAGTAGCGCGTCATTGCGCCCTTCTATCGCAGGCGAAGCAGGAATCTGCAACTCACAAATTTATGCAGCGTGAAGTTTAATAAAGTTTTTCCAGTTTGGAATTTGGGAAATAATGAGCAAGAATTTTGTCATAGCCGTAGCCTTTTGCGCCCATTACTGCTGCTCCTATCTGGCACAGTCCAACGCCGTGTCCCCAGCCTGCGCCGATGAAAGTAAACTTTTGCGGAATGCCCTCCTGTTCGTTATCCTTCTCTACTATAAAGGCTGAACTGTAAAGATGAGTATTTGAAAAAGTTCGACGAATCATCAGTTCCTTGCCTATGATTTTCACTAATTTTGTTCCGATAATTTTGAGTTTGACAATTCGTCCTGAAGCGCCGCGCTGCATGGGAATAATGTCGATTATTTCGCCAAAATCAAAGCCTGAACGGCGACAAGCCATTTCCGATATTTGAGATTGAGTATATTCTACTTTCCATCTGTAAAAATCGTTTGTTTCTCTGTCATAATCATTGAGCGCCTGTAAAAGTATTGTTTTGTCGTTTGTATTGCAAAACGATTCGGGAGATGATTTGAACCATTTTTCGGCATTTTCTTCAAGTGTCAGGTCTTCCGCCTTTTCATCATCGGTATCAGCCAGTCCCTGTAAATACGGATGTTCGACAGGTTCCCATGTGTTTTCAAATTTTTCCATCACTCCGCCGCATGATTTTGAAAAACGCGCATCGCATATTTTGCCTTCAAAAGTCAGCGCAAGCCCGCGTGTTGCTTCAACGGCATCAATCACGTGAGTTGTGCCTGCGCGGGTAATTCCCTGATATCGCTGGCAATGGTCGTCGGCGCATACATCAAAATTGACGTGGTCTTCTCTGTCCCACCAGCGGATATATTCGGTTTCGGTTTGGTTTATTGATTTGTATTCGGTTTTATTTTTGTATATATTTTCGCTTTTCTGGATTTGGGCAAGCAGCCATCCGCGTGAAATTACCGCATGTGCTTTCAACAGTTCCATCGAACTTGTCGAACTCATTTCAGCCGAAATTACGCAAATCAGATAATCTTCGATATTTATTATGTTTACTGCAGTAATTTTTTCATTTTCGACAATAAACTGCAAGGATCCTTTGAATTTCTGATTTTCCTTGCGTTGCCAGTGAAATTCAACGCCAATCGTAACATCAATGAGTTCAAAAAAACAGGTTTTTTCGTCTGCCGGTTCCAGCGTATCGAAACTGTCAAGTAATATTTTTTTATTGCCGGTGCAACTCACAAAAATGCCGTTTGGACAGATTTGAGCGCAACATGAATCGTTTAAAACAAATCCCTCTCTGGTTTTATAATTGCCGTGCAAACGAAAGTTAATTACTGTTTCGTTTAATATGCCAACTTTTATTTTCGGTTCTTTATTCATAAAATTTTACATTAAACAGGCAGCAAATTTACATGAAATATTTTGAATTGCACCCTGTCAAATAAAAATATTTTGCGTAAACATAAATACGGAATATAATAATCAGGCTTCAAAAAAATTGCACTCGTCATAGCGTTTTTCGTAAAAACAGGTTTTTCTGCTTGCCGCAAAGAATGAGTTTCGCTTATTTGATATTTTTATACCTTTGCCTTTCAAATTGCAAATGCATACGGAATTTTTCAATACGCGCAGACGTATAAATTTGGAAAAACACAGTAGAAATGGCGGAAAAATTAATAAATAATTTTGTAAATCAGGATGGTTATAAAATCCTTCTTTCCGAAATCAAATCGGACAGACGAAGTTCCATTGTTTTGAAAGGTTTGGCAGGTTCTGCAAAATCAGTTTTGGCTGCATGTTTTTTTCAAACAAATGCAAATATCAACATTTTTGTTTTATCTGAAAAGGAAACGGCGGCATATTTTTATACCGATTTGTATAATCTTGCTCAAAACGAAAATATTTTGTTTTTTCCGTCATCGCTTAAGCGAAACGTGCAGGACGAAACCGTTGAAACGGCTAACATTGTGCAGCGAACAAAATGTTTAAACCTGCTTAATGAAGGTAAACGGAAAAATATCTGTCTGGTAACTTATCCCGAAGGATTGACCGAAAAAGTTGTTGCACCCGACGTGCTCAATAAAAACACTTTGACTGTCAGAAAAAACGATAAGCCGGGTTTGGATTTTGTTGTAGAAATGCTTGTGTCGTACGGATTTGAACGAACCGATTTTGTTTTTGAACCCGGACAATATTCAGTACGGGGAAGTATTCTGGATGTTTTTTCATATTCGACAAATAAACCTTACCGTATTGATTTTTTTGGAGATGAAATAGAATCAATTCGTATTTTTGACCTTGACACCCAACTTTCGATTGAAAATATAAACGAAACAGAAATCATATCAAATCTTGAACAAAACAGGAAAGATTATTCAATATTTGATTTTATTGAAAATTCGGCATGTATATGGTTTGATGATTACGATTTTTGCAGCGGAAAAGCAGATGAAATAAACAAAATAAAAAATCAAAGTTTTATATCGGAAAACGTTTTTTCGGAACAAACGGAAAAATTCAGGATACTGTCGTTTTCACCGGTAAAAATCTTAAACAATACCGTTAAAATTGAGTTTAAAACATCGCCGCAACCCAATTTCAATAAAAATTTTGATATGCTTTCCAAAAACATAAGAGAAAATAGCGAAAACGGTTATGACACGGTTATTTTATTCGACAATACCGTTCAAAACGGACGCCTGCGGCAAATCTTCGAGTCAGGCGATAAACACGAAAATCTTTCGTTTGACAGCATAAATATTTCAATTCACGAAGGTTTTATCGACCATGTTTCAAAAATTTCATATTATACCGACCATCAAATATTTCAACGCTATCATCGCTTCAAAATTCACGGAATGCTTGACAGGGGCGAAATTTTGAACATACAGGAATTAAACAAACTGCAAGTTGGCGATTATATTGTTCATATCGACCATGGAGTAGGAATTTTCGGCGGACTTGTAAAACAGGAAGTAAACGGAAAAATACAGGAAGCCGTTAAACTTGTTTATCGCGACAGCGATGTGCTTTTTGTGAATATACACGGATTGCATCGAATTTCAAAATTCAAAGGCAAAGACAGCGAACCGCCCAAAATATACAAACTCGGCAACGGCGACTGGCAGCGTTTAAAACAAAATACAAAAAAGAAAATCAAAGACATGGCGCATGAACTTATTTTGCTGTATGCCGAACGCAAAGCTGCAAAAGGTTTTGCGTTCAGCGCCGATTCGTATATGCAACACGAACTTGAAGCATCTTTTGTTTACGAAGATACACCCGACCAGATGAAAGCATCCGGAGCGGTAAAAGAAGACATGGAATTGTCAAGCCCAATGGACAGACTTATTTGCGGAGATGTAGGTTTCGGAAAAACCGAAATTGCAGTTCGCGCCGCATTCAAAGCCGCCGTTGATGGAAAACAAACGGCAATACTTGTTCCCACAACAATACTTGCTCTTCAACACCATAAAACATTTAGTGAACGGCTACAAAATTTCCCCGTAAAAATTGATTTTCTAAACCGCTTGAAAACCGCCAAACAACAAACCGAAACGCTCAAAAATATCGAAAATGGAAATACGGATATTATCATAGGAACGCATAAACTTCTTGGCAAAAACGTAAAATTTAAAGATTTGGGCTTGCTTATTGTTGATGAAGAACAAAAATTCGGAGTCAGCGCCAAAGAAAAACTTCGCCAGATCAAAATGAATGTCGATACTTTAACGATGACGGCAACTCCAATTCCGCGAACACTGCAATTTTCGCTAATGGGAGCGCGCGACCTGTCAATTATCAACACGCCGCCGCCAAACCGTCATCCCATTGTTACCGAAGTTCATACTTTCAACAGCGAAACAATAAAAGATGCAATAAACTACGAACTCGAACGTAGCGGTCAGGTTTTTTTTGTTCATAACCGTATAGACGATATAAACCGAATTGCCGAAATGATTGTCAAACTTTGCCCCAACGCAAAAATAGCAACAGGACACGGACGGCTGGAATCAAAAAAACTTGAAGAAATAATGCTGGGATTCATAGATGGCAAATACGATGTTTTGCTTACAACAACAATAATCGAATCGGGGCTTGATATTCCGAATGCAAATACAATTATTATCGACCATGCGCAAAATTTCGGATTAAGCGATTTGCATCAGCTGCGCGGACGGGTGGGACGTTCCAATAAAAAAGCATTTTGTTATTTGCTCACGCCTCCCCCCGCATCGCTTACAACAGAAGCGCGCCGCCGGCTGAAAGCCATTGAAGAATTTTCCGATTTAGGTTCGGGATTCAATATTTCGATGCAGGATTTGGATATTCGCGGCGCAGGAAATTTGCTTGGCGGAGAACAAAGCGGATTTATTTCCGATATAGGTTTTGAAACATATCAACGAATTTTGAATGAAGCGCTTGCCGAATTAAAATCTGATACGGAATTTGAAAAAACAAATCTGCAAAAACAGCCCGTAAGCGCCGACATTTCGTTTATTTCCGACTGTTACATTGATACCGATATTGATGCAAACCTGCCCGATGAATATGTAAGTAACTCATCCGAAAAAATTAAGCTATACAGGGATTTGAACAGTATTGATGATGAAAACGACCTGATTGAATTTCGCAAAAAAATGATTGACAGATTCGGCGAAATTCCTTTGCCATCCGAAAATCTGTTTAACATTGTACGCTTGCGGCGAATAGCGATAAAGCTAGGTTTTGAACGAATAATACTGAGAAATCAAATGATGATTGCTTATTTTATTTCCAACCAAATGAGCGCTTATTACAAAACGCAACGATTTATTGATATTATTCAATATATACAATCTAATCCCGAAAAATTCAAAATGAAAGAACACAATAAAAAACTTTCGTTGACCGTTCAAAACGTTAAAACAATGGAAGACTGCCTGTCGCTGTTTATGAAAATATTATAAATACCGCAACATATTTAATCGCCTGTATAAAAATGCCTTTATAATTTTAAGTAAAAAAGAATATGTTTTCAGTATAATTGTTCCTTATATGCTGTAGAATAATTGATATGTCAAATCCAAACGGGAAGTAACGGGATAAATTAATAATGAAAAGATAAAACAGTAAATAGCTAATTAATTTTACGTTTTCAAAAAACCGTACTCATATACTTTGGGTTCTATTTTTTTTGCGAGTATTTTCAGATTATTGCGAAGTGTGTTTATCAATTCCGTATATTTAGGGTCATCGGATTTGGTGTTCATTTTACCTTTGTCGTTGCGTCTCTGGAAATATTCGCGTATGTCGTATAGCGAAGCATTTACATTACAGTCTTTCTGCGAATGATAATAACGCCAGAGTTCACGACCGGCATCAAATACGGCTTGTGCTTCGGGTGAAAATTCACGTTTTTCTCCTTTTTTCCAACCGAATTTTGAGTATTTTTTAGTTTCTTCCAAATTTGAAAACAAATCGGAATAAGCATTTAAAACTTTTTCCCCGCTCAGAAAAGTAATCATAATATGACTGTCGTAACTTGTTGGCGCATTAACTTCATCTTCTTTAAACGGTATCCAGTGATTTTTCCCTTGTTTTGAGGAAATTTTATTTGTAAAAAGCGTATATATCAGACAGTCATTTTGAAATTCTAAGTCTTTTTCCCATTTTTTGTTTGGAAAAAGAAACTGGTCGCGGTCGTTGAGCCAGTCGGCTGGTATGACTTTTCTAACGGCGAAATAAATGCTTGCAATTATTAAATTGTCGATATTTATAAGAAATTGTCCTGCTTCAACATTATAAGCGGTTTCGGGATTGACAATCGTGATCAAATTTTGATTTTGAAAATCATTTCCTTTGAATGGAAATTTTCCAATAACGGTTCTGTCATTTTTTTTTGCCCTGTATGGCTTAATCCAGTCATTTATATATTGGCTGTCGGTGAACGCATAGATTTTTTTCGTGCCGGCAAAGTTTCCGTCTTTATCATAAATATCTGTTATTATTTGCTTGAAAGGTTCTTTTTTATCTGTATCCCAAATTATAAATCCGACAGGAAATTGTCCTGTTACATTATCGAAAGTGTTTGCCGGCATAACAAACATTTTTAGTAATTTTGCTAAAAAGAATTTTCGGAAATTTACAAAGTGTTGTCCTTGCAGAATTTTCAACTTTGAAAATTCTGCAAGGACAACACCCGGAATTTCGCAATAAATACGCGTAAAAAATTGTGCAAAAAGTTCTGCATTTCCCTGTCCTAAAAGATTTGCATATTTTTTATTTACGGCGTTTTGTTCTACTCCCTTACTTCCCTCGTTTCCACTTTGCAAAGTTCGCATTTTGCTTGCTTCCGCATACGGCGGATTGATATAAATTATCAGTTGTTTCCGTAATTTCGGGTTGTTGATAATGTCTTGCAGACCATGCGGAAGTTTTGAGAAATCATCATTCAGGAAATCGAACTGAAAGACGTGGTCATGCAGAAGATTTGCACCGTTTTTAATCCGGTCGTGCATGGCGTCCACGTCGGCTTTGTCGAGCGTTGAAGCCCAAAGGTTGTATTTGTTTGTTAATCCGGCAAGCAGGTTGCCTGTTCCTGCGCAACAATCCCAAACATAATATTCATCCTGCCAGTTTTCTCCCAATACATCGGCAATATATTTTTGTGAAAGTTCGACCCATATTTTCGGAGTGAAAAAACTGCCTTTGCGTTCGCGCACGTCCTGTGGCACAAGCAGGTCGCGACGTTCAATAATATAATCCCAGTAATCTTCATGCGGCGGGCGTTCGTATTTTGCCCAGAATTGCGTGTGCGCTTTCCGGTTGTCAGAAAAGGCTGTGATTTTAAAATTTTCGAATCCCGATTCGTCTATTTTCCTGTCAAGTTCGTAGTGGTCGGTTTTCAGGAGTACAAACAGTTTTTCTTTCAGTGTTTTGTTTTCATCCGAAAGCAGGTCGGCGAGATAAAAATCACCATCGATAATACCTGCTTTTTTTGCTGCTGTCCAATTATTTACTTGAATGGTTGGTTTTACAGTATCAAGCCACTTGCCGTAAATGATAATAAAATTGTTTTTGTCGATTTTTATTTTGGAAGTTTCGCGTTTGCCAACAATGAAATTCTGGCGGATAAACCGGCGCAGTTCTTCTTCGTCTTTCTTGAAATAAAAAAGATATGTTTCCCATGGAATATCGCTGTCGATAATCTTTTTTATTTGACTGTAAACCTGTTTAAACTCTTTTGTGTCGTGGTTTGAAGATGTAACATTCCAGTTGAAATCGTTTTGATAGAAAATATCCTGAATTTCGCTGTAAGGTATAAAGGCAATTTTTTCGCTGTCATAACAACCGAGAAACGGCGGCGGCATGATTTCGTCGAAAGTTCTCGCCTTGCCGATGGTCAGCACAAGTTGAGCAAGCATTGCGATAATGTCTGCGGGTTTCTGTTTGGCTTCCGCCCAAAGGAGGTATTCGTCATTAAAATCAATGGAATGTTTTGAATGTTTAACTTTAACGGCAAAGTCAATTTTACCGAGAATCTTTGTGCAGTCGTATTTACCGAAATAATCGACTGCAATGGTATTTTTTATTTCTTCTTCGAAAATGTTTTTATGCGTCATTGTTTATTTTTTCCTGAAAAGAATAATCGGCAAATATAGGTAAAATATTCAACATTACGTACAGACAGATGAAAATTTTCTGCAAAATTTACAGAAAAAAGATACTGTGTTATTTCAAAGGCAAAATAAGGAGTGGAACACAATCGAAACAAAGCGAATATCAATAGATTTAATTTGTAAATTATTTTATTCAATCTTCATATATTTTATGTAAATATGTAATAAATAAAATATAACAATAAAATAATCGCATTATTTTTGCGGCGAATATTCTACGGATAAGGAACAATTATTATTTTTGTCAAAAATTTACGAAAATGTATTTTGTTTATAAAAATAAAAACTGTCCTGTGATAATTTGGGATAACGAAGCGCTGTTAAATCCGCTTGCAGATGTCAGATATCGGCAGGGACGCCTTATCGGTACAATTGAATCTCTTGCTGTTGATTTGCAAAACGAAGCTGTTCTTGAAACATTAACCATGGATATTGTGAAATGTGCCGAAATAGAAAATATTTTGTTGGATGAAGAAACTGTGCGAATATCAATTGCTTCAAAACTTGATATATACAAGAAAAAAAATCCCAAAAAAAATGAACAAATAGACGGAATAACAAAAGCAATGCTGGACGCTGTTCTTAATTGCAATATGCCTTTGACAGACGAACGTTTGTTTTTTTGGCATGACGCTATGATTCAAAAAGAAAAAAATAATAACACAGGCAAACTGACTAAAATAAAGAAAGTTGTATATAAAGCTATCGGCAAAAATGCAACAGGTTTCAGAATGCAAGCAAATAAGGAAATGTATAGTTTTATCAATTGGATTAACACCGAAAACAATCTGGATTCTGTTATAAAAGCGGCAATAGCGCATTTGTGGTTTGTTGCAATTCAACCCTTTGACTGTGGAAATGCGCTAATTGCCGGAATTATCACAAACATGCTTCTCGCAAGATCGGATGATACTTCTTGTCGATTTTACAGTATGCCGGCGCAAATAGCATCCGACCTGAAACAATATCATTCCGTTCTGCAAAAAACACAAAATGAAAATTTTGATGTTACCGGCTGGATGCTTTGGTTTTTCGACTGCATGCAAAAAGCCTTGAAAGCGGCAGATATAATATTATTGAATGTTATGAAAAAATCCGAATTTTGGAAAATCCATAACCTAACGCCTCTAAACAACCGCCAGCGGCTGGTTATAAATAAACTGTTGAGCGAAATGGATGGCAAACTGCAATCGTCGAAATGGGCGCAAATAGCCAAATGTTCGTCAGACACCGCCTTGCGCGACATTAAAGATTTAATTAAAAAAGGAATTTTATGCAGGAAATCGCAAGGCGGACGCAGTACAAATTACGAGTTTGCAGAATTTTGAGCATATATATTCTTGATAATTATACAAATTATTTATTACCAATAAATTACAAGCCGAAATTAATGAATAAAATGCAGAGTTTTATGCAATTATAAATTTAAAATTCTGCAAAACCGACAATGTATTTTATTCATAAAATATTCTTTATTCGGTAGTGTCTCAAATTGTATGGTTAATTATTTCCATAAATTCCGGTTTTGTAATAAAATTTTTCAATATACATTCCAATAATATTGTCATGTATTTGTTCATTCTTTGAAAAAC
>JAISOH010000140.1 GCA_031275825.1 Prevotellaceae bacterium | reverse complement strand
ATTCGCAAGTTCGCAATAAACCCGAACTTGCCAAAAAATCAAAAAATTATCAATGAACTCTGCAAATACGGTTTGATTGCCGCTTAATTATGGGAAGATTTTATAACGAAGTATTGTATTAAATAACGGTTATTTAATTCTTAACATAAACCGCATCAAAGACAAACAAAGTTAAAATAAACATTTTATAACGATTGTTATGTTTTCTTTTCCATAAAAACCTGTACTTTTGTCCGATATTTTAAAATGTTAATAATTAAATAATATTGTAATGAAAAAAATTATTTTTATAGCAATGGCAGCGTTTATTTCGTTAGAAACAAGCGCGCAGTTCAAACTTGGCATAAAAGGCGGCTGGGATTTTGACAATTTCGACATAAGCGGCAGCGTAGGAAATCAATTGAAAAAAGATAAATCCAAATCATGGAATTTAGGCGCGGTAGCACAAGTCTCTTTAACGGGAGATTTATATTTGCAACCCGAAGTTCTTTATTCAACGCAAAAAAGCACTCTTGATTACAGCGCAATAAACACAACGCCGCAGAAAACGGAACATAAAATGTCGTATTTTAAAGTTCCTGTAAGTCTTTTATACAAATTCGATGTGCCGACGGTTACACCTTATGTGTCGGGCGGACTATATTTTGGTTATGCAGTCAATAGAAACGACATTGCCAAAGAAAGCGTAAAAAAAACCGACTGGGGAGTAAGTGTCGGAGCTGGAGTAGAATTTTGGAAATTTCAAGTGAGCGCAAATTATAACTGGGCTCTTAAAGATATTTCAGAAATTTCGAATATAAAATGGAGAAATAATAAATTTAACGTATCGGTAGCATTTTTTATTTTATAAATTCAACAACGGCAATAAAGCATGATAAATTTAAAAAACAAAGTAGCAGTTGTAACAGGAGCGTCAAGCGGTTTAGGCGCAGATGCGGCAAGAGCCTACGCTCAATTTGGCGCAAATGTGGCCATACTGGCAAGGCGTAAGGAGAAACTGGAAAAATTATCCGATGAATTAAAAAATAATTTTGAGGTAGAAGTTTTAGCAGCAGGCTGCGATGTTACTGATGAAAATCAGGTGAAACTGGCAATAGAACAGATTGTTTCAAAATTCGGCAAAATAGATATTTTGCTCAATAATGCAGGCGTTGCCGTTCGCGGAGGCGTACATCAACTGTCAGTGGAAGATTGGGACAAATCGTTTAATACAAATGTAAAAGGTATTTTTTTGACCTCAAAATATGTTGTTCCGTATATGATAAAACAGAATTACGGAAAAATAGTAAACATCAGTTCTGTCAATGCACACATAGCCGACAAGTCGGATGTGTTCATACGGCATGGCTATAATTCATCAAAGTCAGCCATATTGGGACTTACACTGGGCATGGCCTGTTCGTACGGAAAGTACAACATTACCGTAAACACTGTATGTCCGGGGCTTTTTGAATCGGAAATGACGGAAAATACACTTTTCAAATCAAATGAATTTCTTGATTTTTACAATACAAACTGTCCTATGAGCCGCCCGGGCAGAAAAGGCGAACTTTCGGGAACGGTACTGTATCTGTCGAGCGACCTTTCAAGTTATGTAACAGGGCAATCCATTATAATTGACGGAGGCATGTCGCTTATATAAAATTTGAAATTCAACAAAATTAAACGGCAAAAAAGGCTGTTTAAAAAGCATAAAATAACCGTCATCAATAACTGCAAACGCAGCGAAGATGAAGCAATGACAAAAAACATCAGGCTGTATTAAAACTCCGGTTTCGTCATTGTGAACTGCGAGCCCCCACGCTACCGGGGCAGGCTGCACGAAGCAGGAAGCAATCCAAGTGTTGATTATCAACGGATTGTTTCCTGCTTCGCCCTTGTAATGACGTGTAAAATACCATTTTGAAACAGCCTCATGTTTTTCATTTCTCTCTGCAAATAAAATTTATCGCAAAACCGGAATATGCCTTACATTATTTCTGTCTGAAAAACAACTGTATAGGGCAACCTGTAAATTCAAACTTTTCGCGTAACCTGTTTTCCAAAAAACGTTTATACGGTTCTTTTACGTATTGAGGCAAATTGCAGAAAAATGCGAATACAGGCGTTGGCGATGCAAGTTGTGTAATATATTTTACTTTTATATATTTTCCCTTTATTGCCGGCGGCGGCGTTTCTTCTATTATGGGCAGCATGGCATCGTTGAGCTGCCGCGTTGTTATTTTTCGTTTGCGATTTTCAGCAACTTTCATTGCCGCCTGCAAAACATCGTAAATGCGCACTTTGTTTATTACCGAAATAAAGATAACAGGCACATCCGTAAAAGGAGCTATGCGCTCAAGTATTTTATTTTTATAATCACGCATGGTATTTGTTTCTTTTTCAACCAAATCCCATTTGTTTATTACAATTACGCAGCCCTTTTTGTTTTTTATTATAAGATTGTATATACTCATATCTTGAGATTCAACTCCCTGCGATGCATCCATCATAAGAATACACACATCCGAATTTTCGATGGAACGCACCGAACGCATTACAGAATAAAATTCCAAATCTTCGGTAACTTTGTTTTTTTTTCGCAATCCTGCCGTATCAATTAAGAAAAAGTCGAACCCGAATTTACTGTATCGCGTTTCTATTGAGTCGCGCGTAGTTCCTGCAACAGGAGTTACTATGTTTCGTTCTTCGTCGAGCAGCGCATTTATTAACGATGATTTGCCAACATTAGGTTTTCCTACTACGGTAACTCTCGGCAAAATATCGGTTTGGTCATCATTATCATTTTTGTTTACGGAGAAATATTTTACAATTTCGTCAAGCAAATCTCCCGTGCCGCTTCCGCTGATTGACGAAACGCAATACGGCTTGCCAAGTCCGAGTTTATAAAATTCATGACTGTCGAATATTCTGCTACTGTTGTCAACTTTATTTGCAACTAAAAAAACTTTCTTTTTTTCACGGCGAAGAATATCGGCAACAGTGTCATCAAAATCGGTAATTCCCGTTGTTACATCAACCATAAAGATAATAACATCCGCTTCGTCGATTGCCAAATGTACCTGTTTGCGAATTTCGCTTTCAAAAATATCTTCGGAGTTTATTGCGTATCCGCCCGTATCAATCACCGAAAACTCCTTGCCGTTCCAGTCCGATTGCCCGTAATGACGGTCGCGGGTAACGCCCGAAACTTCATCTACTATTGCCTGCCGCATCCCGACCAGACGATTGAACAAGGTTGATTTTCCCACATTAGGACGCCCTACTATTGCTAATATATTTGTCATTATATAATTATGTTGTTTTCAATTAAAAAAGCCTTATATTAAAGTAAGCGAGTAACAAAACAGCCAAAATTTGACTTTCTTATCGGGCTTTTATGAAACAAAGATATAATTTTTTTTAATATTGCTAAAATGGGAGGCTTTTTGCCAAATTGCTTTTTTTAGTTATTGGATTTATTAGATAATGTTCTACTTTTGAGCGTTTTTGTATGTGGTGGTTTTTTATGTTTTTTATCAAAAACATAAACTATATTTTGACAGATTGCATTAATTATACTTTATTTCTGCAAACGCAATTATATAATAATCGGTAAATCAATAAAATAAATTATTTATTTGCATGATTTTTGAAATTGCTTTTGCGTGTTGCCATCTGTCTGAAACGGGCTTAATCCACAACAAAATTAATTGATACATGAATTTCTTAACTTCTTTTTTATGCCGTTAAAATAAGGATAGCATTATTTTGTCAATCGCTGTAACTGACTTTGCTGAAATCGTTAAACCCGATTTTTATTTCATTTATCACATTAAATTTACTTCTCAAAAAATCAATATCCGTTTCTGTAAATTTGCCTCTTTTGAGGGCTTTTAACAGACATGATTTTTTATTTAGACGGACGTAAATTTTTGTCTATATAGATTTTTTTTTCTGTCTCGACAGAAATTTTCATCCGTTTAGATGGAAATTTGCATCTGTCTAAACAGAAATTTTTATCTTTCCATATAAAAATTTATATGCATTTGCATTGTTTTTTCACAATACAGGCGTAAATATACAAAAAACTCATTAGAAACTGTTTAGATTGCATGTATAGTTTATTTTGTTGAGCATAATTTTATATAGAATACAGAGGCTGTCTTAAAACTCCGGTTTCGTCATTGCGAACTGCGAGCCTCCACGCTACGCTCGGGGCAGGCTGCGCGAAGCAGGAAGCAACCGAAGCGAAGCGGATCTCAACGAAGTTAATCTGAATGTTGATTATCAATGGCTTGCTTCGTCGCTGCGATCCTCGCAAGACGAATAAAAAAAGCAAACACGTCATTGCGAAAGCGAAGCAGTGAAGCAATCCAAAAAAATAATTGACAATTAACAATTAATAATGAATAGTACAATAAATATGGATTGCTTCGGGCTACCGCCCTCGCAATGACAGACTTTATTAATTGTTCTCCTGTTGATTTGTTGAAAAAACCGCTTAATTTTTCTGTAAATTTAAACGGTTTCTAATAATTTCAAAGTATCTATTAATTCGGTAATATTTATATCTTTGCAAAGACGTAGTTTATTCTTGTGTGTGATTAAAATTCCTTTATTCTTCCAACGCTGTAGTGTTTGTCTTGATACTTTACTTTTATTCTTTTGTGAGTCTGTAAATTGTATAATGTATTTCTTGTATCTAACTGTTCAAAAATTTTAATATATTCATTAATGCAGTGTATATTTGGAGTTACAATATCTAATAACTCAAAAAATTTTTCTTTGCTGTTAAGTTTTTGTATTAGTTTTTCATTCATAATCGGATTTCTACCACGTTTCAATAATTTTCAAATATTTTTCCAAAGACTGTTTTACGGCATTTGCCACAAGCATATAAAACGGCTCGTAGTTGCCTTCAACGTGGCTTTGTTCCAATGCTGCACAGTATGCCTGTTTTGCCTCGTTGTCGGCTTTCAGGCTCGTAATGGTATAGCCTTTTGAAAGCAGATACAAATTCATAAGCAGGCGGCTTGTACGTCCGTTGCCGTCAATAAAGGGGTGTATTTCTACAAGTTTATCGTGCAAAAATGCAGCAATTATAATCGGGTGTGTGCCGTCTGTTTTCATTTGTCTGCATTGCAAAATAAATTTTTCCATTTGCGGCTGTATCAAATACGGTTGTGGCGGCATGTGTCGGCTGCCGGCAATCAAAACGGGAACGGAACGGTATTTGCCTGCCTGTTCCCTGTTTATGCCGTGCAGTATAAGGGCGTGAATTTCCTTTATTGTCCGCTCGGTAATATCAATATCACTGTTTGCAATTTCTTTGATAAATTCAACAGCCTGGGCGTGATTTATCGCTTCCAAATGTTCTTTCATGCTTTTGCCGCCGATTGTAACTCCCTCGCTTACTACCAATGCCGTTTCCTGCAATGTAAGCGTATTGCCCTCAATCCTGTTGCTTTCATAGGTATATTCTATTTCAAATGCTGTTTTAATTTTCCGTAAGGCTTCAATGTCAAGCGGTCGGGCTGACTGCAAACGTGCTTTTAATGTGTCGGCTTGTTGTAATACTGTTGCTAATATATTTGTCATTTTTTACTGTTAAAATGCAAATGTACCTATTTTTATGCAAGTATAAAAATAAGCGCAAAACAAAAATGCAGGGTTTCATGCAATATTGGCTAAAACCGTGCAAAAAATGAAAATGTTTTTTCTATTCTTTTATCCTGATACAAAAGAAAAAAAACTGCCGTTTATTAATAAAATACATTGCAGAATTTTAACCGGTACCGACACAGAATCCTGCACTTTTACTTATTAACTTATGATTGTAATTTATTTCAAACAAGCATCATGCCGGTTGTTTGCGAGCAACTGTTTATGTTTTGTGTAAAGGCGTAAAATATTTTCAAATAAAATCACATTATACTATATTTCCCAATACGTACCTTCTTTTGTATCTTTTATCACAATTCCCAGATTTACCAATTCATCTCTGATTTTGTCGGATGTTGCCCAGTCTTTCCTGTCTTTCGACTGCTGCCGCACATCGAGAATCATTTTTACAAGGCTGTTCAGAAGTTCGCTCCGGTTAGTGTTTTGTTCTGGCTTCAAACCTAAAATATCAACTGCAACATTTTTGAATAATTTTTTTAATATTGCAATATCATTTGCATTGATTTTTTCTTTTTTGTCGGCAACGCTGTTTATTATCTTCACGGCTTCAAAAAGTTGCGATATGGCTATCGGCGTGTTTAAATCATCGTTTAAGGCTTCATAACATTCTTTTTCAATGTTTTTAATATTTTCGTTATCACTGGCATTTGTTGCCGGTTCAATACTTTCGAGAGTTTTGGCTGCCTGCATCAAACGTTTCAGTCCTTTTTCGGCTGCCTGCAATGCTTCATTGCTGAAATCCAAAGTGCTTCGATAATGGGCTTGAAGTATAAAGAAACGTACTGTCATTGGGTTGTAAGCCTGTTCGAGCAATTTGTGATTTCCCGTAAAAAATTCTTCGAGCATAATTGAATTTCCCAGTGATTTTCCCATTTTCTGTCCGTTAACGGTAATCATATTGTTGTGCATCCAATAACGGCATGGCTGTTTTCCGTTTGCAATTTCGGACTGTGCAATTTCAGATTCGTGATGAGGAAAAAGCAAATCCATGCCTCCTCCGTGAATGTCAAACTGCTCGCCCAGATATTTGCGCCCCATTGCCGAACATTCGAGATGCCAGCCGGGAAAACCTTCGCTCCATGGGGATTTCCATCGCATGATATGTTCGGGCTGGGCTTTTTTCCATAAGGCAAAATCTACGCTGTTGCGTTTTTCTTCCTGTCCTTCAAGATTATCTCGCGTGGCAGACAGCAAATCATCGAGTATGCGCCCCGAAAGTATTCCGTAATGATACCGACTGTTGTACCTGACAACATCAAAATATACCGAACCGTTTACCACGTAGGCAAAACCCGCATCAAGGATTTGCCGTACCATTTCAATCTGTTCCATAATATGTCCCGAAGCATTCGGTTCTATGCTTGGTCGGCGCACGTTAAGAGCATCCATCATATCGTGATAGCGGTCGGTGTAATATTTTGCAACTTCCATTGGTTCGAGCTGTTCGAGACGGGCTTTTTTAAGCAGTTTGTCATCTCCGCTGTCGGAGTCGTTTTCCAAATGTCCCACATCCGTAATGTTTCGTACATAACGAACTTTATACCCTGAAAATACAAGATAGCGGAAAAGCAAATCAAAAGTGATTGCCGAACGCGCATGTCCGAGATGCGGGTCGCCGTAAACGGTAGGTCCGCAAACATACATTCCCGCATAAGGCGGATTAAGAGGTTCGAATATTTCTTTTTTTCGCGAAAGCGTAGAATAAATTGTGAATGGCATATATTTATATTTTAAATTATTATCACATGGCAAAAGTAAATAATTTATTCCGATTTATAAAAATAAAAAATATGTCCTGACAATTTTAAAACGTATTTTTTTACCATTATGTTTTTTCTTTAATATTTAGAAACCCTTGCAAAGCAAAATGACAGTGCGCTAATATTAAGACAGTTATAATTTGTTTTTATGAAATATCAGATGTATCTTTGCATCATTTATAATAAAAAAACGACATGAGTACAAAGGCATAAGTTATTCAAACAGACACAGGTTAAATATGGTTTTTTATGAATTTTTTCAGGGCATAAATTTTACAAAAGATAAAAGAGGAGATTGGAAATCTCCTCTTTTATCTGCATAATATAAATCTATAAAGCAGTCCAAACAACAACACTTACGGGAAGAGTCGATGTGTTTCTATGCCCTTTGAAAATATGATGGTATCGACGTCCGATATAGCATGTCCAATAATCGGAATAAGTTACAGTAGCATTGCTCGAATTTTTATGTGTCAATTCTCCGATTTCATTTCCATTTGCATCTACTAGAAATATTCTGTAATAGACGTATGCCGATCCAGATACGACTCCTGCCGGTCTTTTTATTACAACTGATTGCCAACCCGTACATTCGCCAAAGGCTACCGGAGGTCCTACAGGTACGGTATCTCCTATGAAATGATCTATTCGTTTATATTGTAGCCTGAGCGTTGTTGGTACATTAACCGTATCATACATAAAATTATAAAACTTCACATAGCCGCAACTGTCCTGATGTATAGTATCAAGCGTATAAGGAAAATCGTTATTTGATAGTGTCTTAAATTATCAGGATTATTTTGTATCTTTGCAAAAAATAGTAAGTAATGATTCATACAATAGAAATTCAATGTCCGCATTGCCACAGTAATGATTTGATTAAGAACGGTA
>JAISOH010000116.1 GCA_031275825.1 Prevotellaceae bacterium | reverse complement strand
CCCGCCTCGAAACAGGACCGTGGAGCGCCGAAATTTCGGAAATAATAGGATGATATTTAATTGATAACGGATAATTGAAAAAGCACGTCATTGCGAGGAATGAAATGACGAAGCAAAACGTCATTGCGAACTGCGAGCGAAGCGAAGCAGGAAGCAAACCAGAGAAATGATAATGGACAATGAAACATGGATTGCTTCGTCGCTACGCTCCTCGCAATGACGAACAAAAAACAGACGCAACACGTCATTGCGAGGAATGAAATGACGCTTTCATTGTAAATTATTACTAACTCTACATTTTATTCAGTAATTACGGCTTGTGATTTATTTTTGATAAACAGTTTGTGCGGTTATTTAGGAGCGACCGATTAACCATTTCTTAATGACTAAATATCACAGAAGAGGTGAAAACAGGCGCGCTATACTGCACGAAAGATTTTTATGGAAAGCACGACGATTCCACATTCGCAACGTTACCTGCGAACTTTTGCTGCAATCGTACCTGAATTGATTTTCGAGACTTAACGCTATTGATTTATCATAAACGATAGCAGTTATTTCAAAGTTATATTCAAAACTGCGCGTATCCATGTTTACCGAGCCTATTGAAGAAAATTCGCCATCAATGCTGATTGTTTTTGCATGATTAAACGCTCTTTTGCTGTAAAGATAGACTTTGACGCCGGCTTCGAGCAAGTCCTGCACATAAGCGAGCGTTGCCCAATATACTATTTTAGAATCAGATTTACCGGGCAAGATAATGCGAACATCAACGCCGCTGAGCGCTGCAACTTTTATTGCGGTCAATACGCTTTCGTTGGGCATAAAATACGGAGATGTTATGTATATGTTTTTCTTTGCCGACGATATTGCATAAAAATATGTTTGCATTATGCTTGCCCAATCGCTGTCGGGACCTGATGCGGCTATCTGTATGTTACATTTTTCGTCAATTACCGATTTCGGAAAATAACGTTCATGGTCAATAAAAATTTGTTGTTTGCTGACGAAAAACCAGTCGACAAGAAAAATCAATTGAAGCACATTCACCGCTTCGCCTTTTATTTTCATGTGAGTATCGCGCCACCATTGAAAATATTCATTTCCGTAAACATAACGGTCGGCGATATTCATTCCGCCCGTAAAACCTGTTTTACCATCAACAACAACAATCTTGCGATGATTTCGGAAATTGCTTTTGCTGGTAAGTTGGTGAAAGCGTACTTTGCCGAATGCAAACATTTCTATGCCGTTTTTTGTAAATGTTTTTACATCTTTCTTTTTCAGTGCCCAGCTTCCGAAATCATCGTATATTATTCGAACCGCAACGCCTTCTTTGGCTTTTTTTATCAATATATCGCGAATTTCTTCGTAAATTTTTCCGCGTTCTATAATGTAAAATTGAAAATGAATAGAATTTTTTGCATTAAGCAGCGCCTGTTTCAGCGCCGATATCATGCTTTCGCCATCGTAATACAGGTTTACGCTGTTGTATTCGGTAAGTATGGATTTACTGTTGTTGAGCAGCAATGCTATTGTGTTTTTGTAATTGTTCAGTTCCGACTTGGAGTCAAAAAGCTTGTTCCGTTTCAATAATCCGGATTGGCGCGAACTGATATTGTCTATAAATTTAATGTCGCTCAAGGCTTTGCGTCCAAACAGTTTTTTCTTCCTGTAATTTTGTCCGAAAAAAAAGTAAAGTATCAGTCCCGCAAGAGGCAACATGAACAGCAAAATCAGCCATGACACCGTTTTTACCGAATCCTTGTGTTTATATATTATATATATGGCAATACAAAATGCGATTAACGAATATATCACAAGCAAAACAGAAAGTATATTGTCGAATGTAGGTATAATCATTTTGGATTAATATTTGATGCAGACAGTAAAATTTTTTGTTATAATTTTGTCATATTATTTCTTTAAGTATATCAGTTAAACGTTTTGGCGGACGGCAAGGGCGATTTGTTACCGTGCTTGTAAACGACAAAACCGTTTCTCCGGTGTTTATCAAATCTCCATGCTGATTGAATATTTCGTAAAAAAAACGCATTTTTGCACCGGGCAAATCTTTCAATGCAACACGTATCACAAGTTCATCTTCGTAGTAAGCAGGTTTAATATATTTACTTGATACGGAAATTACAGGCATCATTATACCTTCTTTTTCCATTGTTCCATACGAAAATCCGAGATATATCATCATTTCCGTACGGGCATATTCGTAATAACGGACATAATTTGAATGATGAACAACTCCCATTTTGTCTGTTTCGTAATATCTTACACGCAATTTTGAATCAAACGAATACATAAAATCATGCTTAATCATAATTCTGCAAAATTAATCAATTTAATGTAAACAGACAATAAATTCTGATATTTTTATTGCTTTGCAATACTGAAAGTATCAAAAGGTTTGTTGTTCGACTGTTTGCAGTATCAATTTGTGCAGACGATTTTTAATTAAAAAAGTTTTTGTTGAACCGAAAGAAATCTAATCTGCAATATTTATGCGACCATCTTTGTTGCTTATGTATCCGCTGTTCCATATATCTTTATGATATAGTTCGGTAGCCCTTTTTACTGTTTCTTCCCACGTATTGGCAGACACCCCTGATTCACTCCAAAAGCGCCTTCATGGATATAATTCAACAATAGGACCTCTTGCGAAACTAAAATAATAGAAACACCTTTGCAAGATGAGATACGATAATATCAAAAAATACAAGCCGGAAGAATTTCGGTGCTTAACTGGAGTAAAACCCTGCACATTCCCGGTCGTGGTAGAGGTACTGGTCAGGGCATACGCAGTTAAACACGGTCGAGGCGGTCGTTCATCGAAATTAAGCCTGGAGGATATGTTGCCGGCTACGCCGGGATATTTACGGGAATACCGTACATACGCTCACATCGCCGCCGACTTCGGCATTTTCGGAGAGCAAGCTGTTCCGTGCGGTTAGTTGGGTTGAAAATACGCTCATAAAGGACGGGCGCTTTCGTTTGCCCGGCAGGAAGGCGTCAGTTAAAAGCGATGTACGGTACGAAGTGGTGTTGGTTGACAAAAAGAACAGGCGAATAATCCGCACGGCATTTGCAGCCGGCAGAAAGCATGATTTCAAACTGTTCTGTGAATCGAAAACAAATTTTGCCAAAACACCGGCGTCAAAACCGATAGTGGTTATCCTTGCATAAAAAGTATGCATTCAAACTCGGAGTTACCGCACAAAAAAACAAAATTTCATCCGCTGTCGAAGCAGGAGAAGTTGGATAACCGGGCTGTCGCACGCACGAGAGTTGCAAATGAACACACCATCGGCTTTGTCAAACGGTTCCGCATACTGTCCGAATGTTACCGAAACCGGCGTAA
>JAISOH010000114.1 GCA_031275825.1 Prevotellaceae bacterium | reverse complement strand
CTGACTTTTATGCGATCCTTTACTTACTATTGTCTCCAAATGAGACTTTTCTTCTTCAGACAGTGTTACTTTGTACTTTTTCATTGCTGTTTTTTTGAATGCAAAGATACAACATTTTTAAGACTTTCTAAATATGACATGACAGTAGATATCCGCGTCCGGCATGGTTTTGCATGAAAGTTGAAACGTCAGGAAGAGTTGTAATACATGTTGAAAGCAGCATATTTAATGATGATATAGACATAGCAATATGGGGACCGTTTGATTCTCCTACCGAGGCATGCGCCAATTATTTTTACGGACAGAGTCCGATAGCGTGCAGTTACAGTGTAAATTCATACGAAACAATGACAATAGACAATGCTGTTGCCGGCAAATATTACATGATGGTAATTACAAATTTTCAAAATTATCTGGCGAAAGTATCAATTTCCATGCCCAACGAAGGCGAACCAGGAGCGGGAAGATTAAGCTGCGATATGGTTTATAACTGTTCATTGCTGTCAATGTCAACAAATACCGTTTCAGATTCGTGCGGGCTTCTTTACAGCGTTTCGGGCGTTATTGACTTTACCAATGCTCCCGACACAAGCCGACTTTGCGTAATAAACACAGCAGTTCCAAATGATACGTTTTTTATAAATCCTCCATTTTCGGCATTATCCGAATATGCTTATTTTTTCCATAATGTACCTTACGATTCGCTGTCTCCTAAAATTATTGCATGGTTTGAAACCGATACTTCATGTTATCTTGAACAGCCATATACCTTACCGTCGGTGCAGCCAAAATCTCCCGACCTGATAATGCCGAACGATACCGTTCTATATGTCGATGCAAACTGTTATGCCGATACATCAATATTTAATACGGGAATTGCTGCTCTTTTGTACAACGGCTGTCCGTACGATACAAGTTCTGTCATTTTCTATTCCGATTCTGTGTATCTGATTTCAGGAACAACTGTTATAAAGCGAAAATGGACGGGCGAAAATGTTTTTGTAAATAAACGAACGGTAAAAATTCAAACAATATCAATAAAAGATACTGTTAAACCTGTACTTAACATGCCGAATGATACTGTTGTTTACAGAAATGATAACTACGATTATGATGCATCAACACAAAAAACGGGATACGCAACGGCAACCGATAACTGTACAGATTTGGGAAATATTATAATAAAATACAGCGACATAATAACTGTTGACACTTTGATAATACGCAAATGGACGGCAACAGATGAATCAGGAAATGCAGAAAGTTTTTCTCAAATAATAGTTATATCCGATACGGTTGTTCCTGAGGTTGCAACAGCGCCTGTCGATTTAAATCTGGAATGCGACGGCAACGGAAATGTTTCTGAAATTGCCGAATGGCTTTCTGCAAATGGAAACGGAGAAGCACGGGATTGCAGTCCGCAAATTATATGGACAAACAATTATGATGAAAATAATTTTATAACCGACAACTGCGAAAGCAATATATATCAAACAGTAACATTCACAATCACTGACGCCCGAGGCAATTTTAATACACGTAAAGCAAAAATTACAGTTAGCGATACAAAAAAACCTTACATCATAACCGAACCTTCGGATTTGGAATTCAGATGCGATGCCGACAGTATTCCTGAAAAAATAGAGCAATGGCTGTTTGCCAACGGAGGTTTTTCTGCTATGGATATTTGCGCCGGCAATACAATCATATATTCAAACAATTATGCATCTTTAGGCTTTGACCCGATTCCTGACTGCGATATTGAAAAAAGCGTAACAGTATCGTTTATGGCTTCCGATTTGTGTGGAAACATATTGTCAGGCGCATCAAAAATAAGAATAAAACCCGCAAAGCCAAATTCATTAATTGTAAAAGACTATAGCCGTACTTACGGCGATACCGCTTTTGTTATGCAAGCCGTAAGTACAAGCACTTTGCCGGTAGAATTGAACGTTATTGACGGAACATCAATAAATATTGAAAAAACAGACACGGGACATTATCGTGCAAAAATAGTACACGCCGGCAAAACAAAAATAAAAGCAATACAAAACGGTAACGACACTGTTGTTGCAGCCTCTCCAAAAATATTCACCGTAACAGTAAACCCTGCTATATTAAAAATAAGTTTTGAAGATAAAATAATAAAGCAGTGCGATGATATTCCCGAATTTTTACCTGTTTACAAAGGTTTTGTTTACGGCGAAACCGAAGCGGCGCTTATTCAAAAGCCCGTAGTTTTTTGCGGAGTTACGCCATATTCTTCTCCGGGCAAATATTCTGTGAGCGCCATGTTTTCATACGCCGAAAATTACATAATAGAATATCACAGCGCAACGCTTGAAGTATTGGTTTGTTTGCCTAATGCATTTACGCCATACAGAAACGATGGAATAAACGATATTTTTGCAGAAAATTATAAAATCAAAGTTTTTAATAAACGCGGACAAATGATGTATGAAGGAAATAATGGCTGGAATGGAACATATAAACAAACAGGAAAATTACTGAATCCAGACGTATATTATTATGTTATATTGATGGAAAACAGAACATATCGAGGAAGCGTTATGCTTGTAAAAGATTAAATTACAGTTTGATTTTCTATTGATATTAAAAAATAAACGTAACAGCAATCTGCAATATTTTACTTTTTTTACAACTAAAATACTGAATTAAAGCAAAACCAGAGGAAACGGCAATTGGTGCTCCGTGCCGCCAATTCGGAATCCTTATGAGGAATGTAATATCAGTGAATTTTGTTCATAATTTATTATTTTTGAGAGTAATTGCTAATATATCCGAGCTTCCCGGTGAAGCCACTGCGTCTTTCAGTGAGGTCACTGAATTTCCCAATGAGGTAGCTATGTATTTCAGTGGGGTCGCCGGGCAGTTTGTTGCGGCAAATGTGAGATATGTTCCTATTTCTGTCATTTCTGTTTCGGCTTTAAAAAACGGTGCAAAAATAAGACGAGAGTCGCAAAGGTTGTTTTTCTTTGCGGCTCTATGTTTTTTGATGAGAGGGTCGCTTCCGTGTTTTATTAGCCATTCATTGAAGATCGGATTTGTGCAATTTTTGTGCGCAATTCTTCTTCGGTTGACATATAGAGTTTGTATTTTGTTGAAAAAAATTGTTCGTTATCGGCTAAAACAGAAAATCTTACCTCTGCATGGTCTTTCTATTCGCAAAGAATAATGCCGATTGTCGGGTTATCCCCTTCGGTACGTTTTAATTTGTCATACATTCTGACATACATATCCATTTGTCCAATGTCCTGATGTGTGAGTTTGCCGATTTTCAGGTAAAACATTTCAGAATGTAATTGTAAAAAACCATATCAACGAAATAGTGCGAAAATTCCGTGTTGATTCGTTGTTGCCGGGCTACAAACGAAAAACCTCTGTCTAATTCGAGTAAAAATTTTTGCAGGTTATCAATGATCAGCTGTTCAACGTCGCTTTCCCTGTATTTCGCGTTATCTTTCAGTCCGTAGTAATCAAGCAGCAGCGGGTCTTTGAAAATATAATCCTGCGGGCTTTCTCATTCATTTCGTTTACAGCCTCTTTGTGTGAGGCAATCAATCTTTCGTAGAAATGTTTGTCCACCTGCTCATCAAGAAACCGTGTACTCCATGCGTTGTCGGCGGCTTCGTTCATATAAACTTCTCTTGCTTTGAGGCTTTCGACGCGAATGAGTGAGAGGTAATGCGTCCAGTTCAAGGGACTGTCTAAAAAGTCCGACTTCGTCTTTGCGAGCCATTAGGCGAAGCAATCCAGATTTGATTATCAATGAATTGCTTCGTCGCTACGCTCCTCGCAATGACGTTTTGCTTCGGGCTTTGCCCTCGCAATGACGTGTAAAATACCCTTTTGGGACAGCCTCTTGGGAAGAGCAAGTAAAATTGCCGCATTGCACGCAGATTTCTCACCGAAAAACCGTTGCCAAATTCGGCTGTCAGTTTTTCCGATAAATTTGCAATCAGTCCATCTCCGTATTTTGCACGCTTTATACCTACCGCCTTGTTCTTCGACAATCTTTTCGTCAATTCGCCAGTAAGTTTCCACCATTTGAAAATTGGCGGTTTGATACACAATCTTGCGTGAGCTGATGATCAATTCCCGCAACAAATTCGTATAAATTGTTGTTTTCTGCAACAAGGTCGTTAATGTCGTTTTTTATCTGTCATAATTATCAAACTTTACAATATTTTATTCAGTAAATATCGCCAATGCTTCTTCTACTGTTTTCACAAACAATATTCGCTTTGTTTTATTACTCTCATATATAAACGCCTTTAGCGATTTACTGTTTACATTTGCCCAGTCTCCCGTTATTGCCATCCGTATGTTATAGTTTGAAAATTTCTGCAATATTTCTCCGGCAATACCTGTGGATAAATCGAAAAAATCATCTGTAATATTTTCTTTTCTAACGATTATTGCAGAACGCCAGCATCCGTCTATAAAAAACAGTCCGAATACATCGTCGATTTCTCTTATTAAAACATTGTCATCAATAATTTCCACAATGCCGTTGTCATAAAATTTTGTTTCCATTTTTGTTACTTTATTCAGTTGAAAAGGCAGTGAAATAATGTAAAGCATGAACCGCAAAGGCTGTTTTCTTTGCGGTTCAAATTTCTTTACTGAAAGGCTCGCTGTCGTGTTTTTATCATCCTTTTGGCGGAATTTCTTTCATGTTACAAACAGTATCCAAATTAGAAGCATCCGGTCAAGAAAAAACAGAAGAGCGTTTTTTATCGTCAAACATTCATATTTTAAAACTGTTCTAAAATTTTTATCCGTTTTTCAATCGGCGGGTGCGTAGAAAACAAACCTGCAATTCCTTTTTCCAGAGGATTGTCTATAAATAACTGTGCCACATCTTTTTGTGTTACGGCTTCAATTCGCGAGTCTGCTGAAATTTTGCGTAGCGCCGATGCTAATGCAAGCGGATTTTTAGTCATTTCGGCGCTGCCTGCATCTGCCATATATTCGCGTTTTCGCGATATTGCAAATCTCATCATAATTGTTATAAAGTAACCTATGAGCGCAAGAACCAAAGCAATAATAACAGCTGCAGTGCCGCCGCCCTTATTGTTGCTGTTTCTACGATGACCTCCGTAAAGCAGACTGCGAAGCAGCATTTGTGTGAGAAACGAAAAAATTCCGACAAAAATAATGGAAACTATCAGCAATTTTACGTCCCTGTTGCGAATATGAGTAAGTTCATGAGCTATTACCGCTTCAAGTTCATGGTCGTTAAGTTTGTTTATTATTCCCCGTGAAAGCGTTACCGTAAAAGTTTTTTTGTTTATTCCGCTTGCAAAGGCATTTAGCGAATCATCATCTATAATATTAATTTTAGGCATGCTCATATTGTTGGCAATGCAAAGGTTTTCAACAAGATTATAAATTCGCTTGTTTTCTCTGCGATTAAGCGGATGCGAACCTGTTGACAGGTTTATTATTGTAGTATTTGCAAAATATGCTATAAGAAACCAAACCAGACAAACGCCAATAACCCAAGGTAATGCTTCTAAAAACAGGATGTTTGCATAATTCGAATCGTAAGAATTATCGACCTGTCCGTAAAGGACTTGAAAAAAAATCCACACAAATAAAAGTATTATACACGGAAAAAGCATCAGCAATAATGTTGATTTAAAATTATTTACTCTTTTTTGCTTTTGTATTCCTACATATTTCATTTAGATACAATTTTTTATAAGTTGTGTATTTTGATTAAAAACTTACTTTTGGAGGTTCATCAAGCCTGATTCGTTCCTGCTCTCCAACGTCAAACATTTTTTCGCGTTTGAAACCGAACATTCCTGCGATAATATTTGCAGGGAAAGTTTCAACGGCATTGTTATATTCTTTTGTCGCCGAATTGAAATATCTGCGTACGGCAGCCAGTTTGTTTTCTATATCCGACATTTCTTCCTGCAGCTGCAAAAAGTTTGTATTGGCTTTTAATTCGGGATATGCTTCCAGTTGAATTTTCAAACCGCTCAATGCTGCTGTCAGTTGATTTTCAGCATCTATCTTCTGGTCGATGGTTTGAGCGCCCATGGCGGCTGTACGTGCCTGCGTAACTTTCATAAAAGTTTCGCTTTCGTGTTTTGCATAACCTTTTACCGTTTCAACAAGTTGAGGTATAAGATCATGTCGCTGTTTAAGCTGAACATCTATGTCGGCAAAAGCATTTTCGCGGTTGTTGCGATAACGCACCAGGCGGTTATAAAGCGAGATTATAAATATAATCAAAATTGCGACAATAATTACAATAATCCAAGTTGTATTCATTTTTTTTAATTTTTTTTGTTATTAATATTTTATTTTTTTAGTTTATTTTTTTACTAATGACAGTTGTGTACAGTAATTTGTAAGTTTTATTAAATCTTTTTCGTTTTTGAAATTTATTTTGTTTGATTCGACAAATTTAGTTATTTCATCTTTATACTGCGGAAATATTTTAAAAAAAGATCTTATTCCGGTGATTTTAGTGAATTTTCCGTTTCGTTCAAGCAAAAATTCATCAATAATTTTGAAAGTTAAATCTCTCAATACCGATAATTGGCTTCTTTTAAAATCGTATGTCGCATTGATATTTGTAATTGCAGAAGTTGCATTACTTTGACCGTACGCACCTTGTGATTTTGTTTCTGTATATTCAGTACGGCGTTTTACACATAATTTAGCAGCATCATTGTTTGCTAAAAGTTCGCCAAAACTTTTTTCCGATACATAATAAAATACTTTTTTATTAATAATAACATAATCAATATCTTGAGGATTAGATATCGCCATAATATTTTCTTTATCATCAACAAATTGCATTTCTTCGGTAAGGGTGTTATAATTGAGTTTTGCCGAAGTTGTCGTTCCATTTTTAAAAAATACTTTTCCTTCCGTAAAGTCGGGAAATATATATACTGCATTGCGTGGCAAGCTGTTTGCAATGTCATCTTCATTGCTTACATTTACGTTTTCCACCTTAATTTTTTCCTGCGCAATACAAAAGTTGCATGCAACAAACAACAGTACAGTTGTTATTAACATAATATTTTTCATATTGGTATGTTTTTATTGTAAAATTAAAATTATCTTTGCAAAGATAAACAAAATATACGAAATGAAACAATTATTTATGGCGTTTTTAACGATTATTTTAAATTTTACGTTTACAGATGCGCAAAATATTGATAATATAAAATATACTGTTTGCTATAAAACATCTGAAAAAATTAATATTGATGGACATTTTAACGAATCGGCATGGCAAAAAACAGAATGGATTGACGATTTTGAAGATATTCGCGGCGGCGGTTTTTTAAAATATAAAACACAGGCAAAAATGCTTTGGAACAATGACTTTTTATATTTGGCAATTAAATTTGAAGAACCGCATATTTGTGCAAACATTATCGAAAACGAACAGCAAATTTATCTTGACAATGCTTTTGAACTGTTTATTGACCCTGATGGAGATGCCCGTAACTATTACGAATTTGAAATAAATGCAGCCGGCACAACATGGGATTTGCAAATGAACAAACCATACGGCGAAGGTGGAAATTTTAACAGTAACTGGAATATCAATAATCTGAAAAAAGCAATATTTTTGAATGGAACTTTAAATAATTCAACAGATATAGACAGTTTTTGGGCAGTTGAACTTGCCATTCCTTTTTCCGCATTCGACGAGTATGCCGGCGGCAAGCATCCATGCAACGGCACAAAATGGAAATTAAATCTTTTACGTGTACAGTGGAATTTTGACATTGAAGATGGAAAATACGTAAAAAAAACCGATGAAAAAGGAAAATTATTAAAATCGGATTTTTGGGTTTGGTCTCCTCAAAAACAGGTAAACATGCACATTCCCGAACGTTGGGGAATTGTGGAATTTAATGATTGACAGTGATAAATATGCAAAAAATACAGATAAAAAATATAATTTAAATTTAAAATTCAGATAAAAACAAACAAAACATGATACATCAAAAACTTTTAAATCCGCAAAGTATTGCAATTATCGGAGCATCGAGCGATGTGCGCAAACCGGGAGGAAAATTACTTAAAAATCTGTGCGAAAGCAATTTTAAGGGAAATATTTATCTTGTAAATCCAAAAGAAACGGAAATACAGGGAATTAAATGTTTTGAAAAAGTTGAAGATTTACCTGAAACCGACTGTGCAATACTTGCAATCGCCGCTAAATATTGCCTTGCGGCAGTCGAAACGCTTGCTTACAAAAAAAATACAGGCGGATTTATCATTATTTCAGCAGGATTTGCCGAAGAAAACAGAGAAGGCGCCGAATTGGAAGCAGGTATTGTTAAAATAATAAACGAGGTTGGCGGAAGTCTTATAGGACCTAACTGTACGGGATTTTTAAATGTAAATTACACGGGAGCATTCGACACTCCTGTTCCCGTACTTAATCCGAAGGGAGTAGATTTTGTTACAGGCTCGGGAGCAACAGCCGTATTTATAAAAGAATACGGAATTTCAAACGGATTGTCTTTCAACAGCGTTTGGGCTGTTGGAAATTCGGCTCAAATCGGAATCGAAGATGTGCTTGAATATTGGGATGAAACGTTTACCGCCGAAAGTTCTCGCGTGAAAATGATTTACATGGAGAAAATATCCAACCCGCAGAAACTGTTAAAACACGCTTCATCTCTTGTACGAAAGGGATGCAAAATTGCAGCAATAAAATCCGGAAATTCCAAAGCCGGAAGCCGTGCGGCATCGTCGCATACGGGAGCGCTGGCAACATCGGATGTTGCAGTTGATGCATTGTTTCGTAAAGCGGGAATAGTTCGCTGTTACAACCGCGAAGAACTTACTGCCGTTTGCGCCGTATTTATGCATCCCGATGTAAAAGGAAAAAACATTGCAATAATCACGCATGCAGGCGGACCGGCAGTAATGCTTACAGACGTTTTGTCAAACAGTGGATTGGAAATTCCGCATATAAGCGGCGAAGCCGCTAACGAATTGCTGTCGCATCTGCATGCGGGTTCATCGGTAGCAAATCCCGTTGATTTTTTGGCAACGGGAACAGCCGAACAACTTGGAAAAATAATAGACTGCTGCGAAACAAAATTTGACAATATCGATGCAATGTGCGTTATTTTCGGAAGTCCGGGGCTTTTTCCAAACTGGGATGTTTACAAAGTTTTAGACGAGAAAATGAAAACATGCAAAAAACCTGTTTTTCCAATTCTTCCATCAGTCATAAATGTAAAAGACGAAATTAATGATTTTATTTTCAACAAAAAACGCATAAACTTTCCTGAAGAATGTGTATTCGGAAACGCTTTGGCAAAAGTTGTAAATGCGCCGCTACCTCAACCCGAAAATATAAAATTACCCGAAATTGATACGATTACAGTTCGTAAAGTTGTTGAAAATGCTGAAAACGGATATTTGGGATTGAAAGAAATTCGCATATTGCTTGATGCTGCAGGAATCTCGCACAAACAGGAAACAGAAATAAAAACCGAAAACGATGCGGTAAACTTTGCACGCAAAATTGGTTATCCGCTTGTAATGAAAGTTGTAGGACCTGTTCACAAATCTGATGTCGGAGGAGTTGTGCTTGATGTTAAAGATGAAAAAACCGTTATTTGCGAATTTAACCGGCTTATAAAAATTCCGGAAACATCCGCAGTTGAAATGTATCCGATGCTGTCGGGAACAGAAATATTTATCGGAGCAAGTCGTGAAACAAATTTCGGACATTTGATTTTATGCGGACTTGGCGGTATCTTTGTAGAAATATTAAAAGATGTTCAGTCTTCGTTATCGCCGGTAAGCATTGATGAAGCGCATGAAATGATAAAACGCCTGCGCGGATATAAAATTATACGCGGAATTCGCGGAAAAGAACCTGTAAATGAAAAACTGTTTGCCGAAACCATAGCAAAAGTATCGGCGCTGGTACAGGCTGCGCCCGAAATTGCCGAAATGGATTTAAATCCCTTGCTTGGTACTGCTGATAATGTTGTTGCAGTTGATGCGCGAATACGGATTGAAAAATAATAATTTTGTTGAATTATTAATTTGTTTTTATGAAATTTTCAAAACGTTCAAATACAGAAAAAGCATTTATAATAATTATAATTATTGCTGTTGCAGGAGTGATTTTGCGGTGGGGATTTATAAAATCCGAATTTTTGCGCTCTCTGAAATTTTTTGACAGAAATAAAACCGAACAGACAACAGAACTGAAAAATGAAAATTAAAAAATACATACAAACATGAAATGTAATACAGGCGATAAGGTGCGATTTTTAAATGATACTGGCGGAGGAACTGTTGCAGGATTTAAAAATAAAACAACAGTAATTGTGCGCGACAGCGATGGTTTCGATATTCCTGTACCAATATCCGAGATAGTTGTAGTTTCGGAAAATAACGAAAGGAAAATAATAGACGAATATACAGCCGAAGTTGTTGAAACTTACAAAAAATCTGATATTCCCGAAATAAATCGCACAAAAGAAAATACGCGGGAAAATATAAAAATCACAACCGGTATTAACTATAAAATAACTGCGGAAGACAAAGACAGTGACGGAATTGAATTTGAAATTGCTCTCGGATTTTTGCCCGTTTCAAACGATAATCCCGAAAACGGCGATTTACAGATTTATATGATTAACGACAGCAGTTATCGAATGTTTTATACAATAGGAAAATACAGTAAATCGCTTGTTATGCCTGTTAAAAGCGGCGAAATGGAAAGCGACTGCAAAGAACTTGTCGGAATATTGAGTAAGCAGGAAGCAGCAAAAGCGCCTGTGTTTCAAATAAATTTTATTCTGTTCAAAAATCGCGATTATATGGCGCAAGCCGTACAGCAAATTGATTTTGAATTAAATCCGGTGAAATTTTTGAACAGCAAAATTTTTACTGAAAATGATTTTTTTGAACAAAACGCTTACATTTATATACTGGCAAGCAGCCGTAAAATGCTGACAGATTATATTGACAGCCTTTCTGATAGCGATATAAAAAAATCGCAAAAGAATAAAAAAGATGATATTTCCAGCAAAAAAACGCAATATGCCGGTAAATATGAAATTGAAGAAGTAGATTTACATGTAGAAGCATTAATTGACAACAGTGAAAATCTCAGCAACGGCGAAATACTCAAATTGCAACTCGACAGATTTACGATAGCATTGAATTTGGGCATATCGGCTCGAACCGGACGAATGGTTTTTATACACGGAAAGGGCAACGGAAAATTAAAACATGAAATTCACCGACTGCTTGATACTCAATATGCAGGCAAGGTTCGTTATCAGGACGCATCGTTCAAAGAATACGGCTACGGAGCAACAATGGTTTATATAAAATAGAATATATTGTTAAAATTTGATTATTATTTAAAAAAAAGACCTACATTTGCGGAAAATATCAAAATTTTTGAAAACATTGTTAAAAACATAACTTAAACACAAATGGAATTAAAATCTAACACACAAAGAACAAAAAATGCGGTTCTGATACTTAAACACAAAAATATAAGGATGAAAAAGATAACAAATAAAATTACAAGTACAAGTACAAATTATGCAGATAATGCCGAATTTTATGTTGAATGCATTGATACGGCTAAAACAGGAAAAATTGATATTCCGGAAACGGATAAAATAAGGTTGCTGTTTCTGCAAAAAGGCGTCTGTTCATTTTCATGCGCTTCTAATATCAATGTACTGGAAAGCAACAGAGCAGTTTTAGTTCCTCCTTACAGCAGTTGCATTATAAATACTGCAGGGAAAATTCAACTAATGATTTTTGGGATGACTGTTGATTCCACTCTGTGCAACAATATTCCGTTTGGAAAACTTGTGGAAAGTGAAAATAATATTAATGAATACAAACAGGATGAATTTGCTGTTTTGAAGATAAATAAAATAATTTCCGGCTACTTGAATCATATAAAATACTGTTTATCGGAAGGATTGACTGATGCTGAGTTTTTTCAAATAAAACAAAAAGAATTGTTTTGTTATTTTAAAGAATTTTACAGCAGAAAAGAACTTGATCAATTTTTCAAGCCAATAATTACAAAAGATATAGCCTTTTCAAAAACAATTTATGAAATTAGCGAAAAATCGCTTACCATAAGAGAGATGGCAAAAGAGATGAACTACAGATTGCCTGTATTTAAGAAAAAATTTAAAAAAGTTTTCGGGATTCCTCTTTATAAATGGTTATGTCAGAGAAAATCTGAAAAACTTTTACATGAAATAACATGCAGTCGAAAAACATTTACTCAACTGTCGCGTGATTTCAAATTTTCATCTCCGGCTCACCTGTGCAACTTTTGTTCAAAAATATTTGGAGATACGCCGAAAAACCTGCGCACAAAGAAAAATCAGCAATGACAGCATATTAAAATTTCCAGTCGGTTATATATTATTGCTAATTTTTATTCGCAAGCAACAACTGTTCCTTGCTCTTGAATGGTTGGCTACGCCGAACCCTGCGAGTTTTCTGCTTTGGACTTCGTCTTCACAATTCTTAAAGACGGTTTATTTTTCGGAATTTTAATCAATATTACATGAAATCTTGCATTTTCATTCGTCAATTTTTGATTGTAATTTATTGTTAACAAGCAGTTTGTGAGATTATTAAGGAGCGGATAAGTAAATTTTGGGGTTCACATTGCTACCCAGACCATTTCGTATCCATCAAAAATCTGATAATAAAGTTCAAGTTCGTGTTCGTTGGCTTCGGAATCTATAAATATTGCATTCAGTTCGCCTTCGGGGTCGTGAGGTATAAATTTTTCTATTTGTATTTGCTTTGAAAAGTCTATATTGCGTTTGCCCATAAGTTTGTATACTGATTCCTTGGCGCTCCAGATTATGGCTAACTGTTTTTGCCGATATTTTTCGGTAAGATATTCGGATTCGTTGTCAGACAATATTTTTTTTGCAACAGCATCAAAATTCCGCGACAGCGATTCAATGTCAATCCCTACATTTGCATTTTGATGAACGTAAATGCAGGCAAATTCGCCCGAATGTGAAATACTGATTTTGTGATGAGTGTTTTTTATATACGGACTGTCATCTTCTTCATATCCTATATAAACGCGCTCGTCGAAAATTTCGGTAAGCAAAGCGCGTACCGCATAACTTTCAAGCCGGCGCTGACCGGCAGACATTTGTTCAATGTTTTCCTGTTCGGCTGTAGGCGTTGCTGCAATGATTTTCAAATCATCTTCGGTTTCTGTAATTTGCCATACGGCAAGTACGCCTCCGTCTTTAAATTCTTCTTTTTTATAAAGTGGCATATTTTTGGGTTTTTATTGCAGTGTGTATAAATTTTATTTTTTCCATTCCAGTGTTTCCATTAAATGAATAATATCTTTCCGTATAAAATCAATAACGGGAGCAACCGAATCGCTGTTAGGTTCTGCATTGAAATACAGCGAACCTCGCAGAAAATTTTGCGTGCTGTCGGTAAGCAAAAACTGTATTGGCGATGCTGCATTTCCTTCCAGTTCGGCATACAATCCAAAAACGTTTTTTTCGGGGAAAAAATATGTCATTTCGTTTATTGCATCTGCTTTTATTGTATGTCTATATGTGAAATTATGAGAATCGTTTATCATCGTATCCAGATTGTTTTTTACATTGTGATAGGTGAGATAAATTGTTGCATCGTGTTGAGGATAAACGATATTTATCCAGTCTTGTTCTGGTTTGTCGGTGCGGTCTTCTATTTTGGAAATTGTGGAATATTCAAAACTGTATGGCTTGTTTGCATTAAATTTTTGATATGTATTTTCGGGCATTGTAATTCTAAAATATCCGTAAGGTTTTGGAACCTGACTGCTGTTGCTGCATGCCGTTATTAAGATAACAGATATAGATGCTGTAAAAATTTTTATATTAATTTTCATTTTTGCCGTCATCATTTTGCGATTTTACTGTAACTTTAATTTCTTTTATGCGTTTTGCATCTCTGCTTTCGATTTTCAATGCGAATTGTTTGAAATCAATTTCTTCGCCGCCGGCAGGTATTTCTCCGCATATTTCAAGTATTAATCCAGCAAGCGTTTCAGCGTCTCCGTTGGTTTCGTCAAAATAATCGTTGTCGAGATTCATTATTTTGCAAAAATCATTTAATGAAGTTTTTCCTTCAAACAGATAAGTGTTTTTGTTTAATTTTGTGAACATTTTCAGGCTTTCATCGTTTTCGTCGGATATTTCGCCTACAATTTCTTCCAAAATATCTTCCAAAGTAATTATTCCGCTTGTTCCTCCGTATTCATCAACAACTACAGCCATGTGAATGCTTTTTTGCTGAAATTCTTTAAGAAGAAAGTTTATTTTTTTATTTTCAGGAACAAAATATGCTTCGCGTATCAGCGATTGCCAGTCGAAATCTTTATCTTTGTTCAAGTAAGACAACAAATCTTTAACAAAAAGAAGTCCTTTGATATTATCAAAATTTTCTTCATACACAGGTATTCGCGAATATCCGCAATCGACAACAAAAGTCAGAAGTTCTTTAAAATCAGATTTAATATCAACGGCATAAACATCGATACGCGGATGCATAATATCTTTTGCATCTATGTTTGTAAGTTCGACAATGCTTTTCAGAATTTTCTTATCTCCTATCGACTTATCCGTAAAATCAATGGCTTCCGACAAATCATCTATTGATACGTTTGATTTTCTTTGGCTGAATTTTTTATTCAGCAGCGAAGTCGTTCTCATTAAAACATGACTCAAAGGTTTGGCAACTTTTATCATTATTAGAAGAGGTCTGGCAACAAAATTAAACGAACTTGCAGGACGGCTTGCTGTCAAAAGTTTGGGAATAACTTCGCAAAACAAAACAAGAATAAAGGTGATAAGAACAACTTCGATGATAAATCCAAGCAAAATGCTTTCGCCGAAATCAATTAATGAATGTGTAAGATATGTAGAAATCAATATTATGGCTATGTTTATAAAATTATTAAAAATCAAAACAGTTGCCAGCAGATAATCCTGTTCTTCGAGAAGATGGTTAAGATGACAGGAAATTTTACTTTTATGTTTCTTTATTTCGTCAATATCCTGCGGCGACAATGAAAAGAAAGCAGTTTCTGAACCTGATACCAATGCCGACAAAAAAATAAGCACCGGCAAAAGGACAAAACCAATCAGGTGTCCCGAATCTAATGGATAAAATGCAATACTTAAAACGTAACTCGGAGGTTCCAAATTTTAATAATTTTAAATTAACTATAATTTCATAACACATTTTCATGTGTTTTCAAACGCAAAGGTATATTTTTTTTTGATTTTTCAAAAATCGAAATACTATTTTTGCATTAACAAGAAACAGTTTAAACCTGTTGTGCATTAAGGAAATATTGCATTTAATAAAATTTACAGGGCGATTAAAGACAAATAAATTCAGGTACTGAATCATCGTTAAAGCCGTAATTTTGGAAATAATCTCGATAGCATGTCTGATTTGTGAAAAGATTTCAATATATGAGCAGTTTTTTGTCAATTTATCAAAAATAATTTTGTAATTTTGAAACAGATTGCTTATTACGCTTAATTAATTGATAATTATGTAAATATACGACATTCTTGTCAGACGGACAATTTTTTTTTTATTTTTTTCTAAATGCACAACAGATTAAATCAAACATTTTAATTAAAAATAAATTGATTTTACTACCTTTGCTGCAATTCTGAAAATCAAAAGTATTGATTTTCAGAAAGACATAATTAACGAAGGCGTTTTAATATTACTTTGCTTTAGGAAATCGCCAATTTTCAAGTCACACAAAGTAATAGACAGCAAACGTTCGCGTTTTCTGCTGGTATATAATTGTTTATATGTACCGCAGAGTGGCGCGGGTTGTTGTTCGCATTTGTGTGACAGGTGTTTGGCGATACCTCTAAAGCAGATGCAACATTAAACAGTTCCCGCGCTTTCACATTTTAAATTATTATAAGGTCTTTTGGGGAACAGGAAGACATGTATTATTGAAAAATGAAAAAAGTTTTAATTCTAATGTTTTTATTCCCAAACCTGTCATACGGTCAAATTGACACAGCCAATATGGAAATGCAAGATTCCGTAAATGTAAAAATCTCATTCAAACCTTTTATAATCCCAGCCGTGCTGATTTCGTACGGAGTTGCAACAAAAATTTCGGAACCCCTGCGAAAATGGGATTATAATATTGCAGACAAAACAGCAAAATACAGCATAAAAGCGGACGATTACATACAATACGCTTCTCATGTAGCTGTTTTTGGACTGAATTTTATTGGGATAAAATCAAAACACAATTTGCGGGACAGAACATTTATTGTGGCGGCATCAAGTATCATCACGGCTCTAATTGTTCAAACATCAAAAAGAAC
>JAISOH010000088.1 GCA_031275825.1 Prevotellaceae bacterium | reverse complement strand
TGTCCAATAATATATATTATCGGACAGAAAATTTTAAGCAAAGATAATAAACTTTCACATATAACAAAAATAAAAAATATTTTTAAAATTTATGAAAAAACCGCTTATCATGTTGATATACCCGTATTTGCTTTGTCCGATAATATATATTATTGGACAGAAAAAAATTGAGGGAAGTGTTAAAAAACAGAAAATAATGATGAAAGATTAATGGATTGCTTCCTGATTCGGACTTCATCTTTGTGGATTCGCAAAAACCAAACAAATAATTATCAATTTTCCATTCTCAATTATTACTGACTGGCTGGCTGCACCGAACCATGCGGACTTACGGCTTTGCTTACCGCTCACAGTTTGCAATGGCTACCCAGTAGGGAGAACATCTTTGCAAGGAGCGCAGCAGCGAAGTAATACTGAGCAAAGCAGGTTCTCCGCTAACAATTTTTATCCGGTTGTATGCAATCTCGAAAATTTCATGTACATTTGTTGGATATTAATAAAAAACAATTAACGATGAAAGTAACAGCATTCACAAATTATCACATACAACTCGGCGCAAAAATGGCCGAATTTGCAGGCTACAATATGCCTGTCGAATATTCAGGAATCAACCGTGAACATCTTGCAGTGCGCGAAAAGTTAGGCGTTTTTGATGTAAGCCACATGGGTGAAATCTGGATAAAAGGAGCAAATGCACTCAATTTTATTCAATATGTTACATCAAATGATGCTTCGGTTTTATATCCGGGAAAAATTCAGTACTCATGTTTCCCCAACGGAAAAGGCGGAATTGTTGACGATTTGCTTGTATATTGCATCAACAGCGAAACATATCTGCTGGTAGTAAATGCCTCAAATATTGAAAAAGACTGGAATTTTCTTTGTTCGTACGCAGGTAAATTCAACATTACTCCAGGGAAAGAACTGTACAACGCTTCGGATGAAATCTGCCAGCTCGCAGTTCAAGGTCCTTTGGCTCTGAAAGCCATGCAGAAACTTACTTCCGAAAATATTCTCGATATGGAATATTACACATTCCGTAAAATTGATTTTGCAGGCATACATGATTTGATCTTTTCAATAACAGGTTACACCGGCGCAGGCGGATGCGAAATATACTGCGCTAACGAAGATGCTCGCAAACTTTGGGAAGCGGTGTTTGATGCAGGCGCTGAATTTGGAATTGAGCCTGCCGGACTTGGCGCTCGCGACACTTTACGTCTGGAAATGGGATTTTGTCTTTACGGACATGAACTTGACGACACAACCTCGCCCATTGAAGCCGGACTGGGCTGGATAACAAAATTTACAGATACAAAAGATTTTATCGACAAAAATTTTTTATTAAAACAGAAAGCAGGAAACATATCGCGAAAACTTGCAGGATTTGTAATGATTGATCGTGGAATACCGCGCCAGCATTATGAAGTATGCGATTCGCAAGGAAACATAACAGGTTCGGTATGTTCGGGAACAATGTCCCCATGCCTGAAAACAGGAATAGGAACAGCCTACCTGAAACCTGAATTTACAAAAAACGACACGGAAATTTATATAAAAATACGCGAAAAACTTTTGAAAGCCAAAACAGTAAAGTTTCCTTTTATAAAAAATAAAATTAATTAAACATATACGGTTATGAAAAAAATTATAGTAATGATTACACTTGGATTAATATCCGCAGGTTATGCAATTTCTCAAACATCGGTTTGGAAAATAAGTAAAGGAAACAAAGAAATATACCTGGGCGGAAGCGTACATTTGCTTCGTCCAAGCGATTTTCCTCTGCCCAAGGAATTTGACGTAGCATTTGCAAAAGCAGGCACGCTGGTGCTTGAAGCAGATGTCAAATCGCCTGAAATTATCAGTAAAATAACATCGGCAAGCATATTGCCCGAAGGACAAACGTTAAAATCGGTTTTAACCGAAAAACAGTATCAGGCAATTTATGATGCAGCTACAGATGCGGGATTACCTTTTTCATATATAGAAAAAATGAAACCGGGAATGGCAATTATGACATTGTCATCTGCAAAAATGAGTAAAACAAATAATTTAACTGCCGGAGGCGTTGATATTTATTATTACGAAAAAGCTTCAAACAAAAATAAAAATGTTGAATTTCTGGAAAGTATAGATTTTCAAATAGACATGATTTGTAATTTGCCTTTTGATATTGATGAATTTTTGACATATTCGCTTAATGATTTGGAAAAACTGGATTACGAAGATGTATTTTCAAAATTGATTGACGAATGGCGGCAGGGAAAAGCAACAGCAGAAGCGGAAATACAGGAAATGAAACAAAAATATTCGAGCGTTTACAAGGCAATGTTTTCAGATAGAAATTATAAATGGTTGCCAAAAATAAAAAAATACATCGAAGATGACAATATTGAATTTATAATTGTAGGCTCGGCGCATCTCTGGGGCGACGACGGCTTGTTGAATTTACTTAAAAAAGAAGGCTACAAAATAGGTCAGTTAAGAATTAAAAATTAAAAATAATCATATCGAATTTTTATATTGTTAACTTGTTGAAAAAATTAAAACAGCAACATAAAATAACATAATAACCTGATGTATTTGCTGTATTAAACAAATATTAATACATGAAAATGAATTAACTGCCGATTAGCCGTTTCCTCAACTCAATATGCTATTAATTAAAAAGCATCTGTGTTTAATTATGCTTTTGCATTAGAAAAATACGGTAATTACATTAGCATTATTTATAAAATATTATCTTTGCAGCGGCTTAAGCAATGTATTTGCAACAGACAGACTGAAATGAATTATAAACGAGAGTAAAACAATTTTTTTTAAAGTATGGATTTTAATCTAAACAAAAAACAGAAACTTTTTCAGCAAATGATACGCGATTTTGCCGAAAAAGAAGTGAAACCGCTTGCTGCCGAAATCGACGAACAGGAACGTTTCCCGATTGAAACAGTAGAAAAAATGGCGAAAACAGGCATAATGGGAATACCGGTACCAGCGCAATACGGCGGCGCAGGCGGCGACAATATCATGTATTCGATTGCCGTTGAAGAACTGTCGCGCGTGTGCGCAACAACAGGAGTTATTGTCTCGGCTCACACATCGCTATGTCTTGTTCCTGTTTTGGAACATGGCAGCGAAGATCAAAAACAAAAGTATATTCCCAAATTGGCATCCGGAGAATATATCGGCGCTTTCGGTCTTACCGAACCAAATGCAGGAACAGATGCCGCAGCTCAGCAAACAATGGCTGTAGCAGATGGCGATAAATGGATTCTCAACGGAAATAAAATTTTTATTACCAATGCCGGTTATGCACATGTTTATGTAATATTTGCAATGACCGACAAATCACAAGGTATAAAAGGAATTTCGGCTTTTATTGTTGAAAAGGGAACGCCCGGATTCTCCTTTGGCAAAAAAGAACTGAAAATGGGTATTCGCGGTTCTGCAACTGCCGAACTGATATTTGAAAACTGCATTCTTCCCAAAGAAAATCTTCTGGGAAAAATCGGTGGCGGATATGCCATTGCAATGAAAACTCTTGATGGAGGTCGTATAGGCATTGCTTCACAGGCATTGGGAATTGCACAGGGCGCAATGGACGAAACAGTAAAATATGTCAAAGAACGCAAACAATTCGGCAAAAATATAGGTAAATTCCAGAATACGCAGTTTCAAATAGCCGATTTGGCAACCAAAATTCATGCATCCCGATTGCTTGTTCGCTCGGCTGCATTCAAAAAAGACAATAATATCCCATATTCGGATGCAGCATCGATGTGTAAACTTTTTGCCGCCGAAACAGCAATGGAAGTTACTACAAAAGCCGTACAGTTTCACGGCGGTTACGGCTATACTCGCGAATATCCGGTAGAACGAATGATGAGAGATGCAAAAATTACCGAAATATACGAAGGTACTTCCGAAGTACAACGCATGGTTATTGCCGGCGCATTATTAAAATAATAAATATCAGGTTTGTAATGTAATATCTGACATTTTATATTGAATACACTATACCCAAAATTAACAAAACATAATAAGATGAATATAATAGTATGTATAAAACAGGTTCCCAATACAACAGAAATAAAAATTAATCCGACAACGGGAACGCTTATCCGCGATGGCGTTGCAAGCATCATGAATCCCGACGATAAGGGAGGTTTGGAAGAAGCGTTAAAATTAAAAGACAAATACAATGCTCATGTTACCGCTATAACAATGGGATTGCCTCAGGCTGAAGATATTTTGCGCGAAGCACTTGCTATGGGAGCAGACAAAGCAATTCTTGTTACCGATAGAAAACTCGGAGGCGCCGACACTTTGGCAACATCAAATACTTTGGCGGCAGTTTTAAGCCAGTTAAAATTTGATATTATAATTACGGGACGTCAGGCAATAGATGGCGATACTGCACAGGTTGGACCTCAAATAGCAGAACATCTTGACCTGCCTCAGGTTACATATCTCGAAAACCTTGAATACGATGGCGAAAAAACTTTTACAATTAAAAAATCAACGGAAGATGGCTATCAAATTATTGAAGTTGATGCACCTTGCCTGGTAACAGTTTTGGCTTCGGCAAACAAAGCTCGCTACATGTCAGTACGCGGAATCGTTGAAGCTTACGATAAAGAAATTGAAATATGGGGATTCGACAAAATTGGAATTGACGAAAGTAAAGTAGGACTAAAAGGTTCGCCGACAAGAGTGCATAAAGCATTTACGCGAGGAGTAAAAGCGGCAGGCGAAATGTTTGAAGTAGACGCCGAAGAAGCCGCAGGTATAATTATGAGTAAATTGAAAGAAAAATACATCATTTAATAAATTATTAAAATAAAAACGCAAAATGAATATTTCAGAATATAAAGATGTTTATGTTTTTGTTGAACAGCGCGAAGGAAAGATTCAAAACGTAGCCTTTGAACTGCTCGGTAAAGCACGGGATTTGGCTGACAGCCTGAACGAAAAAGTTGTAGCTGTTTTACCAGGTTACAATATCGAAAACCATGCAAACGAACTGATAGCCTATGGCGCCGACGCCGTGATTTGCGCAGACGACAAAGAACTTGAACATTATAATACAGAACCTTATACGCAGGCAGTTTGTCAAATAATAAACCAGCGAAAACCGGGCATAGTGCTTATCGGCGCAACAACCACAGGACGCGATTTGGGACCCCGTCTTTCGGCGCGTCTGGCAACGGGACTTACGGCAGACTGCACAAAACTCGAAATATCCGAAAACCGCGAACTGTTGATGACACGTCCCGCATTTGGAGGAAATCTTATGGCTACAATACTATGCAGCGCTCATCGTCCGCAAATGTCAACAGTGCGTCCGGGTGTTATGCGATCTCACGAAAAAGACGAATCACGCACAGGTAAAACGGAAAAAATATCAATTAATTTCGACAAGTCAAAATTCCGTGTACGTATAATCAAAACGGTAAAAGAAAAAAAAGATATGATTGACATTACCGAAGCAAAAATATTGATTTCGGGAGGCAGAGGAGTTGGAAACGAAAAAGGCTTTGACGAACTTCGGGCTCTTGCCGCTGCAATAGGAGGAAAAACGGAAGTTTCATCATCGCGAGCTATGGTTGATGCAGGCGTTATGGAACATGCCCGTCAAGTGGGACAGACAGGAAAAACGGTAAGACCGTCTCTGTATCTTGCCTGCGGAATTTCAGGCGCAATACAGCACTTGGCAGGAATGGAAGAGTCGGAATTTATAATTGCCATAAACAAGGATAAGTATGCGCCGATATTTCAAACTGCCGATTTGGGCATCGTAGGAGATGTTCATAAAATAATTCCATTGCTTACCGAGCGATTTGCCGGAAAATAATTTTTTGAACATATAAAAATGCAAGGATAGGGAGGATAACCTGCCCTTGTCTGTTTTACGGTGAAAAATTTGCAAAAGACTTCATAATTTATATAAAGTATAATAAAATTTTATAAATAATTATGATTTATAAAATTAAAAATCAATAATTTAATTTTAATATAATTGAAATTTTCGACTGTATTCTATATAAAATAAAAAAACTGCCTTTTAAAAAAGACAGTTTTTTATTGAACTTGCAGTTCTATTATTTGTTACAACTTTCCTGCGATACTTTTATCCCAATGTTGCAATTTTGAGATTCCGATATAAAAATTATTGTTCGAGTGTTTTTTACATCGGGATTATCCGTATAATTTTCGTTGAAAGTAAGCGTGATGCTTGAAAATGGCGCTGTTCCTGCTGCATTGATATAGTCAATTCCTGCATCTTTCAGTACTCTATTAACTTCGTCAATAAAATTATCGGAAAGAACATTCTCTTCAACTAACAGATTCAGAGCAACATCACCGCCAGTGCAATTAATATCACCGGCAGAAACACTTTCAACATTTTGAACTTGCGGAATTGTAACACAAATTTCCTGCTGTCCGAATACATTATTGGCAATAACAAAACATGCCAACAACAATAATGATTTTTTAATAATTTGTAACATAAAAAATTTTTTTAATGGTTTATAAATAATAAACATATTCAAAATATGTTTATGCAAAAGTAATTGTTTTGTATGAAATATCAAAATTTTAATTAATAATCAATACAAAATATTGTTAATATGTTTTAATTCGATGGTAAATGTGATATAATGCAGCAAGCCGTAAACAAATAGATTTATTTTATGCAATAAAAAAACATTTTTTTATTTACTTCAAAATATGCGTTTTATCTGGATTTATTCATTTAGCATTAAACTCATATACGGCGTTTGTCCGCCAAAAATAAATTGTGCAAGTCGGGAGATATTCCATGCATTATGCGAATTTTCAAGCGGCAGCTTTATACATTCCGCATTTGATATTGTATAACAGCCATTGTTTTCGGCAATTACACTGTCTTTCACAAAAATTGTTTTGTTGCAGCAGCGATGTTTTTCAGCATAACGCCGTAACATTTTTTCAACAGATATTATTCTTATCATACCTAAAGGTTCGCAATGTTTTTGTTGAGGAATGCCAATACGGAGCAATTTATTTGTTTCGATTTTTCTTGATATTGTTTTTATCAGATTATCAGATATTTCATGCGTTTCGGCAAAATGTTCATTAACTACAGTGTTATTGTTTGTTTGCAACACAAATGATATTCCTGCGATTTTGTTTTTGTATTCGGCAATTAATATCAAGCCGCCGCTGTTGTAAATATCTTCGCATACAATTTCAAAATCGCTGAATGAATGTTGTATGCAGCAGTTGCGTTCGCTCATTTTACGGTCAAAATATTTAAATGCATCATGTTTGTTTGCTTCCGGATATTCATATATTTTATAATCGTTGTTGAAACAGTAATTACCTGCGTTTATCGATGTTTTTGTATGATAAAATATTGTTTGGTAATCATTTTTTTCATAAACATCAAACAGATATAAATAGGCAGGAATGAGAAATGCTGCATAAATACCGTCAGCAAACAGTTGTCTGTGAGTCTTTTCCAAAAGTTTTTTCATTAATCCGCGTTTGCGAAAATCGGGATGCGTGCAAATTGCCGATAAATACGCCAAATCTATTTTTGCATCAAAAAAAGTCATTGTATATGGAATTACCTGCAAAGCTGCAACGGGACTGTTATTTTCAAATATTGTAAAATGATTTTTTTCGGTATATCTTTTACTGAAATAAAAATCTACAAACTTTTCGTCATCATCAAAACAAAGTTTATAAAGCGATATTGCCAATTCCTTTAACTTCTGCTGTTTTGCCTGTTTGATATTAATACCGTTATAATTCATTTTTGCAATAAATGCCTGTAAATGCGTTGTTTTCAAATGTCATCTGCCAACTGCACTCTGTGTTTTTCCAGAATCATTTCGGGCTGATATGATAATTTTGCTTTTCTCAAACCGGGAATATCAAGGTCTTCTTCTCTGTTGATATAAATATACTGTTCGGGAATATGTTTTGCAAACATGTTATTTATCATTGTATAAGCGCCTTCGATATTTCTGTCGGCTTTTTCGATACAAATGTCAAAAGTGTCGTAATTTATTGGATTTCCGTAAGAAAATGCCGTTATTTTTCCGTTTACAAACAATACGCCGCCCAACAAATCCAGTGCTTCCATGTTGTTTATAGCCAAAGTCAGCGCCGTGCGTTCAGCCGATAATGCATCGCGTTCTTCGGCAGTTACGTTTTTGTTGTACCACAATTTTTCAAGTTCTATGCATTCGTCAACCAAGTCCGGAGTAAGGGTTTTATATTCGTAATTATCATTATTTTTTATAAATCTGTTAATGAAATTTCGTTTAGGCTGCAGTTTTTTGCCTTTTAGACTTACAAGATTTTCGCGCAAGTAAATGTAATCCGAATATTTCCGATTTACCGAATATTTGAATGTTTTTGGCATGGCTTCTTCAAGTTCGGCGCACATATTTTTACATGCGCCTTCTATTCTGAAAGGTTTTTGCATTGATTTTGCATCATCAACTATTTCATTCAGCGCATGTCTCAAATTCCCTTCGCCGATAGGCATCATGTAAACAAGTTCGCCGTTGTAAAAGAAACGCATCAGCAAAAAGTCGTTTACAACGGCATATTGCGTGCCGTACATAAACGACCAGCTGAATAAATTTGCAAACGATAATTCGCAGTTTCGTCGCCACTGTTTAAGCGTAAACGATTGTACAATTTCCTTGTCATCCAATGTTATATTTTTAAATTGTATCATATTCTGCTGTTTTGTTTTATATCTGACCTTTTCCACATGTCAAAAAATTGCATTTTGTCTATATAATTATTTTATTATTAATATATTGCAATTATATTTTAAGGATAAAAATATTGAAATTCCGTATCTTCACATATTATTTTAAAAAACATACAATTGATATGAAAAATTTCAATGTCGAATATAATTAATTGTAATTTCATGCAAAAATTCTGCGAGAAAGAAAATAAAGGCTCATTTTTGAAACTTCCAAAGCAATACGGTATTAAAACAGTAATAATTTTGCTACCGGACATTATGCACACTTTTACCATTTCCTGACATTTTTTTTGATTTTTTACTTCTTTTGAAAATTATTTGCAGAAATCGTATGCAATACAAAAATTTCAGTAATTTTTTTCGGTGTAAGCATGTTTGACAGCATCAATGTATTTTATTGACTTTCAGATAAAAATATATGTAAAGCATTTGATGCTTACATTTTTTTTGATTTTTATTATCCGAAATTTATGCTACTTTTTGAAAAATACATTAATTTTACGCAAAAAAATGCCTGTCAAAATGTATAAAAGGATATTGCTGAAATTGAGCGGCGAGGCTCTACAAGGTTTGGATAAATACGGTATTAACGAAAATATTCTTTTGCAGTATGCAGAAGATATTAAAACCGCATCACAAAATAATACGCAGATTGCTATTGTTGTCGGCGGAGGGAATATTTTTCGCGGATTAAACGGAACAAAGCGTGGATTTGACCGTATAAAAGGCGATTATATGGGAATGCTGGCAACGATAATCAACAGTATTGCAATTCAGTCTGCATTAATATCAGCAGGGCAAAAAGCAAAAGTGCTTACATCAATACGCATGGAACCTGTAGGTGAATATTATTCATGCGACAAGGCTATCGAATACATGAATGCCGGATATGCTGTAATAATTGCAGGAGGCACAGGCAATCCGTTTTTTACTACCGATTCGGCGGCTGCGTTGCGCGCTGTTGAAACCAAATGCGATGTTTTACTTAAAGGAACGCGAGTAAACGGAATTTATACAGCCGATCCTGAAATTGACAGGTCGGCAACAAAATTCGATACAATAACTTTTGATGAAGCATACAGCAAAAATCTTAAAATAATGGATTTAACCGCATTTACTCTTTGCAAAGAAAATAATTTGCCCGTAATAGTATTCGATATTAATGAAAAAGGAAATCTTTTAAAAATCATAAACGGCGAAAAAACAGGAACAACAGTAAAAAATTAAACATATAATAATACTAATTAAAAAATACAGTATATGGAATCAAAAGCAAAAGCAACACTTGAGACAACTAAAAACAAAATGCAAAAAGCAGTCGATTTTCTCGAAAACGAACTTGTTTCAATAAGGGCAGGAAAAGCAAATCCTTCAATGCTTGCAAATATCGAAGTGCATTATTATGACAGAAAAGTACCAATCAGTCAGGTAGCAAGCGTTACATCTCCCGATGCGCGAACGATAAATATTCAGCCATGGGAAAAATCAATGATTCCCGTGATTGAAAAAGCAATTCTCGTTGCAAATATAGGATTTAATCCTCAAAACAACGGAGAAGCAATTCGCATAAACGTTCCTCCACTGACAGAAGAACGCCGCAAAGAACTTGTGAAGAAAACGCGTGCCGAAAGCGAAAATGCCAGGGTTGCAGTTCGCAACCTGCGCCGAGACGCTATTGAATCAATAAAAAAACTTCAAAGAGATGGACTTTCTGTAGATTTTGCAAAAGATTTTGAAACCGAAATTCAAAAAATAACCGAAGAAATAAACAAAAAAATCGACAGGGTTTTAGAAAAGAAAGAAAAGGAAATAATGACAGTGTAAAAAATTCGATTTTGCACTGATTGTCATACATAAGTTTATTTTTCAGACGTTGTTAAATTCAATCTGTAAATACAAAATTTATGGAATTTAAGTTTTTAGACAAAAATATAGCCATTCCGATAAAAATACAGCATTAAATACAGTTTGATGTATTGGAACTGATTGAAAACAAATACTTTCAATCAAACTGCGACAAATTGATTATTGAACGAAAACACTTAAACCCTGAATTTTTTAATTTGAAAACCGGTTTCATTGGAGAAATATTACAGAAATTTACAATGTATAATCTCAAAACAGGCATTGTCGGCGACTTTTCGGCAATCAACAGCAAAAGCCTTAAAGATTTTATTTATGAAAGCAACAAAAACAGGAAAATAATATTACAGAAACAATTGAAAAAGCGGTAGAAATATTAAAAACACAATAAAATTTTAACACATGCGTTGAATAAGTTCAATTAGTAAATGTAACAATTAGTTGAATATTTTATAAAATAAAGTTTTTTCTGAAATCACAATATTTCCCTCATATTTTGAATCGAAATAAATTTTATCTGTTCTATCAATACTGATTTTCAGTCTGTATTTGCTTTGTTCGGGATTAATTGCATAAATATCGGAAATTACGCCTTGAATATTTATATCGTCAACGGCAATTATGTTTACGGCTTGACCTGTTTTTATCTTTTTTGAATCATTTTTTGTAATATCTGCTATTCCGAATATTTTAAAATTATCACCAGGATTGATTATAAAAAGTATTTCATTTTTATCGACAAATTGTCTGTTTTTTACGGAAAATAAAATATTTTTTGCTGCATGTCTGTAAATTGCATAAATATTATTTTTTGTTTGTATATATACCTGTACACTGTCTTTTTGCAAGCCTGCGGTATCAATTATGGCAGTTCCCGAATGTGGAGATTTTATCAGTTCAGTATTTGGTTCGCTGTAAAATGTTATTGATAAATTTACAATTTCACGATATGGAACAATTAAAGATATTATAAGCAGCACAAGCAAAGTTAAAGCAACAATACCGATACCATAGCGGATAAAAACAGACGGAATTTTTCCTGTAATATTTCGCACTTTTTCGCTTCGCAATTCTATATTTTTATCTTCATTTGCCATAAATTAACTTCCCAGTTCCAGTTGATTTTTAACAAGTTCATAATATTTTCCTTTTCGTAGCGCAAGTTCTTCGTGAGTTCCGTATTCTGCAACTTCGCCTTTATTCAGAACTATTATCCGGTCTGCATTTTTGACGGTGCTTAAACGATGCGCTACTATTATTACCGTTTTATCTTTATAAAATTTATTAAGATTTTCGACTATAATTTTTTCATTATTTGCATCCAAAGCATTTGTGGCTTCATCAAAAAACAAAAATTGCGGATTTTTGTAAACTGCGCGCGCAATTAAAATACGCTGATGCTGTCCCTGACTTATTCCCTGTCCATCCTGACCTATAACTGTATTGTATGCCAGAGGCAAAGTTTCAACATAACCGGCAATATTGGCAATTTGAGCCGCTTCGCGCAATCGGTTCAAGTCTATTTTTTCGTCCGAAGCGGCAATGTTACGGGCAACTGATTCGGAAAAAATATATCCGTCCTGCATTACTGCGCCACATTCTTTTCTCCACCATGTAAGATTAATGTCTTCGAGATTGTCGCCGCCAACCGTTATTTTTCCTTCATTCGGACTGTAATAACCCAAAAGAAGTTTTACGAGAGTAGTTTTGCCGCTTCCGCTTGCTCCTACAATAGCGGTAATTTTTGCCTGTGGTATTTTTATATTTATATTTTTAAGAACATAGTCGGAGCGAGCGCCATCGTATTTGAAACAAAGATTTTCAATTAAAATATCGTTATTTTTTATTGCGGTTATATTTCTGCATTCATTTTCTTCGTTTTTACGCGTATGTATTTCGCTCATTCGCTCAAGACTTATGTTTACATCCTGCCACTGGTATGCAAAATTCATTATTTGTTCGACAGGACTGTTGAGTTGACCAATGATGTACTGTATGGCAAGCATCATGCCAAGCGTAAGTTCTCCGCTGATTACTGCTGCTGCTGCAAGTACCGTGATTATTATATTTTTAAGTTCGTTAATACAAATACTTCCTGCTTCTTCATTTTGTTGTAACGACAGCGATTGCATATTTACATCAAACAAATCGGCTTGTATGTCTTCCCATTCCCAACGCTTACGCTGTTCGCAGCCTTGAAGTTTTATTTCCTGCATGCCGTTGATTAATTGATATACAATGTTGCGATTTTTTGCCTGCTGTTCAAAATATTTATAATCAAGTATTCTGCGTTTTTTTAGAAAAATCATAATCCATACGCCGTATAAAATGCTGCCTGCAATAAAAACAAGGAATATTTTAAGATTGTAGATAAACAGCACTATTCCGAAAATAAAAAAACTGAATATGGAAAACAGAAGACTTAAAGTTTGCGCCGTAAGAAAACGTTCTATGCGGCTGTGGTCATCGATACGCTGCAACAAATCGCCAAGCAGTTTTGTGTCAAAAAATTTCATTGGCAGTTTCATTAGTTTTATCAGAAAATCCGAAATTAATGAAATATTTATGCGCGTACTTATGTGCAACAGTATGCGGCGGCGTATAAAATCAATCACCGTACGGCTAAACAGCAGCATAAGTTGAGCAATAAGCACAAGCCATATAAAACCCAAATCTTTGCCTGAAATACCCGTATCTACAATTGCCTGTGTGAGAAATGGAAATATAAGTTGCAGCAAACTGCCAAACAGTAAGCCTAATGCAAGTTGAACAAAAAAACGTTTGTATTTGAGAAAATATTTAGATAAAAACTTTATTCGCCTGTTTATAACAACTTCTTTCTGCGTTTCATAAAAAGTATTGGAAGGTTCAAGCAGCAGCGCTATACCTTTGTCTTCGCCGTTGGTTTTGGCGCTTAACCAGTGTTCGCAAAATTCTTCCTGCGAATATTCGAGCATGCCGATGCCCGGATTGGCAACATAAATAATATATTTTCCACGTTTCTTTTTTATTTTATATATAACAACAAAATGATTTTGATCCCAGTGAACTATGCACGGCAATATTGCTTTTTGCACAAGAGCATCCAATGTCAGGCGTCCGCCAACGGTGCGAAAGCCAATGCGCTCTGCCGCCCTGCTTATGCCAAGCAGCGAAACACCATCTTTGGCAATGTGAGAATATGTGCGCAATGTTTCAAGCGAATATGTGCGCCCATAATGCTGTGCTACCATTTGCAGACATGTTGCGCCGCAGTCCATTGCATCCTGCTGTTTGATGAATTTCATGTGTTTTATTTATTTCTCGCCTTTCAAAATTGCTGATTTTGTTGTTTCGTCGCTTACATTAACATTTACATCATCTTTCTGTTTTCCCCATTTGAATGTTTTTACAAATTTTATGAATATTCCCTTACCTCGCTTAAATGTATCCATGTATTCGTATCTTGTATATGGAGCAACTGCAGAATAATTTATTTGTGCATTCATACGCGATTGAGCAAAAACAGGATTAAAACATCCTATTCCCATATAAAATTTAGGTGTTACATAAAATAATGAAATTTTGTCTCCACTTTCACTTTTTGTCAAAGTTTCGCCCCAAAAAATATCGCTGTCTCTGCTCCATATTTCATATATTAATTGCCATTTTTTGTATCTAAAATTAATTCTTCCATAAAGAGAATAAATATCGTTTGCATGTTTATACGTATTTCCATAACTAAAATATTTTGCCATTTCTGCCCAAATTCTAAATGAGAGCATATCCCATAATCTTGATGTATTAATCAAAATATATGAAGAAAAAATGCGGAAACTTTTATGATTTTCAATCGTTCTTATAATATAATTATTTTCTAAAAAAGAACTTTCCATTACAGGTTTTATGGTATATGAATACTTGGTTTGGACGTATATAAATAATTTTGGAATTTCAAATTCATACCGAATTGTGCCTTGATATAATTTTGGAGTTTCTAAATATGGATTTCCACGACGAATTTGTAAAGAGTCAATAAACTGGTCAACATTGCTTAAATCGGATAATGATGGATTTCTGTTATACGAAATCATAAAATCCGAATATAAACTGTTTGCTTCCGAAAAAACATATCTTCCCGATAGTCCAACATACAAATTATAATCAGTAACGTTAATATCGCTTACCGAATGTTGGTTTCTGTATAAGGTGCTTCCTATACTATAATATGATTTACCTTTTGAAAATATCACAGATGCTCCTAACTGGCTGTTATTTACATCTATTTCGGAAGATGTGTTTTTTACTGCATTGTTATAAACATTTTTTGTTGCTGTATAATTGTGTTTTAATGCCGCATTAAAATTCATTTTCCATTCCGACTTTCCCATATCAATTATGTTTTCGTAAGATAAGGATGCATTATACGCCTGTTGTTTTTCATCAACATCCGAATAAAAATAATTTTCAACAGTATTATCACTCAACCGCTCCTGATAATCTCGCTTATAATTGCGTTGAAAATATCCGCCCGAAAGGCTCGCATACAGCATTTGATTTTTGCCCAAAGGTTCCTGATAGTAAAGACGCAAACGGGGTGTAAACTCTGTATTGCATGAATTATCTGTCATGAATAATGTATCCAAACTTGTACTTGTTACTGACTGACTTTTGAAATCATCATTGGGAAAATTTATTATTTCGCCCGACAGCGACACATCAAACATTCTGTCATTTTTAAAATAATTATAACGTAATCTGATATTATTCCTTAAATATCTGAATCGCGCAGGTTCTCCCAATTCTTTGCGATTTACAGTTCCTCCCGAAAGATTAAATGTTTCTTCGTTGTCGCGCCATTGTGATTTTAAATCTCTGAATTGAGGCATATACCATACAGAAAATTGAGATGCTCCATTATAGAGTTTTAAAGAAAAAATATCTTCGCCATAAATCATTGTCAGTCCGTTTGTCAAATCGGCAAGAAATGAACCGCCTTTTACAGGTTGTTCCACTATAAAATTAAGAATAACAGATGCTGTCGGAAAACGCGCAGTAGGCATATCCGAATATTCAACATTTTTTATTGTTTTAGCATCTATAGATATTATTTCTTCTCTGTCGGCTTCTCGCCCGTTAATAAGCAATGCTACCGCACCGCCACCTAATATGGAAATAGAGTTTTTTACAATATCAACATTCAATCGCGGTAAATCAAAATTATCAAGCAGAATAAATCCCGTAGGCGATTTTTCTGACTGTTCGGCAGTGGGCGTAATTATACGTTTACCATCTTTAAACACTGTGTTGCTGCCATATACAACAGATTCCTGCAATGCTTCGGCATCAGGCAAAAGCAGTATTTCTCCAACGTTTCCGCCAACTACATTTATTGTTTTGGTTTGATAACCCGTAAAACTGAATGTTAAACGTTTTATAAGTGTATCTGTATTTTTATTTAATTGAAATTTACCTGCTTTGCCGGTTGTTGTGCCTTCAATAAAAATACTGTCGGCTGTACGCAGAATAATATCTACCAATTCTATCGGCTTTTGGTTTTCGTCAACTACAGTTCCTGTGATTGTTTGAGAATTTGCACTTACAGCAAACAATAAGGCAATAAATACAAGTATCTGTTTTTTCATATCTGCTTGGTTTCCTGTTCAATTTTTCTGTTATAATATATTTCCAGACATTTTTTTAACCCTTCATCATCATTAAATACCTGACATAAATTATATTTACCGTTTTGTCGCAAATTTCTAACTTTATACCACGCGCATCCGCCGTGGCATATTGGAAGAAAAAAACATTTGATACATTCGGTATTCTCTGTCCATTTGCAAGAAACTATCTTCCTTAATAAATAATATATGTTACAAAAACGAATCATTATTCAAGTTGAAAATTATTTTTAAACACAAAGTTAATTTATATTTATTGTAATAAGCAAAAATAAAATGTTATTTTTAATTAAACAGCATAAAAATAAAATGTAATTAACTGTAAATGAGCATATTAATATTTTATTCATTTGTTAAAAACAGACGATATTTACTCAAAATAGCGTAAATACGATATTACAAATTCAAATTAAAATGGCAAATAAAAGTAACAAATTAAAACTTGGTTAAAATTGAGTTTGGATTTATAAAACAAGCCTTATTTCACCTTTCTATTTACTAAACAAAACCGGTTGCGTATTTATGTAATTTTGTTCATCCTTTTAAAAACGTATCTCAATTATATATGCGCAAATCATATAACTCGCTGTATATCAAAAATAAAATTTCATTTTAACTTTTTTTAAACATAAAACAAACCGTTTCATTGATTACTGTTTTTTTGACTGCAAAGAGACAATTATTTATTCTGACAGTTTGAATATTACCGCACATTCGTCAAATCTAAACTGAATATTTCATAATTTTCAATATCATATACAAACATATAATGCTTAAAATAAATAAATTAACTTGCCGACAAAAAATAGAGGCATCAAAAATTTTTGTTTATACAAATCTATTTTGTACCTTTACCGATTAAAATGATTTTTTATGCAAAAACTGAATAAAGGCGACAAAGCGCCCGATTTTTCGGGTATAGACCAAAACGGAAAAACAGTAAAACTTGCCGACTTCAAAGGCAAAAAATTGGTATTGTATTTTTATCCCAAAGACAACACTTCGGGCTGTACGGCTGAGGCTTGCAGCCTGCGCGATGGTTATGCGCGTTTTTTGCAGCAGGGATATGAAATCGTTGGAGTCAGCACAGACAGCCTTGCATCTCATCAAAAATTTACCGAAAAATATTCGCTGCCTTTCAGCCTGATTGCCGATATTGATAAAAAAATTGTTGAAGATTACGGAGTTTGGGGCGAAAAAAAGTTTATGGGAAAAACATATACGGGAACTTTACGAACAACATTTATTATTGATGAAAACGGAATTATAGAAAATATTATCGAAAAAGTTAATACAAAAAATCATACGGAACAGATAATAGGTTAAAAATTAAAATAAAGGTAAATATAATAAAATATGGCAAAAGAAAAAGAAGCGCAAAATATCAATAGCGATAAAATGAAAGCGCTGCAAGCAACTCTTGATAAAATTGAAAAAGATTTCGGGAAAGGCACAATAATGAAAATGGGCGACAAACCGGTAGCCGATGTTTTGGTTATTTCGTCAGGCTCGATAGGTCTCGACCATGCTCTTGGCATTGGCGGATTTCCACGCGGAAGAGTAGTTGAAATTTTCGGACCCGAATCAAGCGGAAAAACAACTCTTGCGATTCACGTAATTGCCGAAGCACAAAAGGCCGGAGGCATTGCCGCAATAATAGATGCCGAACATGCTTTCGACAGAAATTATGCCGAAAAACTTGGCGTAAAAGTTGATACTCTGCTGATTTCGCAACCCGACAACGGAGAACAGGCTCTCGAAGTAGCCGATAATCTTATTCGCTCCGGAGCAATTGACGTGATTGTTATCGACTCGGTGGCAGCGCTCACGCCGAAAGCTGAAATAGAAGGCGATATGGGAGATTCGCGTATGGGCTTGCAAGCCCGTTTAATGTCGCAGGCATTGCGTAAACTTACGGCAAATATCAATCGCACCAACACATGTTGCGTTTTTATAAATCAATTACGCGAAAAAATAGGTGTAATGTTTGGAAATCCCGAAACAACAACAGGCGGCAATGCACTTAAATTTTACGCTTCGGTGCGTCTGGACATTCGCCGCGTTACGCAGATGAAAGATGGCGAAGATGTTACAGGCAACCGTGTACGTGTGAAAGTTGTAAAAAACAAGGTTGCGCCGCCTTTTCGCAAAGCCGAATTTGACATAATGTTTGGCGAAGGAATTTCAAAAGTCGGAGAAATTATTGATATCGGAGTTGAAATGGGAATTATAAAAAAAAGCGGCTCATGGTTCAGCTACAACGATGCAAAATTAGGACAGGGTCGCGATGCCGTAAAACAATTGTTTTACGACAATCCCGAACTTGCCGATGAACTTGAACAAAAAATAAGAACAGAACTGGCAAACAAAAAGGACTGATAATCTGTTTAAATTTCATGTAGTGTCGTGTCATATTTAGAAAGTCTTAAAAATGTTGTATCTTTGCATTCAAAAAAACAGCAATGAAAAAGTACAAAGTAACACTGTCTGAAGAAGAAAAGTCTCATTTGGAGA
>JAISOH010000080.1 GCA_031275825.1 Prevotellaceae bacterium | reverse complement strand
TCTCCAAATGAGACTTTTCTTCTTCAGACAGTGTTACTTTGTACTTTTTCATTGCTGTTTTTTTGAATGCAAAGATACAACATTTTTAAGACTTTCTAAATATGACACGACACTACATTAGTATCTGAAAAGAAAAAACCGTTATCTGTATTTATTTCATTCGTATCTATTTTGAAAGCAGAGGCGATTTCATCAACAATCTTATTTGTTTTTCATTCTCATCAACTGTCAAGTATAGTTTTTCGCCAACAACTTTCGCCGATTCGGGTAAAACTTTTACAGGTACAGAACGCAAGCGTAGTATCTGTTCCTGAACATCGGTGTGCAATTGCCAAATGCTCTGCAACATATTACCCTGCTCTGCAAGTTTGACTTTCTTTGTTGGTTTTTTATACTTTCTTGTCATATTTATTTTTCAAATTTTCTTTTGCCATCTTAAAAACCTCATTCGACAATCGTTCTTCATCTGCCACAACCGCCGATACTTGGTCGGCAAGCCAAAGTTTGAGCAGTTCTTCATAATCGGCTTGTAAAAGTTCGACAATAATAAAAATATACTCTTTCCTTGCTCTGCGTTCGCCTTTTTCTATTTTGCAATAAGAGGCAGTGTCAATATCCAATGCTGCCGCCAACTTACGCAATGGCAGTCCCTGTTCTTCGCGTAACTGTTTTATTCGTTCACTGAACATCATAATATAGAATTTATATGTCTTGTAAATTTTCGGCAAAGGTACTACTCTTTTCTGAGTTAACAACCAAAAGCAAACAGGAAATTGTCAACATAAAAAAAGACAGTAAAAACTCGCCGTTTTTTGCAGGTTTGTAAATAATATGTACATTTGCAACGTTAAATAATATAACTGAAACAATGTGAAAAATATAGCAAAAAATGTTTAAAAATTGCAAACGTAATTCTGTAAAATTAATTAATAAAATATTTAAAAGTCCGCAAAATGTCAAATCAGATACCCGTTGAAAAATTAAAAAAAATACAAACGCCATTTTATTTTTACGATATTGAACTGCTGAAAAAAACAGCGCAGGCAGCAATTATCGAAGCCGAAAAATTCGGATATGAAATTCACTATGCGATCAAAGCAAATTCCAATCGTAAAATTCTGCAAATATTAAGCGAAGCAGGATTTGGCGCTGATTGTGTAAGCGCAAACGAAATTGTACGGGCAGTCGAATGCGGATTCAATCCTAAGCATATTGCCTATGCAGGAGTCGGTAAAACAGACAGGGAAATAAACACAGCATTGGATTTGGAAATTTTTACATTTAATTGCGAGTCGCTGCCTGAAATTGAAAATATAAACATTCTTGCAGCAAGAAAAAACAAAATTGCCGATATGGCAATACGTATAAATCCCAACGTTGATGCCCATACTCACGAATATGTAACAACAGGAATGGAAGAAAACAAATTCGGAATAAGCGAATGGCAATTCAGTGAAATTGTTGAAAAAATAAAATCACTGACCAGTATAAACCTTATAAGTCTTCATTTTCACATAGGTTCGCAAATTGAAGACATGAAAGTATTTGAAACACTTTGCAAAAGAGTGAATGAAATTCAGAAAACTTTTGAACTGTTCGGAATAAAACTTCCGCATCTTAATATTGGCGGCGGTTTGGGGATTGACTATAAAAATCCCGATTCAAGTTCTGTTGCGGATTTCAAGTCGTATTTTGAAATATTTAATAAAAACCTGAATTTATACAGCGGGCAAAAACTGCATTTTGAACTCGGACGCTCAATTGTTGCTCAATGCGGAAGCCTCATTACGCAAGTTGTTTACGTAAAAAACGGACGGCAAAAAAGTTTTGTAATAACAGATGGCGGAATGAACGATTTGATACGTCCGGCGCTGTATCATGCATATCATAAAATCGAAAATCTCACATCGGCAAAAGCTGAAAAAAGTTATGATATTGTAGGTCCGATTTGCGAATCGAGCGACTGTTTTGCAAAAAACGAAATGATTAACGAAACGCAACGCGGCGATATTCTTGCAATACGTTCGGCAGGCGCTTACGGCGAAGTTATGGCTTCGCAATACAATTTACGCGAACTGCCCAAAGCATATTATTCGGATGAAATTTAACAATCAAAAAAAATATATGAAAAAATCAATTCTATTATTAAGCATTATGCTGATTTGTTTTGAAAATTTTGCACAAACAAACAGCAAAGGAATATTGAAAAAAAATGTGTTTCAACTTAATAACGGCATAACGCTCTCAAAAGGAGACACAATTATGCTTGGAATACCTGAAAGTGCGACAGGTAAATTTACTTATGTTTACGAACCGCGACATGCTTTCGGACTTCTCGGAGGAAACGGAGCTGACTTGAAATACAGTTATAAAATGTTTATAATTCATTATTTTACAACAAAAAATGATAAGGAAAATGATGAAAAAAAAGTCATAGCTTCATTAGGTTACGGCAAGGAAGAAACAATATTGGACTGTGAAATAGCCGAAGCTATTGAATATGGAGAAGTAGTTGCAAAAGGCAAAGTACCTCAAAAATTTAATATTGCCGTAAAAAATGATGTTGAAATTGAAAAAATTCGCGAACAGCCAAAACAGATTGAAATAAAAACTGTAGAAACATCCGTAAAAACCGATGGAAATACGCTTTTAAATAAAATAAACGAATTGAATAAAAACAAAAACATAACCGACAGTGAACATTATCAGTTGTTAAAACTTGTTACTTCGGGCAACAGTGAAAATATCGACAATAAAAAAGAACTTGTAAAAACATTACAGTTATTGCGCGACGATAAAAAATTGGAAATAGAATATTACGATAAAATTATAGACTTACTTTTGCAGTAAACTGCCGCTTTTTTTAGTGTTTATAAAATATTCTTTCACAATATAACAGAAGACATTCGGTAGGTTTACCATTGAAACCTGTAACTGTGTAAGATATAACAACTGCCAGCAACATTTTTTATTGTTTGCCTGCAAAACATTCACAGGTTAGACAACAGCAAGAGTAATAAATATTGCTCATCCTGACCGAATTAATAATTCTCTGCATTTCTTCACGTATCTCAAAAACATTTCGCAAAATAAAATTTATATTTACCTTTGACGGCATTTTAAAATTCAATTTATCATAAAATTAATTAATAACTCGATGGAAAAAGAAAATTACCACTGTTTGTCTAACGAAACAAAACTGCTTCACGTTCCATATCTTGCAAAAGATGCTTACAATTCGTTAAACATGCCAATATATCACGCTGTTGCATACGATTTTGAAACAGCCGAACAAATGGAACTGGCATTTACAGGGAAATCGCCCGAACACGTATATTCACGCATAAGCAATCCTACCGTTCAATATTTTGAACAAAGAGTGAAAACAGTAACAAATGCCGCAGAAGTCATATCGTTTAATTCAGGCATGGCAGCAATAGTAAATACGCTTATGACAGTAGCATACAGCGGCAGCAATATTGTAACCTCGCCTCATTTATTTGGAAATACCTATTCGTTTCTTGCTTCTACTTTGAAAGATTTTGATGTAGAAGCGCGTTTCTGCGATTTAACAAAGCCCGATGAAATAAAAGCAAACATCGACAAAAACACTTGCGCACTTTTTCTCGAAATAATTACAAATCCTCAAATGGAAGTCGCCGACCTTTGCATGCTTTCTTGTATTTGCAAGGAGCATGGCATACCTTTGATTGCCGATACTACGGTTGTTCCGTTCACCGCATTTCATGCCGCCGATTTTGGAGTTGATATCGAAGTTGTATCATCAACCAAATATATTTCAGGCGGCGCCACATCTTTGGGTGGACTGGTAATTGATTATGATTCATTTGACTGGCGACATTCCAAAAAACTGAACTACTTGACAAGTCAAAAAAAACTGTCGGCTTTTTCGGCTAAAATGCGAATGGAAATATATCGCAATCTGGGAGCCTGTATGACGCCGCAGGTTGCATATATGCAAACAACAGGACTGGAAACGCTTTCGGTTCGTTACGAACATGCGGCTAAAACATGTAAAAATCTTGCTGAAAAGATAAGCAAATTACCAAATGTTTCATCCGTAAATTATCCAGCATTGTCAAATAATGCTTATTATGCTGTCAGCCAGCGTCAATTTGGCGAATATGCAGGCGCAATGTTTACGTTTGACCTTGCTTCGCGCGAAGCCGCATTCAGATTTATCAATAATTTGAAACTGATACGGCGCGCAACAAATTTATTTGATAATAAGACACTGGCAATTCACCCCGCAAGTACAATTTTCGGAACTTTTACCGAAACAACTCGCAAAAGCATGGATATAAGCCAAAATACCATACGAATATCCACAGGACTGGAATTGATAGACGATTTATATAAGGATATTGTGCAGGCTACAGAACTGTAAAACTAAAAGCAGTAATATGGCGAAATATATTTTTGTTCTTGAATATACTTCCCAAAAATCTGGAAACAGCATTTTTGTGCTTGGATATATTTCCTCGAAGTGAAGAAATATATATCGGTTTCTTATCAATCAAAGCATATTTTACGGCTGTCGTCAGATTGCTGAAACTGCGCATTGAACTTTTTGATTCGACCCATTTTTCACAACCGGCATTGGCAACCAGTTTCCAAAACGGCTCGG
>JAISOH010000078.1 GCA_031275825.1 Prevotellaceae bacterium | reverse complement strand
TCTCCAAATGAGACTTTTCTTCTTCAGACAGTGTTACTTTGTACTTTTTCATTGCTGTTTTTTTGAATGCAAAGATACAACATTTTTAAGACTTTCTAAATATGACACGACACTACATTTACAACGTGGCAAAATATGCACGTTGAAAAAGTTGATTTACCTAAATAATAAGTTGTAAATGTTGCCAAATTTGGAAACAATGTTTAATCTAAAATAGAACAAAGTAGAAACGATATGACAAGAAAAAAAGGAACACAAAAGACAGGCGGACGGGCAAAAGGAACGCCAAATAAAATAACAATTGATTTAAGAACATGGATTGCTGCATTGATTGATAATAACAGACAGCAATTAGAAAAGGATTTATTGTGGATAGAGCCAAAAGAACGCTGGCAAGTAGTTGAAAAACTTATGCAATACACGCTACCCAAAATGCAGAGTGTTGAAACTGCTGTAAATATGGATAACTTAACCGATGAACAAATAAATCTAATAATAAGTGAAATAACAAAAGATTTAAGCGATGAATAATAAATTAAAGCAGGAATATACAATCGACAAAGAAACAAAAATAATGCTGTTAAAAGCCCTCAAAAGAGGTAGATTTACAGAAAAAGATATTGATTTTTTGAGAAGCAAGTTTAATGTAATAAATGAAATAAAAATCGGGTTCAATGATTTTAGCAAAATCAGTTACAGCGATTGACAAAATAATTATATTTATTTCAAAAATAAATTATATCTTTGTTTTAACAAAAGCCCGTTCAAAGGTCAAAATTTGGCTGTTTTGTTACTCGTTTGTTACCGACACTTGTAAAAATCGGGCTTTTTTCATTCATAATCAGCATGTTATTAGTTCCTGTATGCTTTTATCCGCTCTTGAGGTCGTGAGAATTTACCCGTACAGTCAACAAGTAAGTCCGCATTATTACGAACATTTACTATTTATTCTTGACTGTACTTTTGAAATTTCTCACGTTTCAAGAGTCAAAATATAGCAAAACGCTATTTTTATATGTCTTTTTTTTGTGCGCTTTATGCGCATTTTTTCTTTATTTTATCATTCCGTTGTTTTGTTTAAAATTAATTGTTCTATTGTGTGTATAAAATTTTTTGCTTTTTCAATAAGAGGTTTTATATCGTCTTCTTCTATGTTTATCCAATCGCTGTAATCACCTGTTTGGCGAAGTTCAAAAATTTGTTTGTAAAATTTCCCGTTTTCAGCAGATAATAATCCTTTTCTGACAAAATGTAATCCTAATTGATTAATAACTCCATTATGAGTTTGCGTTTCAATGCCATTTTCTACCAATAAAGCGCTAACCGCATAATAGCAGGCATAATACAGTCTGTTTGCTGCCGTTTGCCAGAAAGCATTATCAATTAAAATTGAAACTTCCGTAAAAGTTTTTTTTGACTTGTCTAATCTGAATCGTACAACTATTTTTCTTTCTTCCTCAGTTAATCTCATTGTTAGTCAATTTATTTCCATTCCTTCTTTTTCAACATTTTTATAAAATGGAAATGTTTTTCCTCTTTCCCATTCCTGTTTCGTAAAAATTTTTATGCTTAAATATGTTCCATATTCCCAACCCATCAACACAAATTCAAAAGATTTATCTTCATCCGACTGTTCTTTTCTCGATTTATTGAGCAAAAGCAATAAGTCCCAGTCGGAATCAGGTCGAGCATCGCCGCGTACCTGCGACCCAAATAATATTAATCTGTCGTTGGGCAACAAACGGCGTTTCATTTCGCAAATATTTTTCAAAATTTGTGTATTCATCTTCTTTTCCTTGTTAAACTTTTAATGACAAACCGCTGTATTTATATATTCTTTATTGCGTACAACCTGCCTGTGAATATGTTTTTATATTGTCTCAAAATTTTTATTTCAAAATAACAGCGCAAAATTATAATAATTATTTGATGCATCAAAATTTTAAACCATTCCGCGTTATTTTAAGCGTTATCGACTTTGCAACGGTCTCATTTGTTCGTTTTGAAAAAAAGTTTCAGCGAAAAAGACAAACAATATATCATAAAGCCATGAAAAACACATGTTGACAATTTAAATTATTAACAACAAAATAATTGGATTAAAAAAACAGCATATTCGCCGCAAAAATAATTGAAATATTATTTTGATATTTTTACATAAAAAATTCTGAAAATATAATATGATAATATACTGATTTATCTGAATAATCAAGGTAAAATATGATTTTTATCAAGTAAGAGCATGAAAATTAATAGTAAAATTAACAGTATTTAATCTATATGTGCCAATAAAAATCGGCGGCTGATAATATATTCTAAATTTTTAGCAGTTAGAAATTATGAATATCCCGTCAGTTCAAATGTCGCTATGTTTATTTTGCCTTTATCATGCGGATACCTGATAAAATAAATTTTCAGCGAAATTAAAACAGTTTTTTGTCGAATACTGTTATGCTGATTTTTTTGTTCAATTTTTTATTATTACCGTCATCATATTTTCGAGTGCGGCTCTGTCAATATCGTCAAAAGTGTTTAATTTGTCGCTGTCAATATCAAGTACGGCAAAAACTTTATTGTTTTTAAGCAGCGGAATTACTATTTCGGACTTTGAAGCCGAATTGCAGGCAATATGCCCCGGAAATTTATCAACATCCGCAACAATCACAGAACGTTGTTCTTTCCATGCAGCGCCGCAAACTCCATGCCCGAATTTTATTCGCGTACACGCTATTGCGCCTTGAAAAGGACCAAGCACAAGCTCGTTGTCATTTTCGCACAAATAAAACCCAACCCAAAGAAAACCAAATGTTTGTCGTATTGCAGCCGAGACGTTTGCCATGTTTGCAATCATGTTTTTTTCGTTGCCTGTAAGAAACTTTACCTGTTCGGTCAGATATTTGTAAAGTTCTTTTTTATCGGTATTTACCGGCAATTTAAGTTCATCCATATTTATATCAGTTGTTCCATTCGATTGATGCCCGACAAATTGCAGCGCCTTTGTCGTTTTTTATTTCAAACAGCGATTTTGTTTCGCATTGTTCGTAGCCTGTTATGAGAATATCGCCATATTGTGATTCGCGCAAAAAATTAACTTCAACGTGAAAAGGATTTGGATTCGACAGCAGTTCAATCGGCAACATGTCAATCATCAGACTGATATAGCGTAAAGAATTTACATGTCGGTTGAAATCAATATCGCTGTATGTAACTTTGTGAATTACAGTTTCTTTTGGATTAATCGCCGCAATTTTGCGTGGATTTTCAACAGGCGACGGGTCGGTACACAGATATTTGTTGTATTCATCGGCATGTCTTAAATCCAAAGCTTGCCGCGTTGATATGTCAATTATTGCCCATTGCGTTACTGCGGCGAATATCAAGCATTTTTTTTCATCCGTAACCGTAAAATTTCGCACAGTCAGTAATTTTCCGTAATCGTTCACCCATGTCGAGATGTTAATCTGTTCGTATCTGTTTGGAAGCCTGTAAAAGTCCAAAGCCATGCGAGATACTACCCACGAACGGTTTTCACTGTTAAGTTTTTTTATTCCAAATCCCTTACTGTCGGCATCAACGCCTGCAATATCAAGTATATAGCCAATCATCGAAATTATGCCTGCACGTAACGAAAAGTCAATTTCGGATAACTGTACCGTTCGTTTGTATGTTGTTCTTGATGTCATAACTGTTTAATTAACATTACAAATAAAGTTTAAAGTTAATAAATTTTTTGGAAACGGCAAAAATTTTTTGAGAACTTGCATAATTGCAAAATAATGTTATAACTTTGCGCCGTAATGTAAATATTGTATGCTTATGAATTAAAAAACAGGCAAAACATACGCACATTATAAAATTTATTGGAAAAAGCGTTTAGCTTACGTTCTTGACACGTAAAATCCACAAATTTGACTCTGCGAAAGAGTTAATTACTTCAAGAATAAGTTAGTGAACGCCGCTACTGCGGCGTGGAATAATTTATCAGAAGTAATAGGTTGTGGAAAACTTTCGTGTCAGATAAAATTTATTTCACGATTTTTATATAAATATTTGAAAACAAAATAATTAATAAATATAAAAATGGAAAAATACAATTGTCTTAAAAATATATTTTTTTTGTTTGTACTGCTTGCAAACAGCGCAAATTTATCAGCACAGTACAATCCTGTTTCACTGGCGCCGCAAGTTCCCAAGCCGCCCAATCCTTACAGTGCCTTTTCGCCTTACAGCAACATTGTAAAAATGGAACAGCAAACAAATCGCAATATTGCACCGCAAAACCAACCAAACAGAAACAATTATCTTGAACAGTATGAACGCGACAGAATGGAAACAGAACGAAGAAACGCAGAGTTGCTTCGTATTATGAATGAAAACAGAGATATTTCGTACGACTTACCGTCGCTGTCGAACATTGAAGGAACGGAATATTATCGACAGGCTGCAGAAAAATTAACGAATATGTTACGCGGTAAAACTCAATTAAATCTTAGAGATGCCGTATTTGCAGTAGAGAATGCATATTTTGAAGGCATACTTGACAAAACACGATACAATAAAAGCATAGATGATTTGATATATCTTGCAAAACAACAGGCAGCAAACGACAAATACAACTGGAACAATAATCTGACAAAAAACATAATGCTGTTTAAAATAATGGCGGATACATTGAAAATTAAATTGCCTTTACAGGAAAAAACCATAACATCATATCCGATGCAATACGATTTTGACGACCCTCACGGACGAATCGATTTTTCAAAACAGTTTGTATATAAATTGTTATCTACACGTAGCGGGCAATGCCATTCGTTGCCCTTACTTTATCTTATAATGTGCGAAACCGTGGGAGCAGAAGCATATCTTGCCTACTCTCCATTACATTCGTATGTGAAAATCAAAGACAAAACAGGCAACTGGTATAATATTGAATTGACTAACGGAAGATTTACGACTGATGCTTTTGTTACAGGTTCGGGATTTGTTACTGCCGAAGCCATAAAGAACAGAATTTATCTTGAACCTCAAACGAAAAAGCAAACCATAGCAAATTGCTTTGTTGATTTGCTCGGCGGATATACAAGAAAATACGGATATGACGAATTTGTAAACAGATGCGTTGACACAATATTAAAGTATGACACAAAAAATTTACGGGCATTAATGTCAAGATCCAATTATCAGACATTTCGTTTAGGATATATTATGAGTCAAATAGGACAACCAAGCCTTGAAACTTTAAAACAACGTTATCCGAAAGTTTACGAACTTCTTGAAGAATGTAAAAAAATATATGAAAAAATAGATGAACTTGGATATAGAGAAATGCCCGAAGAAGCATATAAGGAATGGCTCGAAACAATGAACCGAGAGAAAAAACGCATAGAAGAACACGAGGCAAAATATGGAAAAATATTACAATTATTGAATTAATATAAAAACACACGATATGAAAAGAACAACATTAATCTTAACATTTATGTTCGTAATCATTTCAGTTTACGGACAGGATATTTTCAAGATATACGGAATAAAAGAACCGTTGACATTGAGCAAAGGACGTTATAAAGAAACGTTTACCAACGATGAAACAGTACAGATTGGTACAGTATTGCTTAATACAAAGACAAAAAAGGTAATAAAGTTTTTGGAAGAAGACACAACCGAATATTCTTACAAAGCGGAATTTGCAAGCCGCTGGCTCTCGCCCGACCCGCTGGCAGAGAAATATCCCGAACTTAGTCCGTATGTGTATTGCGCTAATAATCCGGTAAGG
>JAISOH010000075.1 GCA_031275825.1 Prevotellaceae bacterium | reverse complement strand
GATGTTATACAGGTAACAGACAAATTCGGCGACACATATAAAGGTCGTTTGGTAAATAATAAAATCGTTGCAAAAACGCAAACAGGATTAAGTTACCTTGTGCGGGCTTACGATGAATTTAAGATGCAAGCCGGCAAATAACAGCGGTTCAAATTTGGCAAAAAGCAGTCGGATTAGACTGCTTTTTTTTGTTATGAAAAACTGTAAAAAAAGCCATGTTTTTTTTACAATTAATAAATAAATATTGAGATAATTCACACAAATTATTTTTCCGCAAAGCATGTGTGTTTTATTTTGGCGATTATACAGTAGTCCTTAATAATCGTACAAACTGTTTACTAACAACAAATTATAAATAAAAATACATAGTTTTATGCAGATATTGGTTAAAATCCTTCAAAATATAAACAAAAGCTTTTTCTCTTCTTTTGCTTTGATACAAAAACAACCAAAGCATAAGCGAAACTCGCAAACACCAGTAAAAAATAAACGCAGCATGAGCAAAAAATCAAAAATTTTGTTGTTTTCGGCGAACAGGCAAATTCGGCTCTCTACTATCTTACAAATATTCTAATTTGTTTCCTGCTTCGCTATGCCTTGCAGTTAGCAATAACAAAAAACCGTCTGAAAAGACGGTTTTTTTCAACATTATATAATTTAAAAACCTTAATTTAAAAAGGTAAATCATCTATTTCATTTGTTGAGATATCTATAAAATCATTTGTCGTTGGAGATGGAATATCTTGAATATTATCAGATGATTGCGATGTTGATGCTTGTTGTTGATTAGCATTTTCATCCGAAAGCTGCACTCTCCATGCTCGTACTGAAGTATACCATTTTCCACTGGCTTCGCGCGATTCTATATTTACGCTTACCGTTATTTTATCTCCAAATTTTACTTTTTCGAGGTCGCTTATTCGCTCACCCCAAAATGATATGCAAATCTTTCGCGGATACTGTTCAATAGTTTCTATTATTGCATCTTGCATGCTCCATGGTCCGCGAGCGCTTTCGCCAGATTTGATATCCAATTTTTGTATAAGTTTACCAACAATATCAAGAATCATTTTATTTTATTTTATTTTTTTATAATTTTTAACAATTCAATTTCAAAAATCAGAGTTGAATACGGTTCGAGAATAGTTCCCTGAAAGCTTCTTTCGCCATAGGCAAGATCTTCCGGAATAAAAAGTTTTATTTTTCCGCCTTCGCTGATTTTCTGTATTCCTTCTGTCCAGCCTTTGATTACGCGATTAAGAGATAGATTTATTTTTTCATTGGCATCAAATTCGCGACCGTCAATAAGCGTGCCTCTGTATGTAACTTCAATTTCACTTTCGGCTGCAGGGTATTCGCCTGTTCCTTCCCGTTCTATTTTGTATTGAAGTCCACTTTCGGTTGTGATAACTCCCGGTTCATTACGGTTTTTTTCAAGAAACGCTTTTCCTTCAGCCTTGTTTTTTTCATTTCTTTTGGCTTGCATTGCCGTCATAAAATCTTGAATTACCGTTCTGTTTGCCTCAAGGTCTATTTTTCCATCGTCATAATACATGGCTTTTAAACCTTCTACAAACTTATCAATATCAAAATCTTCGATATTAAGATTTTTAAGATTACTGCCAACATCTATGCCAATCGCATAGGATACATGATTTGCATCTTGTTTTGCTGTTTCGGTCTGTAATTTTTTATTTGTGTTTTGCGCACACGACATTGTTGTAAAAAGCAATGAGGTAATAAATAAAATTAAAATTTGTTTCATTTTCTTTGTGATTTAGAATTTTTATTATTATTGATTAATTTTTCAATTTCAATATTGTATATTAAAACCATGTTGGGTTTTATTTCCTGTGTTATCCACGGGTCGATGTTTTTGCCGAATGCAAGTTCGCTGGGAATATATAAAATAAATTTCGCGCCTTCGCCAAATAGTTGTAATCCTTCAAAAAAACCTTTATTTAAACGGTTTTGGGCAACGTAATATGCTTTGTTTTTGTTGGTTTCTATTGTATCGCCATCTATTTTGGTTATTGTGATATTAAGATATACCGTATCGCCAATACCTGTTTTTTTATCGCTTCCGTTGTTTATTATTTTATATTGCAAACCGCTTTCGGTTGTAATAACGCCTTCTTCGTTTTTGTTTTTTTCAAGAAATTCACGACCTTCTGCAAGTCGTTTTTCATTTTCTCTGTTTTCAAGCCGCTGTTTGTATTCAATTATGTAATTGCTTGACTGTTCGATTTTCATCTGCAAAGCCGCCGTGTCTTTTTTAAAAATATCTTTTATTCCCTGTTTTGTGTATCTCAAATTTAATCTGAAAATTTTTGCTTCTGTCAGTTGATGCGCCCAGATAGCTCCAACCATGTTTGTCAGATACTTTTTTTCCTGTTTGTTATACATTCTTTGCGGCGATTTTTGCAAAAATTCTCTGAATTGCATTGACAATGTATATATGTTATTTTCAGCTGATACAGGTTCTTTAATTTTTTGTTTCAGGGCGTTTATGGCTTTGCTGATATTTATAAATTGCAGTCTGTCCTGCAATACTTGATATCCCCACATAACGCCAATACTGTAACTTATTGAATCAAGTTCACCTGAAGAATTGCCTAATCGCGGCTTACAGGAACTGACAGCAATAATACCTATTAAAACAGAAACAAAAACATATAATTTTTTCATATAATTTATGTGTTATTTTATTTTTAATTTATTTATTTTTAATTTTCAAACTGCAAATATACAAAATTACAAATTTGTTTTAGTATTAATTTGGATTTTTTAATTAACAATAATGTTAAAACATTGATTAATAATTGCATGTGTATTTATGATTTTTTAATTTACAGTATTTAATACGTTTATTTCTTTTTTTCTTATTATCAAATCTTTACTGATTTCAGTTTTTATGAAATTTTCTGTGATTTTTGCCTTCTGCAAGTGCTTATTTATTTCAACAATTCCGTTATTGATACAAACGAATATCCTTTATTTTCCAAATCTGTCATTAAATTATCCATAAGATTATACAGTTTGTCGGTTCGTTCCACATCAACTCCAAAGTGTATAAGCAGCATAAAGCCGTTGAGTCCGTCCGGGCTTTCGTTTTCGTATTTTAATATGTTGCTGTAAATGGTTTTACTGTCGCGATATTTTTCTCCCATGCCCGGTACTGTATAATCGGCGTTTGAACCTGTGCCGCCTGTAAAATTTACAATATGCAAGCCAAGTTCGCGTGTCCATGCTGAAATTGTATCGTTATAATATTCAAATGCAGGAAGATAATATGGAGCATCGGTTTTGGCTATTCCGAATTTTTGCATTTCGATATAATTATTTTCCACATCTGCAACATATTCGTTTTTTGTAACAAGTAGCGAATCGCGTTTTTCCCATGAACAGTAAAGCAAATGTTTGTCGGAATGTGCACCGAGATAATGTCCATCGTTTTTTAATTCGTCAATTATTGTTTTAAATTTGTTCATTCTGTAAGCATTTCCGGTAAAAAAAAACGAACCTTTGGCGTTATGTTTTTTCAAAGTCGCACGAATAGTTTCATAACCATCATCGTAACCATCGGAGGTGAAAACCATCGCTATTTTTTTTTCGTTTCTGTCGCCACGAACAATTCCGCCAAACATATATTCAATTTTTTTTGCATTTTCTTTTTTATGAAAACAGCTGTATGCTGATAACAGGCTTACAATAAGCAAAATAATCATTTTTTTATTCATAATTTTAATATTTAATATATATATATATATTATATATATGTAATCTGTTTCACTGTTTTTATTTGTTGTTTGTTGCAGTAAAATAAACTGTAATTCTGCATGTTTTGAAATTTACGGTAATTATTGAACATTAGAAAGGTTGAAATATCATTGCAAAAATTTTTTATGATTTTTCTGTCGTTCAGGAAACCATCCTTTTTTTACGCGTTCTTCCTGTTTGACAGTTTCGCCAATGCCCCACAATGAAACAAAACCGAATATACCTGAAATTGAAGATATTATAATGTTTTCCAGAAACAAAGAAATTGAAATTCCGGTAATTCCGGCGATTAAAAAAACTATCCAGAATTTTTTTGTAAAATAATATTCGCCTTTGATACAAGCCCAGCGCGATATGTAAATTATGACAAATAATGAAAAGCCGACTATTATACCTGAAAACTGTTCCATTTACTGTTAATCTTATATTTGTTTTCTCTCTATTCTTCTTTTTTCCTGCTTGTCGGCTTCAAATACAGCCCAAAGGCACGAAAAACCGAGGCATCCTAAAAATATTGATAACAATACGTCTGCGAACAGCGACATTATTATTGATGCTGTACTGATAAATCCGAAAATCAGTTTTAATTTTCTTTTACCTAAACAATATTCAGCTTTAACAACCAGCGGATGAAACAAGCCTATTAACAAAAACATGGAAACTCCCATTATTAAACCCGTAAAATACATTTTTAATTTTTTTGCGGCAAATTTATATAAAATTTACAAATTACATGCTCTTATACAAAAATAAAGATTGATTTATGTAAAATAAGTAACAAATAATGAAGATTAACGAGTCGGTAATTAGTAGTCGTTCATCTGTTTTTGTAATAAATCTTAAATTAATAGCGTTAATTTACGTAAGCATAGGTTAAAAAGTGTTTATGGGCTTTTATTTTGTCTCATTACAATAAAAAGATATAATAAGCAGAAAATATTACGATTATCAATACAGCAAACATCATTTCAGGTATTTTTGTACAATCAGATGGACAAAATGTACGATAAGAATTTGAGAAAATGTATTTACTTTTGCAAAAGTTAAGATAAGATATAAAAATAAAAAACAACTATTATTAATATTAAAAATAAACGTCATGAGACAATTACAAAATGCAAGTGAACATCTGAACTGTTATCTGTATGATAACAATAAAGACCCTATAATTCAACATTTTAATTTTGAAAAGAATGAATTATTCATAACGGCAGGCACTTATAATCAAATTATCTTTCTGTTAAAAGGAAATGTTACGTTTTCGTATGGAAAGCATTTGAATATAGACCTTAACGAAGGTTCTTTTTTACTGCTTCCGCACGGATTTAAAAGCGCCATAAAAATGAAAGACGATTCTACAATAGTTACCGTCAATCTGCTTAAAATTAATTTCTGCAATCACTTTTCACTTGAAATGCTATATAAGTTGAATAAGGATATTAAGATGGATATATCTCCCTATCCGCTGAAAATTAACAGTGTTATTCGTGATTTCCTTAATAATCTTGTTTATACGATGTCTGATGGATTGAAATGCGCATATCTTCACGAATTAAAACAAAAGGAATTGCTTTATTATATGAGAGCGTATTATCCTAAAAAAGACTTGTTTTCGTTTTTCGTACCAATACTTAGCGATGATATTGTTTTTTCCGAATTAATATATAAAAATCTTGACAAGGTAAAAACAATAACCGAACTGGCTGACATAGTAAATTACAGTGTGTCAGGATTTAAAAAGCGATTTGTAAAAGTATTTGGAGTATCTCCCTATCACTGGATACTTAAAGAAAAAGCAAAAAAGATATATTACGAAATAAACTGTTCACAAAAATCATTCAAGGAAATATCAATAGAATTTGATTTTTCATCATCAGCGCATTTTGACAAGTTTTGCAAAAAAGAATTTGGAATGTCGCCCGGCGTAATACGCAATAATAATAATAAACTTAATTCTGTTACAAGCATGAATTCCTAAATAGCATAAACTTATAAAAATGAAGAGGCTGCCGTTTTTCGGACAGTCTCTTTTTGTAAGCGGTCGATTATCGGTAAATCCATTAAAATTTGCAGATATCAGCAGTTTCCTGCGAAAAAATTAATCTCTACATGATGCAATTTCCCAACAGTATTGCATTAAAACTAACTCAGGCTTTGCCGTAAACTTATTGTCTGTAATTTAATAATTTACAAACAAGCAAATAACAGTTAGAATTTATACTGTAATATTTATAATTTCAACAGTAAAATGCAATTTCAAAAAATTTTTATACCTTTGAACCCTCTATAATAAAAAGAATTTAAATGAAAGATGGAAAAATAGTTGCAGGAATAACGCAAGGCGATATCAACGGAATATCTTACGAAGTGATGCTGAAAACATTTGAAGATAACCGTATTATTGACTTTTGCACAGCCGTTATTTACGGCTCAACAAAAATTTGGGGATTTTATCGCAATTTGTTCAAAATTGAAAATATAAACCTCAATCTTGTTATGTCTCCCAAAGATGCTCGCAATAAATGCGTAAACTTTATAAACATAATGAACGACAACGCACATGCCGAAGTCGGTCATTCCACGCAAATGTCTGGTGAAGGTTCGTTGAAAGCCTTGCAAGCCGCCGTACGCGACATTTGCGAAAAAAAAACAGATGTTCTGGTTACGGCTCCGATAAATAAATACAATGTACAGATTCCGGGAAAAAAATTTATAGGACATACGGAATTTTTAGCAGATACTGTCGGAGTACAAAATTATTTGATGCTGATGGTTAACGATAATCTCAAAATAGGCATAGTAACGGGACATATTCCTTTGCATGATGTATCAAAATCGATTTCAAAAAAACTTATATTGCAAAAAATTGACATATTAAACGAATCGCTGAAAAAAGATTTTTTAATAGAAAAGCCTCGCATTGCCATTTTAGGCCTTAATCCTCATTGCGGAGATAAAGGTTTGATTGGAAACGAAGAAAAAGAAATAATATTTCCTGCAATAAAAGAAGCGCAGGAAAAAAGCATTTTAACATTCGGACCATATTCTGCCGATGGATTTTTAAGTTCCGAAACATCAAAAAAATTTGATGGTATTTTGGCAATGTATCACGACCAGGGCATGATAGCATTTAAATCTCGCGCATTCGATACAGGCGTTAATTATACGGCAGGTTTGCCTTTTGTCCGCACATCACCGGCACATGGCACGGCTTATGAAATTGCGGGACAGGGAATTGCAAATGCCGATTCGTTTCGCGCCGCATTATATCTGGCTTGCGATATTTTCAAAAACCGTAAACGTTACGACGAAATGAACGCAAATCCTTTAAAAATAGATATATCGGCTACAAGCAAACACAACGGACACGATGACATCATTATTCAAACCAATGATGAATAAAATCACAAATAAATGATAAATCAGGATAATAATGACTGAAATTACCATTTATACAGATGGCGCAGCGCGGGGAAATCCGGGAAAAGGAGGATACGCCGTGATTATGATTTCAGGAAAATACCGCAAGGAAATTTCACAGGGATTTGCTTATACAACCAACAACAGAATGGAATTGCTTGCCGTAATTGTCGCTCTTGAAAATATAAAAGTGGAAAACGCAAACGTAACTGTTTACAGCGATTCGCGATATGTAACAGATGCTGTAAACGAAGGATGGTTGAAATCGTGGGAAACTTCGCATTTCAAAAACAGGAAAAATCCGGATTTGTGGATGAGATTTTTAAAAATTTACAAACGTCATAACATAAAGTTTATCTGGATTGAAGGACATGCGGGAAATCCGCTTAACGAACTGTGCGACAAAATGGCTGTTGAAGCATCAATGCAAACCGGTCTGCAAGAAGACAAAGAATACGTAAAAAGCGTTGAAAACAATACTTTAGTGTGAAAAACAAACTGTTTTCATTGCGTATATTAGCCGACTTGAAGTAAATTTCCGATTTGCATAAAACGGATTTTTGCTTTTATTATTATTAAATCAAGACATAAAAAAACTGTTTAAATTTTACATATAATTCATTTTGTTGAGCATAATTTTGATAAAGGTGCATTTTTTAATTAATAATTAACAATGAATAATAATGACAGAAAAAAACAGCAGGCAGGTATAAACCTGCCCACCGCTTTTCATTGTTAATTATCAATAACTGCTTGCCGCAGCGCTTTTTCAAAATCGGCGCGGGCAGTATTTTTAGCCTGCACCGTAAGCGTGGTGCGGGTTGCAGGTTCGGTGGCGGCTTCGAGTTTCTGCGCAAAATCTTCATGCTGTGTTGTCAGTTCGCCGTAAACATCTTCGGGACATTCTACCTTCCTGATAATCGTTCCCGGATAGTTAATAAAATTGTTTGTCCACTGTAGAAATTCTGCATCTTTGTGCGGGATGTAATCTGAATTTTTCATAACTTTAATGAATTAAAATTTGTAATTATGTTTAATATGTTAAAAAACAATATAATACTATATGTGTATGATATTCTGTTTGCGGTATTACACTGAACATTCGGGGAGTTTGCCGAATGTTCCGGAGTAAAGTCCGTATGCGGGAGTAAGTGATATTTTGTTTTTATAAAAGCGACAGCCATATTTATCTGTTTTTGTATGTTTTATGCGCCCTGTCCAATAATGTATATTATCGGACAAAGTAAATACTGGCATATCAACAGAATAGGTGGTTTTTTTCACAAATTTAAAAAATATCTTGCATTCCGGTTATTTTAAAAATTTTGTTATCTTTGCTTAAAATTTCCTGTCCGATAATATACATTATTGGACAGAAAAAAATTGAGGGGAATGTTAAAAAACAGTTATTATGGAATATAAAATAACAAACAAATTTGCTGGCTGCGCTCCGAAACCTGCATATTTCAAATTTCTTCGCTCCGCTCGCTATGACGAACAAACAGAAAACATCATTTCTGCGAAAGCAGGAATCTCTTCAATCAGCGAAAGTGCGGGTTCAAGCCCGCAATGACGTGTAAAATACCGTTTTAAGACAGCCCCAATGTTGGTAGAAAAAATTGCGGTGTTTTAAATCATCGGTAGCGCTTCGCGAGAAAATGTCAGATACGGTTATGTTTTTACCAGTTATAATTTATTACATTTTTAAAGTATCAAAAAAGGATAACAATTAAACCATTACCCTTTGTATGTGCAAATTAAAGATGATAAATCAAAAACGAAACTCGTCCGAAACAGTCAGTTTTTTTCTGCCTCTGGCTCTGCGTGCAGCAAGTACACGCCGTCCGTTCGGCGTTGACATTCTTTCTCTGAAACCGTGTTTATTTATTCTCTTTCTACGCGATGGCTGAAATGTTCTTTTCATTGTTTTATATTTTTATGATTTACAAATGAATATAAAATATTTCCTCTGTTAAGGGGTTGCAAAGGTAAACATTTTTTTATTTCGCACAAACAAATTTGCAAAAATATTTCATAAAATATTCGCAATTATGCATTACAAATTATAAAAAAATTCTACCTTTGCAGTTCCTTACGAGTTAAGGAATATGTCTAACTATAATAATAACAAACAAATGGCTGTAAAAATCAGACTATCTAGACACGGAAAAAAAGACTACGCATTTTACCACATTGTGGTTGCCGACAGTCGCAGTCCACGAGATGGACGTTTTATTGAAAAAATTGGAACCTACAATCCAAACACAAATCCGGCAACAATCAACCTTGATTGCGACAAAGCACTGAAATGGTTGAACTACGGCGCTCAACCGACAGACACATGTCGTGCCATACTGTCGTACAAAGGCGTACTGTTGAAAAAACACTTGCTTGGAGGAGTGAAAAAAGGAGTTTTCACCGAAGAAGTTGCAGAACAGCGTCTGAACGAATGGCTTGAAGCAAAAAACGCTAAAATTCAGGAAAAGAAAGACAGGTTGCTGCAAGAAAAGAAAGAAGGGAAGAAAATTGTAATCGAAAGGGAATCCAAAGTTAACGAAGCCAAAGCATCCGCAGTTGCAAAAAAACGCTTGGAAGCAGTTCAAAAAGAAGCTGAAGCAAAAGCCGCGGCTGAAGCGGAACCTGAAACAGAAAGCGCTTCATTTGTAGAAACGCCTGCCGCTACCGAGCAAACTAACGCATAAATACGGACTATTGATGAACACAGCAGAAAAATATCTGCTTTTTGGAAATATTCTTAAAACGTTCGGCACAAGCGGAGAATTGATTGTAAAGCTTGGCAATCAGGCGCTTTCAACGATTAATTTAAAAGAACCGGTATTCATTATAATAGATGGATTGCCGGTTCCTTTTTATTTTAAGGTCTTTGATGAACGACCAGGCAATCGAGCTCTTGTGATACTTGAAAATATTGAAACCGAAAAACTTTCAAAACAACTTGTCGGAATGCAAATATTGCTGCCGCATAAAAAACAAATAGCCGACAAAGATTTTAATTTAAACCATTTTGCAGGATTTGAAGCAACAGATGCAACTGACGGAAAAATTGGAACGATAACCGAATTTCTTGATTTTCCTCACAATCCCTGTTTTCGGATAATACACAACGACAAAGAAATACTTGTTCCCATCAACGAAGATTTTATAGAATCAATAGATGAAAAATCAAAAACCATAAATTTCAATCTTCCGTCAGGATTGGTGGATTTTTATATGAATGAATAAAAGCCTTACTGATGCAGAAATGTATAAACCGGTAGCGTTTGGTGTCTGATTTAAATGTTTTTGCATTAACGCCCTCCAGTTTTTTATATTAAAAAAATTGTTGAAACGAATTTCAATAAACATTCTCATATATATATGCTGGTAGAAGGATTATATACTGTTCAACTGTTTTTTGCATATATACTATAACACAACAATTTAAAATGTATATATACTCGCTCCTTATAAATAAATTCAAGTAGTGTCGTGTCATATTTAGAAAGTCTTAAAAATGTTGTATCTTTGCATTCAAAAAAACAGCAATGAAAAAGTACAAAGTAACACTGTCTGAAGAAGAAAAGTCTCATTTGGAGA
>JAISOH010000074.1 GCA_031275825.1 Prevotellaceae bacterium | reverse complement strand
AATTTGTTTTTCAAAGAATGAACAAATACATGACAATATTATTGGAATGTATATTGAAAAATTTTATTACAAAACCGGAATTTATGGAAATAATTAACAATACAATTTGAGACACTACCTAAATTGTTTACATTCGGCAAAAAAAATAAAAATTCTCCCGTATATTCAATTTCACTGTAAATCTATAGTAAACCTTATTGCTGTAAACCGAATAAATTTTTGCAGGTTAAAAACGTTTTTTGTTCATTCTGCTTTTTCTGCGCCTGCTGTTTCTTTGCAGTTTACTTGATTTTGCTCTTTTACCGGTATTTGCATAAAAATTGCTTTCCGTATTCTGGTACTGTATTCGCTTTTTTCCTTCTTTGGCAATATCTATGTCAAATGGAGTTCTGTTATTTCTGTAAAAAGCGTTTATAAGCTGTTCGGACTGGTCAATAAATACATCAAAAAACGTAAATTTGTCGGATATTTCAATATTATTTATATTTATTGATTTATCGTTGGTTACATCGTTTATAAGTCCTAAAATAGCGCGGGGCGAAGCGTTCTGTCTTGCTCCGAAATTTATTTTCATTCTTATGCGCTGTCCGCGTTTAGATGTTTTTTCTCTTTTACTGCGATTTTCGCAATTACGTTCTTTTTTCGATTTTTGATGTTCATTTCTGTTTGGCTTGTCTGTAATATTCAAATCGGCGGCATTTTTGTAATAATCAAGAAATCTGTTAAATTCAAGAGAAACAAAACGTCTTATAATGTCTTCTTTTTGAAGATATTCGAGTTTTTTTAATACGTGAGGAAGAAACTGGTCGATTTGTTCATCGTTTATCTGTACATGTTCCATTCGCTCTATCAAATAAAAAAGTTGACGTTTGCAAATATCCAAACCTGATGGGACGTTTTCTTTTGTAAACGTTTTTTTTACCATGCGTTCTATTTCGCGAATACGGTTATGTTCGCGCGTATGAATAATTGAAACCGAAATTCCTTTTTTGTTTGCTCTTCCTGTTCGTCCGCTGCGATGCGTGTAAATTTCAACATCATCGGGAAGATTATAATTTATAACATGAGTCAAATCGTTTACATCAAGTCCGCGTGCGGCAACGTCGGTTGCAACAAGTATCTGCAAATTGCGAATACGAAATTTGTTCATTACCGAATCGCGCTGAGGCTGGCTTAAATCGCCATGAAGAGCATCTGCATTATAACCGTCTCTCATAAGTTTTTCAGCAACTTCTTTTGTTTCCTGCCGCGTGCGGCAAAATACTATTCCATAAATATCGGGATTTATATCAACAATTCGTTTAAGCGCCAAATAACGGTTTGATGCCTGCACGGTGTAATAAACGTGTTCGACATTATCGCTGCCCGAATTGCGGATTCCTATCGAAATTGACTTTGAATCGTTCATGTATTTTTGAGCAATATGCTCGATTTCTTTGGGCATCGTTGCCGAAAAAAGCAGTGTGCGGCGTTCGTCTGGAACGCTTTGCAAAATAGTTTCCAAATCTTCCTGAAAACCCATGTTAAGCATTTCATCAGCCTCGTCGAGAACTAAAAACTGCACGCTGTCAAGCCTGACTTTTTTTCTGTTGATAAGGTCAATCAGGCGTCCCGGCGTAGCAACAAGTATTTGAGGCTGTTCGGTCAGCTGTCTTATTTGCGATACTATACTTTCGCCTCCGTAAACAGGAACAATTTTTGTACCTGTCATGTACTGCGAATAATTTTTCAAATCATTTGAAATCTGAATACACAATTCGCGCGTAGGCGATAATATTAAAACCTGAATTTGTTTTTTTTCATTGTTGATTAAATTCAATAAAGGCAAACCGAATGCAGCCGTTTTTCCTGTTCCTGTTTGCGCCAGTGCAATCAAATCGCATGTTTCGTTCATTACGAACGGAATTACCTGTTCCTGTACAGGCATGGGATTTTCAAAACCTAAACCGCCAACCGCAGTAATCAGTTCATTACTTAATCCCAAATTTTCAAAAGTTGTCATAAAAATATAATGTTTACACGCTTGGTCTGTATCTGCTCGAAGATTCTTTTTATACAATTTGTCATTATATAAATTTTGATTTGTATAATTAAATTTGTTATTGTTCAAAACGTGTAATCCCACAAAAGCGAAAGGCGACAAGCCTTATAGAATTTTATCAAGAAAATACTAAAACAAACGTTTATTAAAATTGGGCGCAAAGGTAGTAATTATTATCAGCAAAAAAAATAATTTTTCATAAACCTGATTTTTTACTGCAATCAGCCCGTTGTACATTCAGGAAAAAATTACTGTTGTCAGATAAAAAATCAGAGGAACATCCCATCTTAATTAAAAATTATTGTCTAAATTTGTATTATGAACAAATTGTCGGAAATATCGAAAACCGTTAAAAATCAGGCTGAGCAGTTTGGTTTTGATGCTTGCGGCATTGCACAGTCCAACTATTTGAGCGACATGGAAAATATATTGAAAAAATGGCTGGACAATGGTTACAATGCATCGATGAATTATATGAAAAATCATTTTGAGATTCGGCTGAATCCGCGATTGCTTGTCGAAAATGCCATGTCGGTTATCTGTCTTTTGACAAGTTACAACAGCGATGTCAGTCAAAACGCTGCCGCACCGAAAATTGCCCGCTATGCATTAGGAAACGATTATCATATAATTATTCGTAAAAAATTGAATGATTTTTTTGCTTCATTAAAAAAAACTTTCCCGCAAATCAACGGGCGCGGATTTGTTGACAGCGCTCCGATACTTGAGCGCGAATGGGCTGTACGTGCAGGTTTGGGCTGGTATGGAAAGTCGTCGGCATTTATTTCGCCCGTTTTCGGTTCGTTTGTATTTTTATCGGAACTGATTGTCAATATTGAAATGGAATATGACAAACCGTTAACAGGCAACTTTTGCGGCGCTTGCAACAAATGTATTGCCGGCTGCCCGAACTCGGCAATTACAGAACCGTATGTTGTAAATTCGCAAAAATGCATTTCATATCAAACAATAGAAAACAGGGGCGAGATAAATATCACAACTCACGGATGGCTTTTTGGCTGTGATATATGTTTGCAGGCATGTCCGTACAACAAATGCGCAAAAATTTGCAATCGCGAAGAATTTCAACCCATAGCCGAAACATTAAGCATGTCTTTTGACGATTGGGAAAACATTGGCGAAGATGATTTTAATAAAATATTTGAAAAATCTCCACTAATGCGTACCGGATACGAAAGAATAAAACGAAATATGAAAAATGTAAAAAGATAAAAGATATTTATTATTATGAAAATTTTTTTTTTGACAATCGCATTTTTACTGAATCTTACGGTAAATGCACAGGTAAAATTTGATATTGATTTTGAAAGTGGTTCTTCAGGAAAAATCCTGCAGATTGATTCTGTTTACATCAGAACATCCGAAAAAGACTCTACTTTGCATTTGTCATATATTATTGAATCGCGTTTTGATCCGCAAAATCCGGTTGATACTGCTCTGCCGCCAAGCGCTCGCTGGTTTTATTTCAGAATGACAGGCGCAAAAAACAAATATGTTTATTTTGATTTTAAACATACCGACCCTTTGCGAGCCGTTTATTCGTATGATAATTACAAATTCAAACGTTTTGAAGCAAATGAAGCCGAAATCGGAAAAATTCATAAATTTTTTGATTCCGATACTGTATATATTGCCTATTTTATTCCATACACAAATTCGTTTTTACAGAACAGAATCGACAAATGGAAACAGCATAAAGATGTAAGTGTAAAAACTTTCGGATACAGTTTTCACAACAGGCAAATGCAACTTTTGACAATTACCGACAAAACCGTAAGCGACAAAAACAAATACCGCGTTTGGATTCATGCACGAACGCACACAAGCGAAACGCCAAGTTCGTGGCATCTCGACGGTTTAATAGAAGCCCTGCTTGCAAACGGTAAAAATGCGGAAACATACCGGAAATCTCTTGTTTTTTATATTGTTCCATTTGCAAATCCCGACGGCGTTTTTGAAGGTTTATCACGCTCCAATTCCACAGGCGTAAATCAGGAAATAAACTGGGACAGAGATGAATTGCATACTGCTGTTGAAGTCAAAAATCTGAAACGGCAGATAAAAGAACTTACGGAAAGTCTATCTTTTGATTTGGTTTTGAACATGCATTCACAGGTTGCAAACAATGCTACATACTGGGTTCATACGGCGCAAACAACAAACGATAAATTTTTAAGCCGACAGTTACTTTTGTGTTATCTTAACATGTTTGACAAGCCTTATCTGTCGCCAAACGAATTAAGTTTTTCAAAAATGGCATCACGCTATCCCGAAGGCTGGATTTGGAATAATTTTGGAGATAAAACCGTAGCCATGACACTGGAAACGCCATATACATATTTCGGCGCAGGCAAGATATGGTTGAATGAGGAAAATCTTCACGATTTCGGAAAAACAACATTAGATGCAATTGCAATGTATTTTGAAATTTGCACGCCCGACAGGATAATTCTGGATAACAAAAATGCAAAAACACACGGAAAATGGGAAAAGGTAAAATCAGACAAAATGCTGTATTTCGGAGAAAATTATTTGCATCCGCAAAAACGTGGAAACAAAATAACTTACAATCATAAAAAACTGGCTGCCGGAAAATATAAAATTTACAAATGGACTGTCGGCGAAAGCAGCGAAATGCCTGTAACGGATAAAAACAAATGGATTTTAATTGATACGCATGAACAAAAGAAAGTATCAAATTTCAAATACAAATTCAAGTCAAAATCCGACAATGATCTTTTTGATGCAATAATGTTAATAAAAATCAATGATTACGATAAATAAACTTTAAGACAGGCACACGGCAAAAATTCAAATATATAAAAAGAACATGCGGTAAATACAGTTTCAATCTTCTGTATTTCCCTGTAATACTGCTCATTTTCGAGTTGGTTTGACAAAATGAATATACAGACAGCCTGCAATTTTGTCAGGTAACAAATCAAAATAAATAAAACTTATAAGCACATAATTATTATTGATTTGATTTATGTAAATTTTTATCTACCTTTGCAAAAAATATAATTTTATTAATTAATTAAAAAAAATCACTATGGATACAAATAATAAAAACAAAGTAGGACTGGATCTTACAGGCACAAATCAGGTAATAACAAAATTGAGCAGACTGCTTGCAAATTATCAGGTGTTTTATGCAAATTTAAGAGGTTTGCACTGGAATATTAAAGGCGACAAGTTTTATGACTTGCACGGAATTTACGAAGAATATTATAACGAAATTGCCGAAAAAATTGATGAAACGGCTGAACGCATAGTAATTTTGGGCGGAACGCCTGAAAATAATTTTTCGGAATATCTTAAAATTTCGGAAGTAAAAGAAATTTCGCATGTTTGCGACTGGAAAACAGGAACGCAAAATGTGATAGAAACATTGCAATTATTAGTAAACCAATTGCGTGAACTTCATGCAACAAGTATAAAATCGGGCGATAATGGAACAGTTTCGCTGGCTAATCACGGAATAAAAAGTTTTGAGAAAAAAATATGGATGCTTGGCGCTTATATACAGGAATAATAAAATCGAAAAATCTTTATGTTAACATTAATATTCAGTCTTGTACTGTTAATGACAAGTACGGACAATCAAACAAATAATAACAGTAATAATATGAAATTTGAATTAATAAAACTGCCTTATGCCACCGATGCTTTAGAGCCGGTAATAAGCAAACAGACAATAGAACTGCATTACGGAAAGCATTTGCAGGGATATGTAAATAATCTTAATAATCTGATTCAGGGAACAGAATTTGAAAATGCCGATTTGGAAACAATAGTAAAAAAATCGGATGGAACCTTATTTAACAATGCCGGTCAGGTGTTGAATCATAATTTGTATTTTACCCAATTTTCGCCAAACGGAGGCGGACAGCCTTCAGGAAAACTTTCGGCTGCTATTGATGCAGGATATGGATCGTTTGAAAATTTCAAAAAAGAATTTGAAAACGCAGGCATAAGTTTGTTTGGCGCAGGCTGGGTATGGCTTGCCAAAGACGAAACAGGAAAACTGTCGATTGTAAAAGAAGCAAACGGCGGAAATCCTTTAACCAAAGGACTTAAACCCATTCTCGGTTTTGATGTATGGGAACACGCTTATTATCTTGACTATCAAAACAGGCGCGCCGACCATTTAAAAGAATTGTGGAAAATAACAGACTGGAAAGTTGTAGAACAGCGATATTGATATTTTGCAACATAACATTTTTTATTTGAACAGCGGCAATCGAAAACAGGTTGTCGCTGTTTTTATTTGGTTTTGCAATTATACAGTTGCTGCTTACGGATAATTTATTATAAAATTATATGTTCTACCGATATTATATAATAATTGACAGTTGACAATGAAGATAAAGAAACCTTTGTAAGGCAAAAATATTAATAACATGTTAATATTTAGTTAATTATAATTTGTTTTTGTGAAATATTTGCAGTATCTTTGCATCATGTATAATAAAAAAAGAAAACAAATGAGTTTTATTGACAGCTACGTGGAAAAACGTGTTAGCAAGAATGTGTCTTTCAGGCATATCAATGTTATTATAGATTGGTCAACATTGGAAAAAAAATCGATAAAATATATAAACGAAGCAAATCTGTAGATGGATGTTCTGCTTACAAAGGCATACTGCTGTTCAAAATGCTTTTGATTGGCATCCGGTACGGCTTAAGCGATGAACGTGTAGAATAAATGGTAAACGACAGCCTGTCTGCAATGACGCGCTCCTTGTTTTGCTTCGTCATTGCGAAACTGCGAGGGCTTTGCCCGAATATAAGGTATTTCGCTACGGCGATAGTATAAAAGCAAGGCTTATCTTGCAAAACATACAAAGGCGGAGTTTTGCTCCCAAATACGGCAATATCAAAGAGACTTCGCCGAACAAATGGGCACGTTAATGTTTTGCCTTTTGATTATTTTTATTCGTAAGGAGCGATTAAATAAAATCAGCGTAAAACATCAAGGTTTTACGCTGATTTTTATCAGTCCGTTTTTCTTTTAAAACATTTACAGTATCAGTTAAAGATATATCTTATGCTGAACTGCATTGAATAGGTGGAAGTAAAACTTTGATAGTTTTTAAATGTAGATTTCAAAACTTCATTGCTTACTTTCGGGAAAGTATAAGCGCCGTTGCTGTAATTCAAAATGTTTGTGCTGTAAGTGGTTTTATAAAGTCCCCAACTACTGTTCAGCAGGTTCAGGAAGTTTTTAATATCAAGGCTAAATTGCAAAGTGTTTTTCTTGCCGCCTACGTTCAGGTAAAAATTCTGTACAAATTTGAAATCCAGTTGATGATGCCATGGCATTAACACTCCGCCGCGTTCTGCATACTGTCCTTTATGTGAACTCAAATATTTATCCTGTTCGATATAATTCCAGAAGTCATTTTTTTGCTGTTCGCCTGTGTAATCTGTTCCTATATCGGCAAAATTCCATGAATCCAGTTCGGCGCGCGATGCGGGAATATACAGCAGGTTGTTTGCTCCGCCATCGCCTGTTACATTAGTCATTGTGTAGGAGAAACGTGTATATGAATAATATGATGTGCCGCTACCTGAATATCCGAGCTGGCTTCCGTCATATATAAAATAAACGCCTGTTCCGAAGTGTTTGGCATAATCTTTCTGGTAACCAACGGTTGCAACTATACGGTCGGGAGATACATAAGTACCGTAACCAAGTTCGTGGTCGTTTACTCCGTTTTTGCTGAACAGATTGGTAGAGAAAGCCGAAGTTATCTGGTCGCCGATACCTTCACTGTATGCTTTTGATTCGGAACGGGTATAGGCAAACGACAAATCCAGTCCGAAATCAAATTTTTTGCGTAATTGAAGCGTTATTGCATAATAGCGGGATTTGTTTTCATCATTGTTTTCAATCATAAAAGCGTTATAACTGCCTGTGTATCGCGTATATTTTTTGCGGGTATCTTTCGAATTAAGCGTTACCGTACCGTTTTCTTTAAGTCCTTTGTTTGTAATTACAACAGGATTTAAATCCTTATTATAAATACCTTCCAGAGTAAGGTCAATTCCATAAGGCAATTTTGCATCAAATGCGAGAGACGATTTCCATGTGGAAGGCATTTTCAGGTCTTCGCTTAAAAGTGTCGGCGACGTAGGCGCTACCGGCGTTGAGGGCGTAAAACTACCTCCGTAAAGTTCGCTTAAAATATCTCTTACATTTGTGTGGAAATCGGGCTGTACGCCGCTTGCCTGCGAAGGCGTGTTGTAAAAATACTGTGTTTGTCCGACATTTGAATTTCCCACAACCGAAACAAGCCATACATAAGGCAAACGTCCGACAAATACGCCTGTTCCGCCGCGAAGTACATATTTACGATTACCCGTCAAATCCAGATTAAAGCCAATGCGGGGTGAAAATGTCAATTCGGCATTGGGCAGTTGCGCCGTTGAATAGTGCTTGCCGCCAAAGTCCAAATCTGCATAAGCCTGATTGAAATTGGTTTTTTGTATTGATGGATAGGCAGGCAATTCCAAACGAATGCCTGCCGTAAGACGGAAATTATCCGTAAAATTTATCCGGTCTTGCAGGTAGGCGGAATATTGCTCGAATGAAAGCGTTGATTTGAATTGCGACAAATCAGCCGAATTTGAGTGGGTAATAAGGAAAGCCGCCGGCTTTTTTCCTTCCATAAAATCTTCCATGGATGAGAATATATACCAGCCGTTGCCGCCCTGCATATAACCATTTTCCGCTTTTTGAGATTCATATTGAACGCCTAATGTCCAGTTATTGATGCCGTGATTCCATGTCAGTTCATCGGTAAAAACATGCGTGTTAACTATGCGGGTATTGCCTTGTGTAAAAGGGTCGGGTCCAAACGACATATAGGGCGCTCCATCTTTAAGTATTTCAACGGTGGGGAATGTTCCGCCTTCATACGAGCGCGGTTCATCCTGAAGCGCATAGGTATATCGCATCATGTTGTTTACTTTTCCTATGCTCGAATTCCATTCTGCGGCAAAAGACGAAAAGTTTTGTTCCTGAAAATAGCGGGCGCTTTCAAAATACATTGCATATTGTGAAGTGCGGCCATTCCCTTTGCTTATACCTGCATCCGTATTTCCTGGATAAATAGTGCTTGCGGTAAGAGGGTTTGTAGAAGAAGAAGGACTTGCCGAATATTTGGATGCGGTATGCGAATATCTGACGTTTAATTTATTTGTCGGGTTAATATTCCAGTCTACGCGTCCTATTAAACGAAGCGAAGGTGTAGAAGATGGATAGTTTGAAATACGTCCCGGGTCATACTGGTAGGTATTTTTCAAAAAATTCAGCATTGTATTGACATCCGTTTCTGTCGGACGAACTATGTTATTGCTGCCGTATGCTTCGGATTCATCTTTGCGAAGAATGTATGAAGGTCCAGGACTTACGTTGTCTTCGTATTCTGCATTTAGAAAAAAGAAAAGTTTGTTTTTAATAACAGGTCCGCCTACGCTTACGCCGAAAGTATTATTTCTGGTTGATTGTGCGGTAAGTTTATAATCTGCTACTTTTTTACCCTGAAAATTATCGTTTTTAATATAGGTATAAACCGTACCTTTTATTTCGTTATCGCCTGAACGTGTAACAGCATTGATAGCGCCGCCGACAAAACCGCTCTGGCGCACATCGTAAGGAGTTAACGAAACGCTCAACTGTTCCAGTGCATCAAGCGAAATAGGTGAACCGCTTGCAGGTAAGTTTGCTCCAATACCGAATGCGTTGTTGAAAGCAGCGCCATCGACAGTTACATAAGACTGACGATAGTTACCTCCCCCAACTGCATAACCATTGCTTGTTGTGTTACTTTGCGGCGCAAGGCGCATAATGTCGTTCATACTGCGCGAAATTGTCGGAGTAGCATCTATTGCCTGGCGGCTAACACTTGTTAATGCGCCTGCTCTATCGCTTTTCATATTACTTTGACTGCGACCAATTACTGTAATTTCATCCAAGTTTGCAACAGATTCTTCTAATTGAACGTTTAATATATAAGTTTCATCCAAAGTAATATTAACATCTCTGTATTCCCTGGTATTGTACCCCATAAACGAAACTTCAACAATATAAGGTCCGCCGGGACGCATGCCTGTAATAAAATAACTTCCGCTTTTCTGTACATCATTATAATACACCGAGCCCGAGGGCTGGTGCGTTGCCTTTACTGTTGCTCCTTCAAGAGCCTCGCCTTTTGAATCTCTAACTGTTCCGCTTATCGAACTTGTAGTTACCTGAGCCGAAACAAACGTTACTGTTCCCGTAAAGAGACCAATAAACACAAATAATTTTAGAAAATTTTTCATATAATTTTTATTTATAAATGTTGTTTAAACTTGTTTGTTATTGTTTTCAGCAGACAAAGATATTATAAATGGAAATACAAAAATGTTACAAAAAAATTAATAATAAATGTCAAAACAAAATGATTGTGTAAATATTTAATTTATAAACACATGAAAGTTAATAAAAATTTTCAAAAAGTTATTAACAGTTAAAGCCTGTCTTAAAAAATAATTGTAGTTTACAAATTTGGAATTTAACGCTTATACAGGATTGCTTCCCGCTTCGGGCTAAAGCCCTCGCAGTTCGCAATGACGAACAAAGCAGACGCAGCGCGTCATTGCGAGGAATGAAATGACGAAGCAAATCAGAGATTAAAGTAACAATAAAAAAGCGTTGGATTAACTCCGTTGAGCTCCGCTTCGCTTCGGTTGCTTCCTGCTTCGGGCAAAGCCCTCGCAGTTCGCAATGACGAACAAAGCAGACGCAGCGCGTCATTGCGAGGAATGAAATGACGAAGCAAACCAGTATAATGGATACCTGTACTTTTAAAAAGTTCAATGTAAATAATAATTTACAATTAAATTAAACGCAAATGGGTAATAATAAATAACATTGAATTAATTTAAATGTCTGTAATTGAAAATGTTTATCAGGCTTTATATAAAAAAACTCTGCATTTTTATTCATTAGTTTTTGTTTTTTAATCTACTATTAAAAATGATTTGTGCAGTTTTAAGGCACGGCTGATTAATAATACATGCGAGATTAAAGTTGCAGAAACACGTATCGGCAAATTATATCAACATTTATCGAAAGATGAGGTTGTCTTAAAACTCCTGTTTCGTCATTGCGAACTGCGAGATCTTTGCCCGGAGAGGGAAGCAATGACGTGTAAAATATCATTTCGAGACAGCCTCATTTTAAATTTTTATAAAAATTTTTCAATAAGCATGTTGCGCATTTCGGCTACACCTGTTGTGGCTTTTTCTTTTATTACCGTTAAATTTTGAATAAAAAAAGCGTTTACATCATTCGGATTAATTAAAAATACAGGAACATTATTTTTTTTGTAATTCACCAGTCCTGCTGCGGGATAAACATTAAGAGAAGTACCTATTATCGCAATGATGTCGGCTTGTGAAACATTGCCGGCTGCTGCATTGAGCATAGGAACGGCTTCGCCAAACCATACTATGTGCGGACGAAGTTGTGATCCGCATTTATCCGTATCGCCGAGTTTTATTGATTTATATCCGATGTCGTAAACGGTACCTTCGTCGGCAACGCTACGTACTTTTGTAAGTTCTCCGTGCAGATGTATAATATTTGTGCTGCCTGCACGTTCATGCAAATTATCAACATTTTGAGTTATTATGCAAACATTGAAATATTTTTCGAGTTCATACAGAATTTTATGCGCTGCATTCGGTTCAACACCTGCAAGCTGTTTGCGGCGTTCATTATAAAAATCAAGAACAAGTTTTGGATTTTTATACCATCCATCTATACTTGCAACGTCCATTACGTTGTGTTGTTCCCAAAGTCCATCGGAATCTCTGAAAGTAGATATTCCGCTTTCGGCGCTGATTCCCGCACCTGTCAAGACTGCTAGCTTTTTCATAAATCACAAATTTAATTTGCCAAATTTACATGAAATATTCCACATATACAAATAAAAATTGCGAACTGTATATACTAATTTTTGTAAAAACGGAATCCTTACTCTGTTTTATTCTTTACAATAATATAGATTTTATTTATATATTTGCATATTGAATGGCACATAAAATAATACAGACAATATTTTTAACTTTTTCATTTTTATATTGCGGATATTTCTACAAGAAATTTTTTTACAAAGAGGGAAAACTCAAAAAAATTGTACGGAAACCGCAGAAAGCACACATAATCTGTTCTGCAACAGCTCATTTGATAACAACAAAGGCAATCTGATGTTATATGACATACATTCGCAAACAGGTCTCTTATTCAAACCATTAACAATAAACTGAAAAATATTGGAGATATTAAACATTTCAGGCTGCGCTTTATCAACAGTTTCGTAATAAACATGATTGTTGAACTTCTTTTTGCTGTAATAAAAAAAGAGGCTGTATTTTCCTCTTTTGCTTGAGCCCTTCATCGGATTTGAACCGACGACCTGCTCATTACGAATGAGCTGCTCTACCGCTGAGCTAAAAGGGCGTTTACCGGCTGCAAAGGTAATATTTTTTTCAAAAGTATAAGTTATTTTATTTGTTTTAAAAAATTATCTGCAAGATGATCAAAAACTTTTGTTTGAATATCGTTTATGAATACGGCGGGTATTCCATCGTCTCCGCCTTGTCTAATCGACTGAACTATCGGTATTTCTGCCAGAAGCGGGATTTGCATTTCCGCTGCAAGATTTTTTCCTCCGTTCATTCCGAAAATATAGTAACGGTTTTCGGGTAATTCTTCAGGCGTAAACCAAGCCATGTTTTCGACCAGTCCAAGTACGGGAACATTGATTTTTTCCTGTTTTAACATGTTTATTCCTCTTATTGCGTCGGCAAGAGCAACAGGTTGCGGAGTGGTAACAATAATAACTCCATCAAGTTTTATTTCCTGAGTCATTGTAATATGAATATCTCCTGTTCCCGGCGGAAAATCAATAAACAAAAAGTCAAGTTTATCCCAGTATGTTCCTCCTGCAAGCTGGCGTAGTGCATTTATTGCCATTGGCGCTCGCCAAATAAGCGCGTCATTCGGATTTATAAAAAAACTTATTGAAATTAATTTTACACCGTATTTTTCAACAGGCTGGATTATTTCAAAATTGCCGACTTTTACCATCACCGGTTGTTTGTTTTGAACTCCAAACATTTGAGGAATAGACGGACCGTAAATATCGGCATCTATCAAGCCGATTTTGAACCCTCTGCCTGCAAGCGTTGCCGCCAGATTTGCCGCGATTGTAGATTTTCCGACTCCACCTTTTCCCGACATTACTGCAACAGTGTGTTTTACATCTTTCAAAGCATAACTCATTTGCGATTGTTCCTGTTTTGCTGAACTTTGCTGTTGTTTGCGCCTTTCGTTTATCTTAATTTTTACAGATGCAAATGTTTCGGACAACAGCTGTTCGCATTTTTTTTTGATTGATGTGGCAAACGGGTCTTGTTGCCGTTTGGTTAAAAACGAAAAAGATATTTCATTGTCAGAAACATCAATACTATCAATCATACCAAGTTCTACTATGTTTTTTTCAAATTCGGGATGTTCTATTTTTTCAAGTAGCGATAAAATATTTTCTTTGTTTAATTTCATTTTCCGAGCAGTATAAAATCGGCAAGGGCTATAGCCGTAATTGCTTCAACAATAACAGGAATACGTAAAGCAATACAGGCATCGTGTTTGCCGTGTATTTTTAAATCTGATATTTTTTTGTTTTCAAAATCGAAAGTTTGCTGGTTTTTTGCGATGCTCGATGCCGGTTTTACGGCTATGCGAAATGTTAAATCGTTACCGTTTGTTATTCCGCCGACAACGCCGCCGCTGTTGTTTGTTGCCGTTTTTCCGTTTTCATTTGTTATAATATCGTTATGTTCACTGCCTCGCATGTTTGCCGATGAAAATCCTGCGCCAAATTCTATTCCCTTAACCGAGGGGATTGAAAAAGCAAGATGAGCTATTTGCGACTCAACCGAATCGAAAAAAGGTTCGCCTAAACCAACAGGAATATTACTTGCCGTACATTCAACCGTTCCGCCGATGGAATCGCCATCGTTAACTGTTTTTTCGATGATTGCGTTAATATTTGTTTCGCCGCCGGCTTCAATTATTTTTGCATTTATATTTATGCCGGCTATGTTTTTTTTGGCAACAACACCGGCTGCAACCAAAGGCAAAGTAAGCCTTCCTGAAAAATGTCCGCTACCGCGGTAATCGTTGAAACCGTCAAATTTTTTCATTGCGGCAAAATCGGCGTGACCCGGTCGCGGTTTGGTTTTATGCTGCAAATAATCTTCGGATTGCATGTTTTTGTTTTTGAATAAAATTGTAATCGGCGAACCTGTTGTAAAACCGTTAAAAACTCCGCTCACAATTTCGGGCATGTCGGGTTCTATTCTCAAACTTGTTCCCTGTTTACCGCTTTTTCGTCTTTCTATGTCGCCGTAAAAATCATTTTCGCAAAGTTCAATTCCGTGACGGCAACCATCAATGCAAACGCCAACAGCAGTTCCATGCGATTCGCCAAATATGCTTATTCTGAATATTCTTCCAAAAGTGTTCATTTCCTTATTTATGCAAATATATTTCTTTAAGTCCGTAACTGTCTTTCAGTATGTTTGTTTTGTCTGAAAATCTAAATGATATTTTACCTTCATCATTTATAAAAAATTCACCTGTTTTGCCAAAAACAGCAGATTGGTTTTCAGCCAGGAGCATGCATATTTCATCTATCCACAGCAAAATTTTTTCCGATGCTTCATCTTCCGATATGTAAAGTTTTTTTGCAACATTTTTTTCAAGAACATTATCGGATTTAATATCAAAATTATTAAAATGTAAAAAATTTACAGGAGGATGTAAAGTTTTGGTTTCGGCATCGTAAGACGCCGATTGATGCGTAATTTCAAAATATCCAAGCCCGGTTAGTACAATTTTTTTGTTCTTTTCAAGCAGTTCGCAAATAATATTAGGTATTAAATTTTCGTTCATATATTTTTAATTTAGCGGTGCAAGTTAATAAAAAATTACATATTACAACTTGTTTGCATATCCGAAACATTAACAAAAAAAACGGTAAATACTGAATGCCAAACAATAACATGCGCATTTGCAACTATAAAATGAAATAATTTTTTTTTACTACTTTTGCAGAAATATATACATTTGAATGAATAAAAATTTGACGCAACTCATAAAAGAAAAAATACTTGTGCTTGATGGCGCAATGGGCACGATGATTCAAAAATACGGATTTGAAGAAAGCGATTATCGCGGCACAATGTTTGTAAAATCGGATGTTGAAATGAAAGGTAATTATGATATGCTCGTACTTACTCAGCCACAGGCTATTGCAAATATTCACAGGGCATATCTTGCAGCAGGCGCCGATATTGTCGAAACAAATTCGCTTAATGCAAATGCGGTTTCGCTTGCCGAATATAAAATGGAATCACTGGCTTATGAAATGAATTACCGGGCGGCGCAGCTTGCGCGTAAAGCCGCCGATGAATTTTCGACAGACGAAAAGCCTCGTTTTGTTGCAGGTTCCATAGGACCTACAAGCAAGGCGCTTTCGATGTCGCCGGATGTTTCAAATCCCGCCTGTCGCAATTTAACTTTTGATGAATTGTACAGCGCGTATTTCGACCAGATTTGCGGTTTGATTGATGGAAAAGTTGATGCTCTTCTTGTTGAAACTGTTTTTGATACTCTAAACGCCAAAGCCGCTATTGTTGCAATAAACGATTGCTGCAAACAGAAATCGGTTGAAATTCCCCTTATGCTTTCGGTAACGTTAAGCGATACGGGCGGCAGAACTTTGTCGGGGCAAACTTTGGAAGCTTTTTATACCACATTTGCAAGCATGAATTTGTTTAGCATCGGATTGAACTGTGGATTTGGCTCAAAGCAAATGATGCCTCATATAGAAGAACTTGCGCGTATTTCAACTTTCAATATATGCGTTTATCCGAATGCAGGGCTTCCCGACCAGTTTGGAAAATATACGCTGTCGCCCGAAAATATGGCAAACGATGTGGAAATGATATTGAAAAACGGCTGGGTAAACATCATTGGCGGATGCTGCGGAACAACACCCGAACATATTAAAAAAATAGCGGAAAAAGTTTTTAAATATCAACCTCGAAAACCGCTAAAACAAAATCATGTTACAGCGTTCAGCGGGCTGGAAGTTGTGAAGGTATCGGATGAAAATAATTTTATAAATATCGGAGAACGTACAAATGTTGCAGGTTCAAAAAAATTTGCGCGCTTGATAAAAGAACAGAAATTTGAAGAAGCCATATCGGTTGCACGCCGTCAGATTGACGATGGAGCCCAAATTATTGACGTTTGCATGGACGATGCAATGATTGACTCGCAAAAAGCAATGAACGACTTTTTAAACATGCTGGCTTCAGACCCGAACATATCCAAAGTTCCAGTTATGATTGATTCATCAAAATGGAATGTTATAAAAACGGGATTGAAATGTTTACAGGGAAAATCCATAGTAAATTCAATTAATCTGAAAGACGGAGAAAAGGATTTTCTGGAAAAAGCCGAATATGTTAAAAAATTTGGAGCGGCAGCAGTTGTAATGCTGTTTGACGAACAGGGTCAAGCCGATACTTTTGACAGAAAAATCCAAATAGCAGAGCGCGCATACCGTTTATTGACGGAAAAAATAAATTTTCCTCCTCACGATATAATTATCGACCCCAATATACTTGCAATATCAACAGGAATGGATGAACACAACCCGTATGCAACTGATTTTATCCGCTGCTGCACATGGATAAAACGAAATCTTCCGTATGCCAAAATTAGCGGAGGCGTCAGCAATCTGTCGTTTGCCTATCGCGGAAACGATATTATTCGAGAAACAATTCATTCTGTTTTTCTTTATCATGCAATAGCTGCGGGAATGGATATGGGAATTGTAAACCCTTCGATGCAAATCATATACAGCCAAATAAATCCGCAACTTCTGAAACTTGTTGAAGATGTTGTATTGAATAAACGTAACGATGCAACAGAAAATCTTTTGGAATACAGCGAAAAAAATATCAAAAAAGATGCTGTAAAAGATGATAAAAACAGTCAATCCTCCGAAAACAGCCTGCCGCCTGATAAACAGTTGCAACTTGCGCTTGTAAAAGGTATTCCCGATAAAATAGAAGAAATTATAGACAAACTTTTGAAACAGTATAATTCGCCGATACAGATTATAGAACAGCCATTGATGCAGGCAATGAATCAGGTTGGCGATCTGTTTGGCGAAGGAAAAATGTTTTTGCCGCAAGTGATAAAAAGCGCTCGCGTGATGAAAAAAGCCGTTGCCCGCTTACAGCCGCTGATAGAACAGGAAAAATCAAAAAATGCAGGCAGGCATAACTCAAAAAAAGTTTTGCTTGCAACAGTAAAAGGCGATGTTCACGACATAGGTAAAAACATTGTAAGTATTGTACTGTCGTGCAGCGGTTGCGAAATTATTGACCTGGGAGTAATGGTTCCCGCCAAACAAATTATTGATACGGCAATTCGTGAAAACGTAGATGTAATAGGACTTTGCGGATTGATAACCCCATCGCTCGACGAAATGATTCGCGTAGTGGATGAAGCAAAGGCAAACAATCTTAAAATTCCCGTGTTAATCGGCGGAGCTGCTACAAGCAAACTGCATACAGCCGTTGCTATTGCAGCAAAATATGATGAAGGCGTTATATATGTAAAAGATGCTTCGCGAAGCGTGGATGTGATAAAAAATATTTTGTCGCCTGACCTGAAAGACAGTTATCTGAAAAATTTGAATATGGAATACGGCAAACTGAAACAAAAATACGAAACCGAAAAATCCATACGCATTAGCATTGACGAAGCACGAAAAAACAAACTGAAATTAAACTGGAACAGCGAACAGATTTCCGTTCCCGAATTTTCAGGAATACACGTTTTCGACAATATTGAACTTGACGGCATAATTCCGCTTGTAAACTGGAAAGAACTGTATTATGCTTTTGGATTGAAAAACAATAAAACAGAACACGAAAAATTACGTGCAGACGCCGAAAAACTGCTAAAAACCATCGTATCAGCAAAAAGTATTAAAGCAAAGGCTGTTGCAGGAATTTTTGCAGCAAATTCGATAAACGAAGAAATAATCGTATTCGACAGTGCAAAAAGAAACAGGGAAATATGCCGCCTGCATACGGCTCGTGCAACAACGCAAAAAGCAAAAGGCGAAAATAATTTAAGCCTTGCCGATTATATTGCTCCCCTTGATTCGGGTTTTTGCGATTATTTGGGATGTTTCGTTGCTACGGCAGGAATAGGAGCAAACGAACTTGCCGAAAAATTTATGCAAAACGGCGATGAATACAATGCAATTTTATTGAAAGCATTAACCGACAGGCTTGCGGAAGCCTTGTCGGAATGGTTGCACAGCAAGGTTCGCAGCGAATTGTGGAAATTTCAAAACAAGGGAATCCGACCTGCCGCAGGATTTCCCGTGTATCCCGACCACAGCGAAAAAAAGAAAATATTTGCCTTGCTTGATGCCGAAAAAAATACAGAAGTAATATTAACCGACACTTATGCCATGTCGCCGGCATCTTCGGTTTGCGGATTATATCTGGCAAACAGAAACGCCAAATATTTTGATGCAAATTAACCGCACGTGAATATGCCGCCGGCATACCGATGTCTGAAAAAACAGGACGTGGATAATGGCGTCTGTATCATCTTTTAAGCATATTTCTTAAACGTTTGAGCAGAAATGTTAAAACTTTGAGCAGTTTTCTTAAACGTTTGAGCAAATTTGTTAAAACTTTGAGTAGATTTCTTAAACGTTTGAGCAAATTTGTTAAAACTTTGAGTAGATTTCTTAAACGTTTGAGCAAATTTCTCAAAAGTCGGAGCAATTTGCTCGGAAATCGAAGTAAAAAAACAAATAATTCTCAATTACTCAGGATTGCTTCGTCATTTCATTCCTCGCAATGACACGTTGAGTCCTGTTTTGTCCGTCATTGCGAACTGCGAGGGCGTTAGCCCGAAGCAGGAAGCAACCGAAGCGAAGCGGAGCTCAACGGAGTTAATCCAGACTTACTTTTATTATTATTCTCTTTATTCGGTCAAAAAATATTTTACCCCTACTCTGGTTTACTTCGTCATTTCATTCCTCGCAATGGCGCGGCTTATCAGTTTTGGCAAAAAAATGCTTTGTTCTTACTCTTTCATTATCAATTATCCATTGTCAATCATATCAGGCACAATCAAATTTATTAAATCTTTAGGTTTACGTCAGTCAAACGGTAAATCTTTTTTATTACCTTTGTAAAAAACATCAATAAGACATGGATTTTAAAGAAACTATTTTACAGGGAATACCGGCAAAACTGCCTTTACCGAAGCCTTACGACAAAAATATAAATCATGCGCCTAAACGCAGAGATATTCTCACAAAAGACGAAAAGAAACTTGCACTGCGCAATGCTCTGAGATATTTTGAACCGCATCATCATGCAGCGCTTGCCAAAGAGTTTTATGATGAACTGCAAAACTATGGCAGAATATACATGTATCGTTTTCGTCCCGATTACGAAATTTCGGCGCGGAGTATTTACGACTTTCCGCACAAGTCGGTTCAGGCTGCCGCCATAATGCTCATGCTCAGCAATAATCTTGATACGGCTGTGGCTCAGCATCCGCACGAACTTATCATATACGGAGGCAACGGCGCTATTTTTCAAAACTGGGCTCAGTATCTTCTTACAATGAAATATCTTGCAACAATGACCGATGAACAAACTCTGGTTTTGTATTCGGGGCATCCGGCAGGCTTGTTCCCATCTCATAAAAATGCGCCGCGGGCAGTAATTACAAACGGAATGATGATACCTAACTATTCAACTCGCGAAAACTGGGAACGGTTGAATGCTCTTGGAGTTTCCCAGTACGGACAAATGACAGCCGGCTCGTTTATGTACATCGGACCGCAGGGAATTGTTCACGGAACAACAATTACAGTGATGAATGCAGCGCGCAGAATATGCAGGAATAACGAAGATATGGGCGGAAAACTGTTTGTTTCGGCAGGACTGGGAGGAATGTCGGGAGCACAGGCTAAAGCCGCCGCAGTTGCAGGGCTTGTCGGCGTGATTGCCGAAATCAATCCCAAAGTTATTCAAAAACGGTATGAACAGGGTTGGGTAAATGAAATATTCGACAGTCTCGATTTGCTTATTTTGCGAATACGCAGGGCAGTTGCCCACAGGCAGGCTGTGTCGATTGCATACAACGGAAACGTTGTTGACCTTTGGGAACGTCTGGCTTGCGAACAGATAAAGGTTGATATTGGTTCCGACCAGACGTCGCTTCATAATCCATGGGCGGGAGGCTATTACCCGGCAGGACTTTCGTTTGAAGAATCAAATAAAATGATGGCAGAAAACCCCGAAATGTTTAAGTCCGCCGTTCAGGAATCATTACGGCGGCAAGTGACGGCAATAAATAAACTCGCAAAACGGGGAATGTATTTTTTCGATTACGGAAATGCCTTTTTACTGGAAAGCGGGCGGGCAAAAGCCGACATATTTAAACCCAATGGAGATTTTATTTACAATTCATATATTCAGGATATTTTAGGACCCTGCTTTTTCGATTACGGATTTGGACCTTACCGCTGGGTTTGTACATCCAACTGTCCCGACGATTTGGCAGAAACCGATGCAATAGCAATACAGGTTATGGAAAACATGCTTGCCGATTCTCCCGCCGAAATCAAATCCCAGCTTGCCGACAATATCCACTGGATAAGGCAGGCTAGGCACAATAATCTTGTTGTAGGTTCGCAGGCGCGTATTCTTTATGCCGATGCCGAAGCGCGAATAAAAATTGCATTGGAAATGAACAGGGCAATTCGACAGGGACGCATTTCTGCGCCTGTTGTTCTTGGTCGCGACCACCACGATGTATCGGGAACAGATTCGCCTTTTCGCGAAACTTCAAATATTTACGATGGTTCAAAATTCTGCGCCGACATGGCTGTACAAAACGTTATTGGCGACTCGTTTCGCGGCGCCACGTGGGTATCGCTGCACAATGGCGGCGGAGTAGGTTGGGGAGAAGTTATCAACGGCGGATTCGGAATGGTGATAGATGGCAGCGATGAAGCCGAACAGCGCATAAAATCGATGCTTCACTGGGATGTAAACAACGGAATAGCGCGTCGAAGCTGGGCGCGAAATAAAAACGCCCTGTTTGCCATACGGCGCGAAATGAAACGTACTCCCGACTTGCAAATAACGCTGCCCAGCACGGCTGATGACAATTTGATAAATGAAATTGTTGTATAAAGAAAAAACACGGTTTTTGGTACTGTAAAAGCAAAAAACATTATTTTTGCAAAAAATAATGAAAATTTAACATGAATAAGCGTAAAATAGCATTTATAGTAAATCCCGTATCGGGAACGCAGAATAAAAAAAAGATTGTCAAAAAAATTGAAAACGCATCATGGTTTGATAACGATGAAGTTGAAGTTTATTATACCAAATGCGCAGGTGATGCCTTTGAAAGCGCAAAAAGATATGCAGGTGAAAATTTTGACATTGTTGTTGCCGTCGGCGGCGATGGAACTGTAAATGAAATTGCTCGCGCATTGATTCATACAAACACCGTATTAAGCCTTGTTCCTGTCGGTTCGGGCAACGGTTTGGCTCGTGATTTGAATATTCCGCTTAAAGTTTGCGATGCTGTAAGTTTATTACATAAAGGTAAAATTACAGCCATTGATGTTTGCTATTTTAACGGTCATCCGTATTTATGCACGGCAGGAGTAGGTTATGATGCAGCAGTAAGCAAGGCTTTTGCTCAGTCGCGTAAACGCGGATTTTTGTCGTATTTTATTTCAGCTTTAAAGGTTTACATAAAAATAAAACCCGACGTATATAAACTCACAATCGATGGAGTTGAAACTTCCCATAAAGCCTTTGATATAACATTTGCAAATGCAGGGCAATTCGGCAATAATGCATACATTTCTCCTATGGCTGATTTGAGCGACAAACTTATTGACGCTGTTGTGATACGACCTTTCCCGTGGTATAAAAGCGCAGCAATCGCTTTCAGGCTGTTTGGAAAAACTTTGCACAAGTCAAAATATGTAAAAATATACAAGTGCAAACACGCTGTTCTGGAACGTTCCGAAGCCGGTTGTGCTCACTTCGATGGAGAATTTACAGATGCGGGCAGGCGTATAGAAATAAGCATACAGCCCGCAGCGCTGAAAATACTGGTAAAACAGTAACAATCCGAACATATTCATTTTCTGTTTTTGCGGTGAATAAAATTGGGAATTGTAATCAAGTAGAGATTTTGTATTTTTAATTCTTTTACTATCAGAATAATACTATCAATACTATATGTAACTTTATCAATTCTTAAAATTGAATATAAAATGATTTTATTATAATCCCAAAACGTCCATACCCGTTGTGCATTTAGAAAAAAATAAAAAAAAGATTGTTCATTTGACAAAAATGTCGTATATTTGCATGATTATAAGATAATTAAATACAATGAACAATCTGCTGCAAAATTACAAA
>JAISOH010000043.1 GCA_031275825.1 Prevotellaceae bacterium | reverse complement strand
ACCCGACCGAATTTTCCAAATTAAAACGCCGAAAACGTAAACGAATTGAAACCCTGTTTTCGCAGCTTGACAGATAGTTCTCTATGAATGTTAATTTTGCTAAAACTTTTGACGGTTTGACTACAAGAATTATATCTAAAATCACAGCTTTAACGATGATCCAATACCTCAATTTATTTGTCTTTAACCGTCCCTTAAATATTATCAAATGCAATATTTCCTAAATGCACAACAGGTTAATGAACAATTTTTTAAATATCAAAATACTTATTTAAATATAAAACAATTATATTTGTAAAAAGTTTCAATAATATATCAATGAAAAAAATATTAATATTTGCAATAATAATGTTTGTGGGAATATATGCCAAAGCTCAACACTGGATTGGGATTCGAGGCGGGTATAATAATTCGGACATAACTATTGACAGGTTTAATTACCAGAAAACAAATTCATATTCGAGCATCAATTACGGATTGATATACAAGATATATATAGACAAATATACAGGACTTCAGGCTGAACTGAATAATATAAAACGCGGATTTTCTTACAAAGAAAACGATACTGTAAACATTCGCGAATCGTGGGAATTGCCTGTATTGGGACACGGACGACTGGAATTTGGCAATTTTATCGGATTTATAAACGGCGGATTTTACATTGGATATTCTCAAAAAGCAAAATATAAAATCAAAAGCGAACCATCCGCAAACGAAATGCCGGCATCCTTTACCGACAGAGATATTCGTTTTGAATTTGGATTTGGATTTGGAGGAGGAATAGGTTTTCGCATAGCAGAACGCATTGAACTGCAAACAGAATTCAGATATAATTATGGACTTACCTATCTTTACACACCAAAATATAAAAATGAACGTATTAAATACATACAGCCTGTAAGCATGCAGGTTTCATTTGGAATTTTATACAGATTTGCAAATATTAAAAAATAAAATGTTCTGTAAAAGTCTTACAAAATATAACCGGCGCAAAACAAATACTGTAAATGTGGGAAACACTCCTCTTGGAGGCGAAAATCCTGTTCGCATACAGTCGATGATAAACGTTGCAACAACCGATATTGCTGCTACTGTCGCCCAGTGCGAAAAAATAGCAAAAACCGGCGCCGACTATGTTCGCATTACAACGCAAGGAACGCCAGAGGCAAATGCAATGAAAATCATCAAATCAAAACTTATAGAAAAAAATATTGATATTCCTTTGATTGCAGATGTTCATTTTAACCGCAATGCAGCAAAAATTGCAGCGCAGTACGTAGAAAAAGTACGAATAAATCCGGGAAATTTTATCGACAAAACGGCAAACGGCAAAAAAAATCTCAATGCGGATGAATATAATGCCGAACTGCAGCATTTACGCAACGAATTTATTTCTTTGATTTGCATTTGCAAACAGCACAAAACGGCATTGCGCATTGGAGTAAATCACGGTTCGCTGTCCGAAAGGATTATGAGCCGCTACGGCGATACTCCGGAAGGAATGGTTGAATCGGCGATGGAGTTTTTGCGAATTTGTAAAGACGAACATTTTGAAGATGCTGTTGTTTCCATGAAATCGAGCAACACGCGCATAATGGTGTATGCATACCGATTGCTTGTTGAAAAAATGAACGCCGAAGAAATGAACTTTCCCTTGCACATTGGCATTACCGAAGCAGGAGACGGCGCTTACGCCCGTATTAAATCGGCGGCAGGAACAGGAACTTTACTTGCCGATGGCTTAGGCGATACGGTTCGCATTTCGCTTACCGAAGCTCCCGAAAATGAAATTCCCGCGGCAAAAATTTTGATTAACTATTTCAAAGGACGCGAAAACCACAAATTTATTCCCGAAATCGATGCGCAAAAATATTTACCATATACATACAACCAGCGAAAAACCAAGGCTTCAAATAATTTTGGAGGAAAAAATCCAATAGCGGTCGTTGCCGATTTGTCACATGTAAATCCTGTTTATGACAAAGATTTTGAAGAACTGGGATTTGTGAAAAACGGCAAAAAATGGACAAAAACTTCAAATTCTCCGGATGCCGTTTATACAGGTTCATCTCTGTTTGACTCCGAAATTCAAGGAATAACAATACTTTCAGACGAAACTGAAAACCTTGTTCGCTGTGATATTTCCTGCTTTAATAACGATTTTTTCGACTGGATAAAAAAAAATCCGCAAAATATATTGATGCTCGAAAGCACCAATACAAATGCAGTTGCCGAACTTCGCGCATGTTTTTTAATGCTTGAAAATGCAAATGCAACAAATCCTGTAATAATTCGCCGAAATTATGCTGACAAAGATGTTGAATCGCTGCAAATAAAAGCCGCCTGCGATTTTGGCGCTTTGCTTATCGATGGTTTCGGAGACGCCGTTTGTTTGCAAAACAGTAAAATCGAAAATAAGAATCTTGTAAAAATTTGTTTTTCAATATTGCAGGCAACGCGCGTACGCATCTGCAAAACGGAATTTATTGCATGTCCAAGCTGCGGACGAACGCTTTTTGATATTCAAAAAGTATTGACCGAAATAAAAGATAAAACATCGCATCTTAAACATCTTAAAATTGCGGTAATGGGCTGCATCGTAAACGGAACAGGCGAAATGGCAGATGCAGATTATGGATATGTCGGAGCAGGCGCAGGAAAAATATCTTTATACAAAAACAAAATACTTGTAAAACGCAACATCTCTCAGCAAAATGCTGTTGACGAACTTGTTGCCCTGATTAAAGAAAACGGAGACTGGACGGATAAAATTACCGAAAATGTTGATGATTAAAAGAATTTACTTTTATTAATCAATTCAAGTATCTGTTTAAAAATACAATAATCCATGAATGACAGCAAATTTTGCATATTTATTTTTGTTTGCCGAAAAAAATCACTACATTAGCAGAAATTTTAAACCAAAATAATGAGTACGGAACTAAAATCACTGTTTAAAAAACACACTGGAAAACAGGCAACCGAAGTTATTGAACTTCCTTCATCAGGCTCAAACCGTCGTTATTTTCGACTGAAAAACGATACGGTTTCACTGATAGGCGTAAGAGGAACTTCGATAGAAGAAAATCGCGCATTTTACAAAATGGCAAAACATTTCAAAAAGCAAAAAATAAATGTTCCGAATGTTTATATGCACAGTGCCGACTGGATGCATTACATTCAGGAAGACTTGGGCGATACGCTGTTGTTTAATGTTATACAAAAAGGTCGCTTAACGCGAGTTTTTGATCATGACGAAAAAAAAATCCTTCGCAAAACAATTCAAATGCTTCCGCAGATTCAGTTCAAAGGCGCCGAAGGTTTTGATTTCAATATGTGTTTTCCGCAGCCCGAATTTAATGAACGTTCAATATTTTGGGATTTAAATTATTTCAAATACTGTTTTCTCAAATCTACGGGAATAGATTTTCAGGAAAACCGCTTGGAAGACGACTTTGCCGAAATGACAAAAATACTTTTACGCAATAAAACAACTACTTTCATGTATCGTGATTTTCAGTCACGAAACGTGATGATTAAAGATGGCGAGCCTTATTTCATAGATTTTCAGGGCGGACGCAAAGGTCCGTTTTATTATGATCTGGCTTCGTTTTTGTGGCAGGCAAAAGCAAATTTTACCGACGAACTTCGTAAACAGCTAATAAACGATTATGTCGAATCGCTGAAAAAAATTACGGATATATTTGAATCCGACTTTCATCATCAACTACAGCACTTTGTGTTATTCCGCACTTTACAGGTGCTGGGAGCTTACGGTTTCAGAGGATATTTTGAAAAAAAACCTCATTTTATTCAAAGCGTGCCGTTTGCGATTGATAATTTACGCAGTTTGCTCAATCAGGGCTACAGCGAATATCCGTATCTTTGCAAAATACTTAACGAACTCACAAATTTGAAACAGTTTTCCGATGACCTGAAAAAACACAGATTGGAAGTTTCAATTTACAGTTTTGCATATAAAAAAGGTATTCCAAACGATATTTCCGGCAACGGCGGCGGTTATGTTTTCGATTGTCGTGCAATAAATAATCCGGGTAAATACGAACGTTACAATCAATTCAACGGGCTGGATGAACCTGTAATAAAATATCTCGAAGACGATGGAGAAATTATAACGTTTCTGGAAAATGTTTATAAAATAGTTGAAAATTCTGTAAATCGTTATATTGACAGAAAATTTACAAATCTAATGGTTTGCTTCGGCTGCACCGGCGGACAGCACAGATCGGTTTATGCAGCGCAACATTTGGCAGAATATCTGAACAAAAAAATCGGCGTAAAAGTGAATCTCGTTCACAGAGAACAAAATATAGAACAGGTTTTTGAATCTAAAAATCAATAATATTAGATAAAATTTATATATTTGCAAAATGTTTCTTATTTGATACAGACATGGTAAACGAAAGAAAACAGAAAGAATAGTTTGTGTTTACTTTGGAAAATCAAATGATCAACTAAAATAAATAAGATATTATGGCAAAGAATGAAACCGTAGCAATAACTGATTATATATCAGGTATTGATGTAAATGCAATACCCGAAGAAATTGAAGCAGTTCAGGTGTTTTCAAAACAGTTGGTGGAAGATTACGGTTATCCGAAAGCGCATATCCAAACCCGACCGCAACATAGAGTAAAAGTTCGTCCGTCTGATACAAAAAAAGAGTATCCTGTGGATATTGCCGTGTTTCTTGATGCACTGAAAGACGATGACGGTTTGTACATTGTTGTTGAGTGCAAAAAGAAAAACCGCAAAGACGGCAGAACGCAACTCGAAAATTATTTAACGCTTTCAACAGCATATTTGGGCGTGTGGTTTAACGGTGAAGAACGTTTTTTCTTGCGCAAATTTGTTAAACCTAACGGCGAAGTTGTTTTTGAGGAAATACCGAATATTCCAAAATTCGGGCAGCGAATAGAAGATATTGGTTTGTACAAAAGGCAGGACTTAAAACCAACTCACAACCTCAAAGCCATATTCAAATCTATTCGTAACCATTTAGCCGCCAATACGGTTGGTGCGACCCGCGATGAAGTTTTGGCGCAACAATTAATCAATATTATTTTCTGCAAAATTTATGACGAGAAATATACTGCCCCAAATGACATTGTGAAATTTCGTGCAGGGATTGATGAAAAGCCAAAAGATGTAGAAAAGCGAATGTTGGACTTGTTTAAAGAAGTAAAAACAAACTTGCCTGAAGTCATTGATAGTGAAGACAAAATCACATTAGACACAAAATCGCTTTTGTTTATTGTCGGTGAATTGCAAAATTACTCTTTGATGCAAAGCGAGCGTGATGTTGTTGCGGATGCCTTTGAAACATTTATCGGACACGCTTTGAAAGGTGGTTTAGGGCAGTTCTTTACGCCTCGCAATGTAGTAAAAATGATTGTTGATATTTTGCAGCCAACTGAAAACGATAAAATCATAGACCCTGCTTGTGGTAGCGGAGGCTTTTTGATAGAATCTCTAAAATCAGTTTGGAACAAAATCAATCAAAAGTATATT
>JAISOH010000028.1 GCA_031275825.1 Prevotellaceae bacterium | reverse complement strand
TTTTTTCTGTATTTTTTGATTTATTTTTACCGCTTTTTTCGGCACAAAGATACAAATCCTGCATTATTTTCCAAATGCTTTTAACATTATTTTATTATATATCAATAGAATGTGGAGTTAGTAAGGAACGATTATTCAATATAAAACCGACCTGCAAGTCGGTTTTCATTAAATTTGGAACAAAAAAATCAAAACTGTTTTTTATTCTGTTTAGAGATATTGGAGATAAATTCCTTAATGCTCTTTCTTGATAATTCTCCTGAAAGAAATACAATAGAAAGTTCTTTGGGTTCTTTATTTACAATAAGCAATCCTTCGCTTGTAGCGTATATTTTTGTTTCATTGCCTTGTGATCTGGTTTCGAGAAAAGCTTCTGAATTAGAATCTTTTTTGATTATATTGTTTAATTCTGTTATTACCTGCTCTGTCAGTTTTTTTTCGGATGCCAACTTCGATTCCAAAGTAAGTACTTTCAAGCCTTTGATTTTCAATAATTCATCTTTGACAATCTTGTCAATATTATTAAGTTTGCTGTCAATAAAACTTAATCCGGATGTAATTAAATCTGCATTTAACGAAACATATGTAAAACGTTCGTCATTTGAATACTTGGATAATAATTTCTCAATTTCCTGAGCCTGCGCCGTCATTGCCATCATTAGTAATGTTGCGGCTAAAATTGTTATTTTTTTCATAATTTTCTGTATTTATTTTTTGTTATAATTTGATATTTACTTTGTTTAATGTATGTTGTATCTTGTTTTTTATGTATTCTGTTTTTTGCAATGGTTTAAGTCTTTCGCTTATTTTATCTATGTTTTTCAAAGAATTCATGCCTGATGACAAGGATGTTGAGATTTTATTTATTTTCGTTTGCGCTATTTTCAGGGCAAGTTCTTTATCATTTATAACTTTCCCATTGATTATAAGATAACTGCCGTCATAATCGGTTTGAAAAATTCCAATCATGAGTAAAATGCTTGCTGCAATTGCTGTTGTGACTATTAATATTTTGAATGGTTTTTTATGTTTCAGCCGTATTTTTATTTTTGGCGCATTTTCGGGATATTTTTCTGATTTTTCCGCCTCAAAGGTTTCAAAAAGTTGCTGATATTCTTTATGCTCGGCGATTACATTTTGTGAAACAAAATATTTTTTCAGTTCCTTTTCCTGCTCGGTTGTTGTTTCGCCTGCAAAATACAAATCTAAAAGTCTATTTATTTTTTCCATATTATTCGTATGCTCCATGATTAGTAATTTGTTAATAACTGTTCTCTTATTTTTTGCCGCGCTCGAGAAAGATTTACGCGAACGGCATTTTCGGTTAGCGATGTAATTTCTGCAATTTCGTTAAGTTCAAATCCTTCTACATCTCTCATTCTTATTATTGTTCGCTGCAATTCGGGCAGGCGATTTATTAAAACTGTTGCTCGCGCTGCCATATCTTTTTTTTCAAGTTGCAAATACGGGTCGGATTCTTTATATTCCAAGTCATTCGACAGTTCGTTTTCTGCATGTTTTTGCCGCAATCTGTCAAGGCACAAATTTCGCATCGAACGCAATACAAATCCTGCAATGTTCTCAATTTTATCCAACTCGTTACGTTTTTCCCACAGTTTCAAATTCAAATCCTGAACGGCGTCCTGCGCTTTATGTTCATCCGTCAAAATTGATTTTGCAAGTCGATATGTTTTGTCTGCCAATTTCAGTATTTTATTATTAAACTGCTTCGTATTCATTTTTATCTGTGCGTTTATATATATAAATAACGTAATCAGGCAAATTTTATTACATCAAAATTTGCAAAAAAACCATCTTGCCGCATTAATATACTAATTATCAATTAATTATAATTTGATATTTTTATTTAATTATTTAGTCGCTCCTATGAATCAAGTCAAGCGGCATTTAAGTATGAAATTTTAGGAAAAAATTACATAAAAAAATCGTTTGGCATTTTCTGCCAATATTTCCATCTTTTGATTAAATTCCATACCATTTCCAACATTAAGATATTGATTTATATACATTTAATTCCGAGCAAATAATTTTGTGCATCCGAAAATATGTTTTCAAATGTTCGACAAATGCCATTTCTCATCCTTTAAATTATTTTTCATTATCGTGAAATTCGGCGCTGTATGCAAAAATATTTGTTCTCCGATTTGCTTGCGAAAATGAACAAAATCGCTTGGGTAAACGGAAATTTGTTTTCAAAATAGCGGTATCTGCTTGTTTTTATTGACTTTTGCCGGTTTTTTGGAATAAAGATACAAAATTCTGCATTATTTTCCAAATATTTTTGCTGTTATTTTATTGATATGTAACAAAATATACTTTTACAAGGAGTAAGTGCATAAGAAAAGCACAAAAAAATTTACAAAAACCATTCTTTGTACATAAGGTATCCTTCTGCATTTTTTCGAGCCATTTCTATAGTTTTTTCATCTGCGTCTTTCACTTTTTTTGCAGGAAGTCCAGCATACACTCCGGGTTCGAGAATGGCGTTACTTAAAACAAGAGCGCCCGCCGCAATTATGGTATTATCGGGAATTACGGCATTATCCATAAGAATAGCGCCCATTCCTACAAGTACATTGTTTCCTACTTTTGCTCCGTGAATTATTGCATTATGACCAATGGAAACATCATTGCCTATTTCTACAATCGAGCGCTGATAAAGAGTGTGCAGTACGGCGCCATCCTGAATATTTACTCTGTTTCCCACAATTATCGTATTGACATCGCCGCGCAAAACCGTTCCATACCAGATGCTGCAATCTTCTCCTATTGTAATATCTCCTATGATTACGGCTGTTTCGGCAACAAAACAACCTTTTCCTATTTTAGGGTCAAATCCCCTGACTGATCTTATTAATGCCATTTCTATAATTTTATTTCGGATACAAATTTACATTATATTTTTAAAATCGCGTTGATAAAATAAAAAGACGTTACTGTATGCAACGTCTTTAATGAATAATTCTTTACAGATATATTTAATTTATTCCCAATTCTTTTTTCACTGCCGACAAAATATTTGTACTTAGCGTTTCATCAACATAATGAACGGCTGTAGATTCAAATACGTAAACATATCCGCCGGAGGCGGCTACCTTGTTTATTGCATCGCCTGCTTTTTTCAATACAGGCGCAAATAAGTCTTGTTCTTTCTTTTGAAGATCTTCCTGTGCTGTTTGTTTTTGTTCTTCCAAACGTCTTGACATATCTTGAATCTGCTTCATTTTTGCTTCTTTTTCTTCTTCTGTTGAAGTAGTTGGAAGATTTTGATAAGCAACTAATTTCTTGTTAATTTCAACTTGCCCTTCTTCAAGTTGTGCCGATATTTCCTTGTAATAAGCTTCCAATTTTTCCTGAGCCGTCTTAAAATCGGGCATTGACTGAATAAGTTCGGTGCGATTTATGTGCGCAAATTTTTGTTGTGCAAACGTACTGTTTGCGAGCATTGCAAATGCAATTACAAATACTACTTTGAGTAAATTTTTCATACTATTGTTTATTTTATTTTTTTTATTTGAGTACAAAATTAATATTTTTTATTGTTTATATCCTAATTTTTCAAGAATTTTATCGCTCACGTCATAGCGCGAGTTTACATAAATCATGGATGAGTTGTTTGTCAAATCAAAAATTGTGGCATATCCGCCATCATCGGCAAAGTTTTTTATTGCGTTGAAAATGCGTTCCTGAATAGGTTTCATCAATTCTTCGCGTTTTTTTGCCAGCTCGCCGTCAGGAGCAAAATATTTCTGCTGCAGGGCTTTTACCGTTTTTTCTTTTGCTATGATTTCGTCTTCGCGTTTTTTCTTCATTGCATCTGTAAGCAATGCCTTTTCGGCTTGATATGATTTATACATTTCATCAACATTTCTGTAGCCATCTTCAACTTCTTTCTGATATTGAGCCGAAATTTTCTCCATTTGCTCCTGTGCCGATTTATAATTCGGAATTTTTCCCAAAATATATTCTGTATCAACACATGCATATTTTTGAGCAAATACCAATGATGACAGCATCATCAATCCCAGTGATATTAAAATAATTTTTTTCATAATCTGTATGTTTTTTATTATGTATTTGTATTTAATAATTATTAATCAATTATCGTGCCAATTGAAAAATGGAATTTTCCACCGCCTGCGCCGTCATAGCCTTTTACCTTGTCTAATCCGTAACCCCAGTCTATACCGAGAATACCTACAATAGGCAAATAGAGCCGCAATCCTGCGCCGACAGAACGTTTAAGCGAAAACGGATTAAAATCGCGAATTTCATACCACGAATTTCCCGCTTCAAAAAACGCAAGCACATAAATGCTTGAACTTGGCTCAAGTATTATGGGATAACGCAGTTCAACGGTAAATTTGGAATAAATATTTGCAGTATTTACTCCGTTTTTATATGGGGAAAGCGAATTGTTTTCATATCCGCGCAAGCCTACAACTTCCTGTCCGTAACGCGTGTATCCGCTCATGCCGTCGCCGCCGAGAATATATCCTTCAAAAGGAGAATACCCCCACTCCTTGTTATAATATCCCAAAACGCCGAATTTTGTTTTTGTATGCAAAACTAATTTTTTTGACGATGACAGCGATGTATATGTTGCAAATCTGAATGTCCACTTATGATATTCAATCCATTTATAGCGTTCTGCATCTGATATTGCAGTGTAATCTTTATCGCTGCCGAGCAGCGAATATGGAGGAGTAAGCTGTACGCCTATGGAAAATTCCGAACCTTGACGCGGATAGAATTGCTGGTCGATAGATACGCGCGACAGAGTCAATCCGAAACTCAAATTGTTGGATGAGCCGTTTGAAAACGTAAAATAGCTTGACCAGTCGTGCAGGGTATATCGCTGATATGACAAATCGCCGCGCAGCATAAAATTGTTATCGGGCCATTTCAGGCGTTTTCCCAGTCCTACGGATATTCCGAGAACGCTCATCCACTGGTCGGCATCGCCAAGCCAGTATGAAGCGTTTGACTCGTGGGCAAAATATGCGGAAAATGTAAATGTATTCGGTTTCTTTTTGCCGAACCATGGGTCCATAAAACTCAAACTGAATGTATTATAATATGATCCGTTTGACTGTCCGCGAAGCGAAAGCGTTTGTCCTTCGCCTGATGGCACGGGTCGCCATGCGCCTTTTTTAAACAGGCGCGACATTGCAAAGTTATTGAAAGTTACGCCGACAGAGCCAACAAACATTCCGCTTCCCCAGCCTCCCGAAAGTTCGAGCTGGTCATTAGAAACTTCTTCGAGATTATAAGCAAGGTCAACTGTTGAATTTGCTCTGTCGGGAATAACGCTTATGCCTTCGGGTTTGTTGAACGCTTCGGGGTTGAAATATCCTGATGTTCCCAAGCGGCGTATGGATTCGACAATAGCCGTTTTGCTGAACAGTTCTCCGGGTTTTGTATAAAGTTCGCGGCGCACAACATCTTCATCTGTTTTGTTGTTGCCGTTAATTGTTATTCTGTTGAAGCGTGCCTGGTCGTATTCTATCATTCGCATTTCCAAATCTATTGAGTCGCCTTCGATATTTATTTCTACAGGGTCAAGATAAAAAAACATATAACCCATGTCATTGTATTGAGTTGATACGGAAAGGTCATCTTCAAACAGCATTTTATTCAGAGTCGATTTGTCATATACATCTCCTTTTTTTAATCCCAGCGTTGCGTTCAAATGTTCTTCGGGCAATACGGAATTTCCTATCCATGTTATGTTTCGTATAAAATACTGTTTTCCTTCTTCGATGTTTATGTCTACATTTATAAATTTATTGTCGAGAGCATAAATTGTGTCGGAAACGATTTTTGCATCGCGATAGCCTTTTTTGTTGTAATATGTGATTATGTTATCCAAATCTTCGTCATATTTTTCTTGAATGTATTTACCTGAACGAAAAAGACTTTTGCGTTTTGTTTTTTTCATTGACTTGCGTAGTTTTCTATCGGAGATGTTGGAATTTCCATTAAAATTCAAGTTTTTGATTTTTACTTTGGGGTTTTTGTTTATCACAAAAGTTATTGTTGCTGCATTTTTCAAAGCTGTATCGGCGCTCTGTATTGTCGAAACTTCTACATTGAGAAATCCTTTTTCGGCAAAGTACATTTTTATTAGGCGTTTTGAATTTTCCAGCATAAATTCCGACACTTCCGAGCCTCTGCGCAGTTTAAGTTTTTCAGTCAAGTCGGTTTTATTGCTTTTGCTTATTTTTGTTCCCGAACTGCCGGTAAATTCCCATTTTGCCAGTCGTGGATTTTCCTGAAGATTTATATCCAGCCAGATTTTATCGTTTTCTATTTTGGAATATCGCAGTTCTACTTTGGAAAAATAGCGATTCAGCCATAATTTTTTTACTAAAAGCGACAGATCTTCGCTTGGCACTGTGATTGTGTCGCCAACTGCAAATCCCGATACGGAAAGAATTTGATTGGGGTCAAGAAATTGCAAACCCGAAACCGTCAGTTCCTGTATAACGTACCGTTTGGGATTATTGTAACGCGTTTCTATAGACTGAATAACATCTTGTCCAAACAAAATATTGCTTGTAAAAAACAGAATGGCGAGTAATTTTGGTGTTAATAATTCTTTCATTTTATTAATATTATATTTCTATATTTTGTTCGTATTTTTAATCTGTTCGCTTGTTTTGCCGAATCTTCTTTCACGCTGCTGATAATCATAAATTGCATCAAACAGATGTTGCTTGCGAAAATCGGGCCAAAATGTTTCAGTAAAGTAAAATTCGCTGTAAGCAGCCTGCCACAACAAAAAGTTACTTATGCGTTTTTCTCCGCCGGTGCGAATTATCAGTTCCGGCTCGGGCATATAATTCGTATAAAGTTTTGATGAAATCAACATTTCGTTTATTTCGTTTGTCTTCATTTTTTTATTTATAATCTCTTGTACACAGCATTTTACACATTCAACAATTTCTTCACGCGAGCCATAATTAAGAGCAAGCGTTAAGGTCAAACCTGTATTTTCGGCTGTAAATATAGTTGCTTTTTTTAATTTTTCCTGAACTTTGTCATTCATTTTTGCAATATTGCCTATTGTTTTCAGTCGCACGCAATTTTTATTCAATTCGGGAAGTTCTTTTTCTATTGTCGAAACGAGCATATTCATAAGGTCTTCGATTTCATCTTTCGGGCGATTCCAGTTTTCTGTGGAAAAAGTGAAAAGGGTTAAAAATTTTATTCCTGTTTCGCTTGCGCCTTCAACAGCAGAACGAACGGATGTTAATGCATTACGATGTCCGAAAATTCTTTTCAGTCCATGTTGTTTTGCCCAGCGTCCATTGCCGTCCATAATTACGGCAACGTGTTTGGGAATTTTATTTCTGTCAAGTCGATGCATTATACAAAATATTATAGTTCTTTATTAAATCCTTTATACTGGCGTTTTTTTGCGCTTTTATTTGTTTTGTATGCCGCACACGGCATTTTATCAACAAATCTGTAACTTACCGTCAGCAACATTGTTGAAATCCAATCTTTGTTGAATATATTAAACGAACTGTTACTGCTTCGGTTTGTATAGTAATCTGTTTTATCTGTATTGGTTTTGTGAAATATACATTCAATGCCTATTGTCCACTGGTTTGCGGGTGAAAATTTAAATCCGAATCCCATTGGCAGAATAAAACTCGATGCTGTTTTAACAGAATCGTATAGCATTGGATAAATTGCCGTTGCGTTACTCATATATGGTTCGTTATCAATTTTATTATTGTCGAAATATGTATATCCTGCGCCGATTAGCAAAAACGGAGTAAAAATTTGTTTGCGTTTCGGGTCAACGGATGAATACGGAAAAAAATTAAATTCGGCAAGAGCGTTGAGATTATAAAAATTACGTTTGAAAGCTAAATTTACTCCTTGCGGAAATCCTTGCAGTCCGCCGTCATATTTACGCGAATCGCCTTTTACAATTCCAAATGAAGCCTGAATTCTAACGTTTATATATTTTGTGAAATTATGCCTGTAAAACAATCCGCCTGTCGGACTAATCATATATGGAATGACACTTTCGTTGAAATCGCCGATATAATATGAAATTCCGCCGGCAACTCCTATTTCGCTTTTATGAACAGGCGTAAGCAATTCATTGCTTTCTTGTGAAAATGCCGGCGCATAAATGGCTGATAATATTATAGACGCATATATTTTTATTGTTACTGTCAATTCTTTAATCTTTTAATAAATGCAAATAAAGCTGCAAAGGTAATATTTATTTTATGTTTTGTAATTATCAAAGTGTTGATAAACGTTAATATCATTACGAATATCATATCCCCACATTAATTTGTTTCTAAGTGTTTTGTAAAAATTAACACTGTCGGGTTTTATGATATTTATTTTATATTTTGATTTCTTTACTGAAAATTCCGTTCCCGATTCTACTTCAAACATTTCGTTGTCAGCGGTTAGCATTGCTTTTTCACCGCGCGTTTGCAGTTTTATTTTTATTTCCGTATCGTCCGACAGCACAAACGGGCGTATTGCCAAATTGTGAGGAGCAATAGGCGATATTACAAAATTTGACGCTGTAGGAACAATTATCGGTCCGCCAACGCTCATCGAATATGCGGTTGAACCTGTCGGCGTTGCAATTATCAAGCCATCAGACCAGTATTGCGACAGGCGTTCGCCGTTGATTTCTACGGTTGTTGAAATAAGCGGAGGCATCGTCCTCTGCAAAGTTATTTCATTAAGAGCGCATGCGGAAATATTTTTTTTGCCGTTAGATGCAACATGTATCAACGTGCGTTGTTCTATTTTGTATTTTTTATTTAAAATTTCGCTTAATACGATGTGAAATTCATCAACCGATACATTTGCCAAAAATCCAAGAGAACCCGTATTTACGCCAATCACAGGAATGTTGTTTTTGCGTATAAAGCGTGTCGCTTCCAAAAAAGTTCCATCTCCGCCGAGGCTTACAAAAAAGGCAAAATCGCCGGTTAAATATTGTTCGTCCAAAAAAGTGGAGTAATTGCAAAAACCGGATATGTTTTCCGACAAAAATTTTGCAAACTCGTTATAAAGAAAAAGCTTGCAGTTATTAGTTTTCAGCACGTTCAATATCGACATATAATTGTCGATGGATTTTGAAATATTTCTTCCGTAAACAGCAATTTTCATAAATTTTGAAATTTTTGGCAAGTTATATTTTTTTTAGTTACAAAAATTTTTTATTTTCATAATAAATACTAATTTTGTAAACAGAAAATACAATTTAACATAATGACAAGGTTAAGCATTAATATAAATAAAATAGCAACATTACGAAATTCGCGCGGCGGAAACGTTCCCGATGTATTGCAGGCAGCTGTGGATTGCCAGCGATTTGGAGCGCAGGGTATAACTGTTCATCCCCGTCCCGACGAACGTCATATCAGATATTCGGATGCAAAAAATCTGAAACCTTTGATAGTAACAGAATTTAATATAGAAGGAAATCCTGTTCCGAAATTTATTGATTTGATACTTGAAGTTTGTCCGGATCAGGTTACATTAGTTCCCGACACTCACAGTCAAATTACCTCAAATGCAGGATGGGACACGCGAAAACACAAGGTTTTTTTAAAAAACATTATTTCAATTTTTAAAAAACAGGGAATACGAACATCCGTTTTTGTTGATACCGATTTGACAAATATTTGCCATGCCGCCGAAACGGAAACAGATCGTATTGAACTGTATACCGAACCTTATGCTGCAAATTTTGTGAAAGACAGGGAAAATGCCATAAAACCGTTTATCGCGGCGGCGGAAAAAGCCGCCGAATTTGGCTTGGGAATAAATGCAGGACACGATTTGAATCTTGCCAATCTGAACTTTTTTAATACAAAGGTTCCGCATCTTCTTGAAGTTTCCATTGGACATGCAGTAATAAGCGACGCAATTTATTTGGGGCTTGAAAATACAATACAGATTTATTTGAAACAGTTAAAGCAGGTATAAATCCTTTGCAAAACGTTCAAATAATTTGATTTATTGTTTTTTTTGTTCGCTTTGATTGCTAAGCAGTTTTTTTGATTTTTTAGTGTTCCCAAAAAGTTTTTTGGAAAATGAAAAAAATAATAAACTATTCCGGATTGCTTCCCGCTTCAGGCTAATGCCTTCGCGGTTCGCAGTTCGCAATGACGGACAAAATATTTTTTTGCGACATATTCAAACTGCAAAGTTCCGAAACTTCGCAGGACAGGAGTATAAAATGATTTCTCAACATATTTTACAGAATTTTAATCAATATTACATGAAATCCTGCATTTTATTCATTGTTTTGGCTTGTGATTTATTGTTAATAATCAGTTTGTACGGTTATTAAGGGGCGACTGCACAGTCGAAATTTATTTTTTATTCTTCTTCTTCGATAATATAAACGTCTTCATCATCATTTTTGAAATATAAGTTTTCGCGCGCATATTTTTCAAGAGATTCTGCATTATGGTTGAGTTCCTTAATGTTTTCCTTTATGCGTTCTATTTCTTTTTGATAATGCAGTTTCTGTTTTTTTTTGTTTTTAACATCGTTCAAATCGTTTATCCAGCTTACTATATTTGCATTGTCAAAAAATATAAGCCATGCGCCAAATACTGCCAGCGTCAAAACATATTTACTGCCTGCATAACGCTTAAAAATTTTTTTCATTCTTTCCATGTCCGTAAATTTAATGATTTGCGTTTAATTTTCCCTTGCATAAAGTCATTACTATGTCAAAATTTTTATCAACTATATTTATATCGGCATCTTTCCCGAAACTTATAGAGCCTTTACCCGTATATATATTCAACAGTTTTGCAGCCGTAGCGCTCGACATTTTCAAAACATCTGCAACAGGGAATTTTATGTTAAAAATCAAATGGCGTACCATTGCGTCTATTGGCGAAATTGATGATGCAAGCGATGTTCGCGTTTCGTTCATCGCAACGCCATGTTCTATAACATAAGTCATTCCGCATGAATTTATAATTTGTCCGTGCCTGCAACCGGCAGCCATGTTTGCGTCCGAACTTATCATTAATTTGTCGGCTCCTTTGCATTTGTATGCAATTTGCAATAATTCTTTCGGCAGATGATAGCCATCGGCAATGATTTCCGCATAAAGCGAGTCAAAAGTTAATCCTGCTTCTACAACGCCGCCAACTCTGAACGGTCCTTCTTTTTTTGTTTGCGACATTGCATTATAAAGATGCGTAACGCTTGTTGCTCCTTTGCTTACGGCATATTCGACTTCATTTATGGTTGCGCAGCTGTGTCCTATCGAAATTTGTATTCCCATAGCCTGTATTGCCGGAAAATATTCAACATTCCGTTCTACTTCGGGCGCTATGGTTGTGCGGCGTATTACGTCTTTGTAGTTGTCGTACAATTCCAGATATTTGCTGTTGATTGCCAGTATATGTTCTTCGGCTTGAGAGCCTTTGTATGCTTTATTCAAAAACGGACCTTCGAGATGGCATCCGCCTATTTGCGTTTTTCCCGGTTTGTTAAATTTCATGGCTTTGCGAACAGATTCCAAACCTTTTTTTATTACGGATAAATCGTTTGCGGCAAGCGAAGGATAAATAAGAGTTACGCCATGCCCTGTATAAAAATCGCGCATTCCCAATATTGATTCCAAATCGCCTTTGTTGCAGTCAAAACCGCCGCCGCCGTGACAGTGCGAATCAATAAAACCCGGAATGGCAATAAGATTTTTCCCATCTATTATTTTTACGCCATTAGGTCTTACGGGTTCGGCGTATATTTCCGAAATAATTTCTCCGTCAATAACAATGGAACCGTTTTGTATAAAACAGCCTTCGCTGTAAATGTCAATATTTTTGATACAGGTTTTCATTTATAATCCAACTGTTTAAGTCATCAAACATTTTATTGTACAAATGTACATGAAATTTTCGGATTACACACAGACGGATAAAAATGTATGGTAAAATGTTTCTTTGGAAAATTATTTTGATGTTTGTTTGTTAATAAATGTTTCTATTTAATAATAAATTATTACATTTGTGAAAAAATTAATTTATTGTATTTGTGAAAACGACTTTATTGATACTTGCAGCAGGGCTGGGCAACAGATACGGAGGCTTGAAACAACTGGATGAAACAGGACCTCATGGTGAAACCATAATGGATTATTCGGTGTTTGATGCAAAACGTGCGGGGTTTCAAAAAATTGTTTTTGTAATTCGTAAAGACTTTGCATTGGAGTTTGAAAAAAAAATATTAAGCAAATATCGAAATCAAATTGAAGTTGAATATGTTTTTCAGGATATAAGCGATATTCCCGAAGGTTGCGGTTTTAATGCCAGCCGTAAAAAACCGTGGGGAACAGGACACGCTGTTATGGCTGGTCAAAAAGCAGTAAATACGCCATTTGCGGTTATCAATGCCGACGATTTTTACGGTTACGATGCTTTTTGCGTAACTTTTGAATATTTACAGAAAACTCAGCAAACGCAGGGAAAATATTCGATGGTAGGTTATATAATCAACAATACTCTTTCGGAATCGGGTTTTGTTTCGCGCGGCGTATGTCGGGTTGATGAAAACAACATTCTCACAAATATAACCGAACGCACAAAAATTGAAAAAACAAATAACTTTATTTCATATATTGATGATAACGGGAATGCTGTTAAAATACCTGATAATTCAATAGTATCAATGAATTTTTGGGGATTTACGCCCGATTATTTTGAATTTTCAAAAAAAATGTTTGCGGATTTTTTGAACGAAAACGGCAACAGCAATGATGCCGAATTTTACATCCCTTCGGTAGTAAACAATCTTATCAACAGTCGGCAGGCTGAAGTAAAAGTACTCACAACAACAGCAAAATGGTTTGGTATAACTTATGCGCAGGATAAAATTCAAACAACAGCGAATATAAAAAAATTAATAGAAAAAGGCGAATATCCGCAAAAAATATTGTAACCGGTTTTTATGAAAACAATTTTAACCATAATATCAAGTATAATACTGTGTCTCTCTCTCGGAGAAAAAATTTGTGCGCAGGCCACATCTACGCAGGGTACTGACTTCTGGCTGTCATTCGGACGAAACAGAGATCATACTTATGTAGAAGTTAATTTGCAGGTGCGAATAGTAACAAGCGAGGAGGCAACAGTTACATTTACCTATACCGAATCGGGAGCGACAAATACGGTAAATATTCCTGCAGGAAACGTTTATACATACACTTTTAATACAAATGAAAAAGAGAAGGTTTATTCACGCAATCAGGGAACAAGCAGCAAGTCCCTGCACATAGAATCGGATGTACCTGTTTCTGTTTACGCATTAAATCAGCGTCAAACAACGACAGATGCAACAAACATACTGCCTGTAACAAGTCTGGGCGATGATTATTATCATATTTCATATAAAAGCAACAGTATTACGTATAATGATGGTTATACGGTAATAGCCACAGAAGACAATACCGGCATTTATGAAGATAACATACTTAAAGCTACCCTCCAAAAAGGGCAGGTGTATTCGGCTTATTTCGGAGCTGTAGATATAACCGGAAAACATGTAACATCAACAGGTCCTATAGCATATTTTGTAACAAACGGAGGAGTTTGGCTTCCATGTAATTTAACAAATGGATCTGACTGTTTGTATCAGCAAATGGTTTCCGTAAACAAGTGGGGAAATAATTTTTTGGTACCTGTTACGCATCGCGGCATAGAACGCGTAAGGATTGTTGCATCGCAGGATGGAACGGTAATAACCCAGTCGGGAGGAATAATTGTAATTGATACTATACATAATTGCGGAAACAGCCGGCAATCGTTAAATCTTGACAGGGGACAGTTTGTCGAACTGGAAACAAGCCTCAATACTTGCGGATGTTATATATCATCCAACAAACCTGTCGGCGTGTGTACCTATCTGGTAGGGGAACAATATCATCCTCCTGTTGAAAAAGGCGACCCGTCAATAGCCTGGGTTCCGCCTGTGGAGCAATCAATTAACGGCGCTCTTATAACTCCGTTTGCACCATCGGGAGGTTCTGTACTGGATGAACATTTTGTATTGATTGTAACTCCAACAGCAACCAAAAACCAGACAACCATGGCAATAGGAACAAATCCCGCAACAGGTTTGACCGGCGGTCAATGGTGCGATAATACAATTTCAAACCTTTCGTTTTATTCTTTACCTTTGACCAATACAAACGAGGCTTATTTTTTTGCAAATCCGTATGGATTAACTGTAATGGGATACGGTATTGGCGAATATGAATCGTATTACTATCTGGCAGGTTCGGCTTCGCGCAATCTGGATGCGGCGTTTTACATAAACAACATTCATTATCAGGACTTGAACGGAGGTATTACATGCGATACAAATATCAATTTCAGAGCATCCATACAATACGGTATAAGTACGATTCCCGGTTACCTGAAATGGTATGTCGATGGCGTAGAACAGATTGCCGTAAGAGATACGCTTGAATGGAACGGTACGCTGTCAATCGGTATGCATAATGTTTATATTGATGTTCTGGATATGAATAACGATACGGTTAGGCTTTCATCTGCATTCGGCGTAGATTTGTCATATCACGACACGGTTAGCGCAGAAATCTGTTTGGGCGACAGATATTTTGACAGCAATTTTGACACCATACCGGCGCAGGCGGGATTTATAAGTTGTTCGCTAAATCACCATACAACAATAGGCTGCGACAGCGTATTTACATTAAATTTAACTGTAAATTCGTCATATCACGACACAATAAACGCATCAATAT
>JAISOH010000022.1 GCA_031275825.1 Prevotellaceae bacterium | reverse complement strand
TTTTTTCTGTATTTTTTGATTTATTTTTACCGCTTTTTTCGGCACAAAGATACAAATCCTGCATTATTTTCCAAATGCTTTTAACATTATTTTATTATATATCAATAGAATGTGGAGTTGGTAAGGAACGATTAAATAACAGATATTATATTACCAAATCCAAATATACTTTCATTATTTGATGAAAACATATTAAGGAAAAATAATAAAATCTGCCGATAAAAACTACTGTCTAAATCCATTTTATCAGGTTGAAATCCTGACGGTGCGGCAATAAGGGATTTTTTGGAAATACTCTGTAACCCGACATGTAAATTCCGGGAACATCCATTTCTATTTTTGTTTTATACGTTACCACATTGCCTTCCGAATTTGTTATTTTAAATTCCTGAGTTCTGCAAACTGTAATTTTATTGTTTTTATTTTCGGCAAAAACAATTTCAATACCAACATCTTCAGGTTTTAATAATCCTACATTCAATATTATTTCCAGGTCATATTTTTTGCCGAGAACTATAGTTTCTTTTGCAGTATCAAGCCGGTCTGCCGATATTATTTTAATGTTATCCCATTCACGGCTTACGCTTCTTTTCCATTCTGCTATGCGTTTGGCTTTTTCGTAATCGTTTTTAGCAAGCGCTGCATGGCGTTTAGCCAATTTATTGTAGAAACATTCTTCATAGTCGAGAAGCATTCTGTTGGTTGTGAAGTTTGAAGCAATGTGGGCAATGGAGTTTTTGATATATTTTATCCATTCTTCAGGCACATTTTTTTTGTTTCGTTTATAGTACAGAGGGGCTATTTCGTTTTCTATTGTATTATAAATAATTTCCGAATCCAGCTGGTCTTGAAAGTCCTGATTTTCGTATGTTCGCTGCATTGGCAAGCTCCATCCCGCATCGCTTCTGTATCCTTCTACCCACCAGCCATCAAGTACGCTAAAATGCATTACTCCGTTGAGTACGGCTTTTTCGCCGCTTGTTCCCGAAGCTTCCAATGGGCGTGTTGGCGTGTTCAGCCATATATCTACGCCTTGTACCATGCGGCGTGCGAGTTCCATATCGTAATTGTCAAGAAAAATTATTTTTCCCATAAATTGCGGAAGTTTTGAATATTCTACAATCATGCGTATCAAATCCTGTCCTGCCCTGTCGGCAGGATGCGCTTTGCCTGCAAACAGAAATTGAACCGGATGTTCACTGTGATTTACGATTTGGTTCAACCTGTCAATATTCTTAAACAGTAAATGCGCCCGTTTATAGGTTGCAAAACGTCTTGCGAAACCTATTGTCAATTTAGCCGAATCTAATGTGTGCGATATTTTTATTACTTGCTGCGGCGTAAAATGCACTATATTTTCTTTGCTTGACACTCGCGTTCTAATATGATTGATAAGATTTATTTTTAATGCTTTTCTTATTTCCCATATTATTTCGTTATCAACATTGTATATTTTTTCAAAACATTTTTTATCATAATTATGCGAGCGGAAATCTTCGCCAAATTCTCTGTTAAATACTTCTTTCCATTGAGGCGCAGCCCATGTTGGCAAATGAACGCCGTTTGTTACCGAACTTATGTGCAATTCTTCGGGCATATATCCCGACCATATATTGTGCATGATTTCGCGGCTTACTTTGCCGTGCAGCCGGCTTACTCCGTTTATTTCCTGCGACAGATTGGCGGCTAGTACGCTCATCGAAAATTTTTCATTCTGATTTTCAGCATTATTTCTACCGAGTCCTATGAGGTATTTCCATGATATTTTGAATCGTTCGGGATAATGTGAAATATATTTTCTGAGCAAATTCTCTTCAAAAGCATCATGTCCGGCAGGAACAGGCGTATGTGTTGTAAATAATGATGATGAGCGGATGATTTCCAAGGCTTCGTCGAATGTCAGTTTTTCGACTTCTATAAATTGACGAATACGTTCCAGACCAGTAAATGCAGCATGTCCTTCATTGCAATGATAAACATCGGCTTTAATATTCAGTTTGTTAAGCAGTCGGATGCCTCCCACGCCAAGAATTAATTCCTGTTTCAGTCTATTTTCCCAGTCGCCTCCGTATAACTGGTGAGTAATTGAGCGATCTTCTGGCAAATTATCGTCAAAATCCGTGTCGAGCAAATATAAATCCGTGCGACCGACTTCCACTTTCCATGTGCGCGCGTAAACTGTTCGTCCGGGAAAAGCAACGCTTACGGTAAGCCAGTGTCCGGCATTATCACGTACAGGACTAACAGGAATTTTGGTAAAGTCCTGGGCTTCATATTCGGCTACCTGCTCGCCCGATGCCGAAATTTTTTGTGTAAAATATCCGTAACGATACAGAAAACCTACTGCTGTAATTGAAACACCTTTGTCGCTGGCTTCTTTTAAATAGTCGCCTGCAAGTATTCCAAGTCCTCCCGAATATATTTTAAGCGATGCCTGCAGTCCGTATTCCATACAAAAATATGCTATTTGCAGTTTTTTTACCGACTTTTTTTCTGCCATATATTCTTTGAAGCGTTTATATACGGTATTAAGTTTTTTTACAAATTTTTCGTCGTTTTCCAGTTCCTGATAGCGTTTTGATGATATTGTATCAATCAATGCTATGGGATTTCTGCTGTTTTTTGTAAAAGTTTCCTTATCAATATATTTGAACAGTTCGATAGATTCCTGATCCCAGCTCCACCACAGATTTTTTGAAATTTCGGACAGGGCTGCAAGCGTATTTGGAATTTTGGGCTGAACGATTACATCCGTCCATATTGGCTGTTCAATAACAGTATGCTGTATTTCCGATGCTGTATCTTCTTCGTATGGAGATACGGTAATGTTTTCTTTGCGCAGAGTTGCTTTTTCGAGCGCAATTCTGTATGCTTGCAGATAATATGTTATAAAATTGTCCCAAAGAGCTATTGATGAAAGTTCATCGGCATTCTGTTTAAGTTTTTCTATGTCTTTTTTACTGAGTTTTGAAAATGATATTATTTTCTTTTCTATAAAACCGGCTACTTCGTTGTTATTATTGTCGTTGCGTTCGATAATTTCTATGGCGGGATGGTCTTTTTGATGTTCCGTTATTATTCTGTTTCCTATGCCAGTAATGGATGTTGTTATTGTAGGAACTTTGAAAGCCAGACTTTCGAGTACGTTATATCCCCATGGTTGATAATATGATGGAAATACCGTCAAATCAAGCGACATCAGCAAATTATAATACGGAAGATTGAAAATTCCATCATTTCCGTTAAGGTACGATGGTACAAATATTATTTTAACTCTGTCGTCTTTTGTATTGTCAAGTCCGGCTGTTTTTATTGCATGCAGTATGGCGTCATAGTCGGGATCTATCAAATAATGTGTTGTATATTTGTTGGTAAGTTGAATATTTCCGTTGTTGCCGGCAATATTTTGCATCAGTTCTTTACTTTGTCCGTGGTGTGCGGATGGAACAAAAAGGAAAGCGATTATTTGTTTTTCCAGATTTTTGTTTTTATTAAGTTTGCCCAGTGCTTCTATAAAAACGTCTATTCCCTTGTTTTTAAATTCATATCGTCCGCTTAATCCTGTAAAGATGGCATTGTCTTCAATTCTATCATTTATTATTATTTCGGCAATCCGGCAAAGTTTTTTTCTTCCTGTTTCATATTTTTTTTCAAATTCCTTACCTGTCGGTACAAATGTTTTTTCAAATCCGTTTGGAGTTATAACATCAGCATCTTTACCAAGAAAATATTTACTTTCATTTGCAATAATACTGCTTATTGTTGTAAAGCAGTCGGCTTGAAGCGCTGCATTTTTTTCGAGCGAATGTTTTGCAACAACGTCAAGTTCCATCGCTTTTACATCTGCATTATATTTAGTTGTATTGCTGTACAGCGGAAGTCCGTGAAAGGCTATCGAACGTCCTATAACTGTTGCATGGCTTGTGAATATGCAGGCTATTTGAGGCGTTTTCTGTTTAAGATACAAAAGTCCGGCGCCAGTCATCCATTCGTGAAAGTGAGCAATAACCTTGTTACGCGGCGAAAGATAAAATTTTGAATAATGTTCTATCACCTTTCCTGCCGCATAGCCAAACAGCGCAGGTTCGATATAATCCCACTGTCCGCTTATGGAATCAAGTTTGTACTGTTCCCAAAGTTCTTTGAAAATCTGGTCTTTCTGTTCAAACAGATTTGTAAAGTCAATCAAAATGGTTATTGGTTTTCCTTCTATATTCCAGCGTCCTATGCGTATGCGCAACCCATCCTGAATTGCTTTAATCTTCCATAGTTTGAGCAGTTGAGTATCTTCGATAAACGTCATGTTTTCATCTTCGCGGATAATATCGGGACCAATCATTATATGACCTTTAACTTCTTTGTCTATCTGCAGTATTTTTGTTGATATTGCAGTATATATTCCGCCTATTTTATTGCAGACTTCCCAACTGATTTCAAACAGATAATCTGTTTTCTGCTCTTTTTTATCTTTCATTTTGCAAGTTGTTTTAGAAAAAATTCAAAAAATTAAGCAACAAAGGTAATAAAAAAACATTGCGGTTTGTAAATTTACAGTCCTCAAACGTATAATCACGGTATTATATGTTTAAAAATGACGATAATCGCTTGTTCCGTTGTTATATCAACGAATGATAACAGTATCGTTAACGGCAAACCTGCAAAATTTGCAGACAGCGAATTGCAAAAATTAAACGGGGATTTCCATAAATTCAGGTAAGGAATTATTTTATAAACTGTTTAAATTTTACAAAGAATTTATTTTGTTGAGCATAATTTTAATAAAAGTCTGTTTTTGTTGGCGCGTCATTGCGAGGAGCGAGGGCTTTAGCCCGAAGCAGGAAGCAAACCATTAATCTTCCATCATTAATTTCTGTTTTTAAACCTGTTGTGCATTTAGAAAAAAATAAAAAAAAGATTGTTCATTTGACAAAAATGTCGTATATTTGCATGATTATAAGATAATTAAATACAATGAACAATCTGCTGCAAAAT
>JAISOH010000190.1 GCA_031275825.1 Prevotellaceae bacterium | reverse complement strand
AACGGAACAAAAGCACCGCAGGCTGCAGGAATAATTCACACCGATTTTGAACGCGGATTTATTCGCGCCGAAGTCATAAAATATAAAGATTATGTCAGTTTTGGCTCCGAAACGGCTTGCCGTGAAGCAGGAAAAATAAGCATTGAAGGTAAAGATTACATTGTGCAGGACGGTGATATTATATATTTCAGATTTAACGTCTAATTTTATTGCTGTAATATAAAAATTTATATCTTTGTGCCGTTAATTATAAAAAACAGTCAAAATGAAAAATCTAACAAAACTAATGTTGCTGGTTCCGGCGTATTTAATGATTTCATCATGCGTAACAAATACCAAAACTCCGGCAGAAGTTGTAAAAACCATGATTGTTGCAACTCAAAAACTTGATTATGCAACTATGAAAAAACATCTTGCAAGCGAACGTATTGCAAGGCTCGAAGAAAGAGAAAAAGAAATGAACGAAAATCCATACGATGCAGCGGATTTTATTTTGCAAATAAAAGATGCAAAAGTTGAAATTGTTTCCGAAGATATATCGGAAGATGAAAATTCGGCAACTGTTACTATAAAAGTATCTCAACTAAAAAAGGCAGATGGCTCTTTTGAAAAGGATATTAAATTAATCAAAGAAAATGGAGAGTGGAAATTTGACGCAACTCCGCTTTAATCATAACCGGAAATAAAAATAAATTCCGCGCCGAAACCACAGGTTCAAAACATTTAAATTTTGAGTAGTTTGATAAAGAAATCTTTGTTTCATGCTGCTTTAGGCGTTTTGAGCGTAATGATTCCTTAGCATTGTCCTTTTTGAGCGGATTTAAGCCTGCTTTTCTGAAGATGGCAAAATTCTTTACAGAATGATTTGCAGTTTGCGTTGCCTGTCATTGTAAACTGCGAAGCAGTGAAGCAATCAAGAGCAAGAGTAAACAGTTGTTCCTTATAAATAAAATTTGGCAATGATATATTACTGACAGGAAATTTTAATGTCTTGTTTTTTGCTGATTTTTATTTGTAAAAGCAGCTATTAATATTTATCAAACTTTTAAAAGTAGAAACCGCCCAATCTTTGGAGTATTGGACGGTCTCAACCAACCTAAAAACTTAACCTATGAAAACTACATTTTCATCTGAAAATGCATTGTCATCACCTGACACCACAAAAGTACTGCATTCCACATTTAACAAAGCACAATAAAGGTTAAACATTTAAAATATTTGGCGAATTTATGTTAAGTATCTTTAATTTATAAAGATTAACCGGTCATCAAAGCACTCAACAGTGATATTACTGTCGTTTTTTACATCGCCGTTGAGTATCTTTTTTGATAATTCGTTAACAAGTTCGCGTTGTAATAACCGTTTCACAGGACGTGCTCCGAAGACTGTATCATAAGCCTTTTCTGCGATATAGTCAATAGAATGTTTGCTTACGTCCAATTTAATATTATTTGAGGCAAGACGTTTTTGTATTTCATTTATTTGTAATTTTACTATTTGTTGTATATCATTAGCGCCAAGCGGCGAAAACATTATTATTTCATCAATACGGTTGAGAAATTCCGGACGAATTGTTTGTTTCAACAAATCTATAACCTGTTTACGGGTTTTTTCTACAATTTCATCTTTGTTTTTGGCATTGACTTCTGCAAAATTATCGCGAATAATATGTGAACCCGCATTGGATGTCATTATTATCACGGTATTTTTGAAATTTACGGTACGTCCTTTATTATCTGTCAAGCGACCATCATCAAGTACTTGCAGCAAGGTATTGAAAACATCGGGATGCGCTTTTTCTATTTCATCAAGCAATACAACCGAATAAGGTTTTCTTCGGACGGCTTCGGTAAGCTGTCCGCCTTCATCATATCCGATATATCCCGGAGGCGCGCCTACTAATCGCGAAATAGAATGCCGTTCCTGATATTCGCTCATATCAATACGTGTAATCATATTTTCGTCGTTAAACAAAAATTCAGCCAAAGCTTTTGCCAGTTCTGTTTTGCCGACTCCGGTCGTTCCTAAAAACAGAAATGAACCTATGGGTCGCTTTTCATCCTGCAAACCTGCGCGGCTTCGACGAATAGCATCCGAAACTGCCCGTATTGCTTCATTTTGACCGACTAAACGCTCGTGTAATTTTGTTTCCATTGAAAGTAGTTTTTCCGTTTCGCTCTGCAACATTCGACTGACTGGTATTCCTGTCCATTTTTGTACAACTTCGGCAATATCCGACTCTGAAACTTCTTCGTTGATAAGAGATGAATCTTTTTGTATTTCCTGTTTTTTTTCAATCAGTTTTTTGTTTTCTTCTTCCGCATCTCTTATTTTTCCATAGCGTATTTCGGCTACTTTTCCGTAATCGCCGCTACGTTCGGCATTTTCTGCCTGTAATTTCAAATCTTCAATAAGCTGTCGATTTTTCTGTATTTTATCGATGATATTTTTTTCTTCTTCCCATTTGGCTCTCAATACGTTTCGTTTTTCGTTTATTTCGCTTATTTGTTTTGAAATCAAATCTGTTTTTTGTTTGTCGTTTTCGCGTTTGATTGCTTCGCGTTCAATTTCAAGTTGGCGTAGGCGGCGGTCTAATTCGTCAATGTCTTCGGGTACCGAATTAATTTCGAGGCGAAGTTTCGCGGCTGCTTCATCAATCAAATCTATAGCCTTATCGGGCAAAAATCGCGATGTAATATAACGGCTTGACAATTCAACGGCTGCTATTATGGCGTCATCTTTTATTTTTACTTTATGATGATTTTCATAACGTTCTTTCAATCCCCGTAAAATCGACACGGCATCTTCCGCCGAAGGCTCATCAACAGTTACTGTTTGAAAACGTCTTTCTAATGCTTTGTCTTTTTCAAAATATTTTTGATATTCGTCCAAAGTTGTAGCTCCTACGGCGCGTAAATCTCCACGCGCCAGAGCGGGTTTCAATATATTTGCGGCATCCATTGCGCCATCGCTTTTTCCGGCTCCTACCAATGTGTGAATTTCATCTATAAACAGAATAATATTTCCATCGGAAGCGATTACTTCTTTAATTACCGATTTCAGCCGTTCTTCAAATTCGCCTTTGTATTTTGCGCCTGCAACGAGCGCTCCCATGTCAAGCGAAAAAATCTGTTTGTTTTTAAGATTTTCTGCTACATCTCCGTTAACTATACGCCGTGCGATTCCTTCGGCTATGGCTGTTTTACCAACGCCAGGCTCGCCTACAAGTACAGGATTGTTTTTAGTACGGCGCGAAAGTATTTGCAGAACTCTACGAATTTCTTCATCGCGCCCGATAACAGGGTCAAGTTTGCCTGCTCTTGCGCGTTCGTTCAAATTTATTGCATAACGATTCAATGCATCATAAGTTTCTTCGGCTGTTTCGCTATCTATTTTCGAACCTTTGCGAATATCCGTAATTGCTTTTTGTAATTCATTAATTCCAAGTCCTGCATTTTTTAATAATTGAGAAACATTATCATCCGTATGCAACAGTCCGAGCAAAAGATGTTCGACCGAAATAAACCTGTCGCCCATTTTGGATGCTGACTCCGAAGCCTTTGTTATCAGTTGATTGACGTTACGGCTCAAATATTGTTCGCCTCCCGATACTTTTGCAAATCGCTGAATAATATCCGAAATATTTTTATTGACAAATTCAATATTTACTCCTGTTTTTTTTAATAAATAAATACCTATACTGTCATCTTCGACGAGTATTGCTTTCAACAAATGTGCCGTTTCCACGCATTGATTATTGTTTTCGCGGGCAATATTTAAGGCTTTTTGAATTGTTTCCTGTGATTTTATTGTAAAATTATTATTCATAATCATGTTTGTCTGTTTTGAAAATCAAATATTTTTTGTTTTATGATTTTACTGCCATCAAAATGTTTGCCAAGCGCATTTTTACGACAGTTTGTCGGTAAAACGCTCACACACAAGACATTTTGACAAAACATCTTAATTTAAAATGACAAAAAGTCCGAAAAGGAAATCATTATACTTCTTACAGCACAGATATTACAGACGTAAACATGTATATAATCCTTATATTGAAATTATAATTTCAGTTCGATTTTCAATTCGGATATTCAACATCAATATCCCAATTCCATTTGTTGAAATACAGATTTCCGCCATCCCATTCAACTTCGCCGCGCTGGAAATCTACCGTCTCGCTGCGGGGATATTTTTTTGCAGGATAAAGTTGCTGCGAGTAGTCGTCGTTTACAATCCATCGGTATGCATCAATTCCGTTTGAATAGAAAGCGTTAACATCGCTGTCGGCAAAACTGCGGCGTATAAATGATGGGTCAACAGGCACCCAGCCTGTGCCTTCAAAGTAAATTTCAGCCCAGTCGTGCAGATTAACATCGCAGGGATGAAGCATAAATCCGCTTTGCCATTTTGCAGGAATTCCATTGTATTTGCACAGTGTAATATACAGCAATCCAACCATTCCGCAGTCGCCGTGATTATTTTCGATTACATATTCGGGAATATTTTCCATAGTTGAATATTCGAGCGCGCTTGCCCATGGATAATTATCTTTGATATACTGAAGAATTTTATTAGAAACAAGCAGAGGATTTGTTTCGGTTCCAACAGTTTTAGCCGAAAAATCTTTTATCAAACTGCTGAAAATTACATGAGTGCTGCGTTCTGCCGTATATTTTTTATACAGTTCGCTTTCTTTATTGTAAGGTTTGATATTTTCGGGTTTCAAGTCAAACCATTCGGCTGCTGATGACATTACAAACGAATATTTAAAAACGGCAGCTTCGTTTTCATTTGCCGTTTTTTCAATATATAATGATTTGTGTAAATATTCGTCGGGAGAAATCAAATAATTATCGGCATCAACCGAAAGCAATTCGATGTTTGTTTGCCGGCGATTGTCGGTGCGCGGATAAGGCAGCCAGCAACGGATTGTTTTGCCTGATGGAACAGTATTTGCTGGAACTGTAAGCGTGTATGTAATTTTCATTTTTTGTGGATGACTTTGCCTGACAATTGATTTTTTTGCCTGCTCCATTATTTCGGGCAAATGTTTTTCAAGCAGCAACTGTAATTCATCAACGCTTTCTCCGTCGATTTCGGTTTTGCGTTTGCGGGCTTCTTTGTCTATGCGGAACAGATTTTGCGCAGCACGGTTAAAATATTTTTTTTCTCCGTCTATCATTATTGTTTCGAGCGCCTTTGTTTTTTCCCATTTTTCGAGCATTGCATCATCAACTTCTGGAAAGTATTTTGAAATATATTTTACAACATCTTCTTTGCTGCTTCTGAAATCAAGCCGCTTGCGATGCATCAAATCTTTTTGAAAGTTAAGGCTGTATATTTCATCTTCGCTTAATTGATTTTGGGCGATATATTTGTCAATTAGCGAATCGGCAACGGCGAAATTTCCTGCTGCAATTTCGGCGTTTATGCTGTCAATTGTCTGCTGTTTTTTGTCGCTGCACGAAAATAATGTCAGCGTTAAAACTGTAAGTATTAATATTTTTTTCATTTATTTGATTTTTATATTTATTTTTTGTTATTACTTCTTTCATGGATTGCTTCTATGATTTGCTTCATGCTTCGCTCTGCTCTCAATAACGTTTTGCTTCGCCCTTGTTTTGTCCGTCATTGCGAACTGCGCAGCAGTGAAGCAATCCAGTATTCTTTATGATTATTTTCATTAACAATTTCTCTGGTTTGCTTCGTCATTTCATTCCTCGCAATGACGTTTTGCTTCGCCCTTGTTTTGTCCGTCATTGCGAACTGCGCAGCAGTGAAACAATCCAGTATTCTTTATGATTATTTTCATTAACAATTTTTCTGGTTTGCTTCGTCATTTCATTCCTCGCAATGACGTTTTGCTTTCGCTCTTACAGGGCTTTGTCTGTTTAATTTATCCCGTTTGCATGGCTTCGCCCTTGTTTTATCCGTCATTGCGAACTGCGCAGCAGTGAAACAATCCATGTGTCATTGTCCATTATCCATTTACTCTGGTTTGCTTCCTGCTTCCCGCTTCAGGCTAATGCCTTCGCGGTTCGCAGTTTGCAAAGACGTTTCATTCCTCGCAATGGCGAAACCGGAGTTTTAATACAGCCTCTGTTTATCCTGCCCAGCCTTCGCGGTCTAAACTTCGGTAGTGAATGGCTTCGGCAATATGCTGCCATTTGAGGTC
>JAISOH010000142.1 GCA_031275825.1 Prevotellaceae bacterium | reverse complement strand
GGGCTGGGATGGACGAAACATTAACGGACAAAACCTTGCTCCCGGACTGTATTTTTACATTTTATATAATTCAAGCGGCAAACCACGTATAAAAAGCAGCGTGGAAATACTGAAAAGATAAAATTTGCAGGATGCAAATTTATTATTAACGTAAACATGCAATCAACAATAATTAATTCTCATTGCAATTTAGTAATTATTTTGTAATTTTGCATTTTAAAAACAAAAAAATATTATAAAAAAGCATGGCGACAACAGCAGATTTTAAAAACGGATTATGTATATCATACAATAGCAAGCCTTGTTGTATAACTTATTTTCAGCATGTAAAACCGGGAAAAGGTCCCGCTTTCGTAAAAGTAAAAATGCGCAATCTTGAAAACGGGCGCATACTGGAAAATACTTTCAGTGCGGGCGAAAAAATAGATATTATAAGCGTAGAACGCCGTCCATATCAATTTTTGTACAAAGATGAATCAGGCTACCATTTTATGCATAACGAAACTTTTGAACAAATTGACCTTGATGACGATATGATTGATAATCAAGATTTGATGAAAGAAGGCCAATATGTTGAAATGATGTTTCTGGCAGATGAAGAACGAGTATTAACCTGCGAACTTCCTCCTTTTGTAGAATTAACGGTAACTTATACCGAACCGGCTGTAAAAGGAGACACGGCGTCAACATCGGCATTAAAAGCGGCAACTCTCGAAACGGGAGCGGAAATTATGGTTCCGTTATTTATCAGTCAGGATGAAAAAATTAAAGTAGATACGCGTACTCGCACTTACGCCGAAAGAGTGAAATAATTTAACAATACCGTTTATTTTTTGATATGAATTTAATTTGCTTTCTGTTCGAGAGCGGTTAAGTATATTTTCATCTTATCACAATGCAAAAATATTTGTCAAATATAGATTCTCCATCCGACTTGAAGTCAATGAAAATTGACGAACTGGTTGAATTATGCTCCGAAATCAGAGAATTTTTAATAGACAAATGTTCGCAAAATCCCGGACATGTCGGTTCAAGTCTCGGAGTTGTTGAGTTGACGGTTGCTCTGCATTATGTTTTCAACACCCCATACGACAAACTTGTTTGGGATGTCGGTCATCAGGCGTATGCGCATAAAATAATAACAGGACGCCGCGACAAATTTTCAACCAACCGCAAGTATGGAGGCATCAGCGGATTTCCCAAAATGAGCGAAAGCGAATATGACGCTTTTGGCGGAGGTCATGCTTCAGTATCTATTTCGGCAGCATTCGGAATGGCTATTGCCTCAAAAATGAACGGAGAAAACAGAAACGTTATTGCCGTAATAGGCGATGGCTCAATGACCGGCGGACTGGCTTTTGAAGGACTTAACAATGCCGGATACCTTAAACCCAACATGCTGGTTGTGCTTAACGATAATAATATTGCAATAGATAAAAGCGTAGGCGCAATAGGACGGTATTTGCTGAAAATATCCGCATCGCGTTCATATAATAAATTAAAAGACAAAATATGGAATTTTCTCGGACAAAATTTTTTTCGCAATACCTTGCAGAAGTTTTTTTACTTTATAAAATTTATAATAATTAACGGCAATAAATTTCAACGCAACAATATATTCGAATCGCTCGGATTTCGATATTTCGGCGCTTTCGATGGACACGATTTGCCTCAACTTGTAGAAACTTTGGAAAAATTAAAAAATATAAACGGACCTAAACTTTTGCATGTTGTTACGCAAAAAGGCAAAGGCTTTAAACCTGCCGAAGAAAATCAAACAGACTGGCACGCTCCCGGAAAATTCAATAAAAATACAGGCGAACGGATTATTGTGAAGTCCGACAAAGTTCAACCTCTGCGCTATCAGGATGTTTTCGGAAAAACAATTATAGAACTTGCGCTCGCCAACCCCAAAATTACAGGAATAACGCCGGCAATGCCGACAGGCTGTTCGCTGAATCTTATGATGGAAGAAATGCCGAACCGCTGTTTTGATGTAGGAATTGCCGAAGGACATGCCGTTACGTTTTCGGCAGGTCTTGCAACTATGGGCTTGCTTCCCTTTTGCAACATATATTCAAGTTTCATGCAGCGAGCTTACGATAATATTATTCACGATGTTGCAATTCAAAAACTTAACGTCGTATTTTGTCTCGACAGAAGCGGCTTGGTTGGAGAAGATGGTTCAACTCACCACGGCGCTTACGATTTGGCATACCTGCGCTGTATTCCGAACATGATTATTGCCTCGCCAATGAACGAAACAGAACTGCGCAACATGATGTTTACCGCACAGCTTCCAAACAAAGGCTGTTTTGCAATTCGTTATCCCAAAGGCGGCGGCGTAATTGCCGACTGGCAGCTTCCTTTCAGTGAAATTCCGATAGCAAAAGCCCGTACCTTACGCGAAGGTAACGATATTGCAATACTTTCGATAGGTCATGCAGGCAATAATGTTGAACAGGCAATCGACATGCTCAATGATAAAAATATTTCAATAGCTCATTACGACATGCGTTTTGTAAAACCTGTCGACGAAGAATTATTGCATTTCATCGGCAAAAATTTCAAGCAGGTGATAACCGTAGAAAACGGAACGGTTGTCGGAGGATTCGGCAGCGCCGTCAGCGAATTTTTTGCACTGCACAACTACATGCTTCAACATAAATTTTTGGGAATCCCCGACAGGTTTATACAGCACGGCAGTATTGCCCAACTGGAAGCCGAATGCGGTTTCGACCCGAAAGGAATAGCCGCCGCCATCGTTTCAATGAAAAACAATATGTAAACAATCAATCTATTTATTCCTTCGATTGATATTTATTCCCGCAATGCTTTGTTTATCAACGGGCAACTGAAAATCAAATACGGCAGTCTTTAGAGACAATTTTAAATATTCCGGATGTTTTTGTCGGAAATAATTATTTTTTTGTATATTTGCACCTGTGTTGTGAAAAAACAATGAAAATGCAGGTAAATTTTTATAGAGAAAGATAAAAAATTCCGTATAGATAAACGTAAATTTCTATCTAAACGGATGAAAATTTCTGTCTATACAGAAAAAAATTTCTATCTAAACAGAAATTTATGTCCGTCTAAATAAAAAATCATCTCTGTTTAAAGACAAAAATTGAACATTAAATTTAAAAATTAAAATATTAACCAATTAAAATTGTATTATCATGAAATACAGAGTAATAGAAAAAGGAAATCCGAGTAATCCGGAAGCGCCGAAAAAACAGTATGCAAGCGCAGTAAATGCAGGTAAATTTACAGTAAAACAGTTTGCCAAAGAAATTGCAGGGCGGTCATCTCTCACTCGCGGCGATATTGAAAATGTATTGACCAACTTTATCGACGAGTTGCCGACCTTTCTCAAACTCGGCTTAAGCGTTAAACTTGGCGATTTTGGCACGCTACGCCTCAACCTTGTGAGCGAAGGCGTAGATGCCGGCAAAAAATTTACGGCTGACAGCATCAAAGGCGTAAAAGTGATTTTTACTGCCGGCTCCGAACTTAAAGAATCTCTCGGAAATATTACGTTTGAAGAAGAAAAGTAATTCGGCTGCCGGTTGAAATTACAGATAATTTTATAAAACACGAAGTATGTCAAATAGAAAGCGCTTGAGGTATTTTATATCTCTTTTTGTTGGAATATTACTTTTGGGTTTGATAATATGGAGTACGATTTTAATATTCAATTACCTTAATAATCAAGGATTATCGGATTTTATCTCCATATTAATCTCGTTTGGTTATTTAGTCGTTATGTGTAATATTATGGAAAAAATAATAGGAAAACTAATGTATTCACCAAAGAGGAAAAATACAAATATTGTACCCTCTCAAACTGTTGAAATAAACAATAAATCCTATACTCTTGATATATTACATTCCAATACGGTACTTAAAGAATATCTCCCTGATGTGCAACTGCAATTGGATTCGTACGGGCAAATGTGGCTTTATTATGAAGATGATGGATTATTCAAACTTTTGAAAAATACTCCTAACCGTGTTGCCGAATTATGGCTGTTTGTTTATGACGAAGAAGATGCAGACGACAGAGTAATATTTCAAAGTCATAAAAAACGTTGTCGTCCTCCCTATATAGCCGTTGACACAGAAGGAACTTTTTGGGCGGTAAAAGAGTGAGTTTTTCATTTGCAGCAATAACGGAGCGTTATCTCCACAGTTTGATGCAGCGTCCGGCGTCTGTTGCAAATACAAGCAGGTTTCCGGCTTGCGGAATATGCAAAAGGGAGTTTTTGCCTTTAATATAACGAAGTTCCGGCTGCCCGATACGTAAATTTCACAACAGCGGTAAGAAAAAATATCGCTGTTTTTTATTCTGCAAGCAGCTTACTTCGGCAGATACAAATGTTTTGCATTGCCAAACTGCAAGTCAAATGCGGTTTCAATCCGAAAAGAACCGCCCTGTCTTTCGATGAAAAATAATAGAGTTTATATTAAATAGTTATATAATACGTTATTTTACATATTTTTGTAAAAAATGTAAAATGAGATACGATAAAGTTAGAAAAAATGCAGTCTGCGTGTTAAGTTTAACAAGTCTGACAGTAGTGGAATTTGAGGACTTAGTTCCCACATTCAAAAGCCATTGGGACGAGTATTACTCGCATTACACTCTTAAAGTCAAGGTGCGCTAGCGCATATCCTGCGGTCGCAAAACAGGCAAACTATCGCAGATTGAGGACAAACTGCTGTTTATATTGTCCTGTCAGAAAAACAATCCGTTGCAGGAGTATCACAGCAGTTGCCCTGATATGACTCAGCCTCAATGCAGCGAATGGATACATTTGTTGTCGGATATTCTGCGCAAGACGTTAAAAACGCTCGGCGAACTGCCCGAAAG
>JAISOH010000121.1 GCA_031275825.1 Prevotellaceae bacterium | reverse complement strand
TTATGTTCCTGCAATTTTTCGATTGTCCGCACCATCAGGTTGAACATTCCCATCGGAAATGCTCCAGAACCGCAGGCAGGATCTAATACTTTCAAACTCGTAATTGCCGCAAGCAAATTGTTTTTATTGGGGAAATCCAGTTTATCCTCGTTGTTGTCAATCAAATCGTCGATTTGTTCCACTTTGTCGGGAAATTTTGTTTTCAGCGTTTTTTTGAAACTCTCCCTACAGATATAATCCACAATCGGTTTCGGAGTGTAGAACGAGCCTGACGATTTGCGAGCGTTTTCTTTCGATTCAGGGTTGTAGGCGCCGATAATGTTCTCAAACACTGTTCCCAAAAGTTCGGGGTCAAGGGCGATATCCTGCTCTTCGGGCGTGGATTCTTCTATTGTCCAGACGTAAGAGTTGAAAAGTTCAATAAGCGAGAACATCACATCATCAGACACTTTCGCTGGTTTTGTTTCGCTGAAAGCGTCAATGAGATAATTGTTTCTGCAATTGAATTCGCCTGTTTCGTCTTTGCCGGTAAATTTATAGTCATGGCATTGAAAAAGCCCGCCGTTCACAAAAGGAATTTGCCTGGTAAGTGCAAGAAATTCGTTTGCCTTACCGTCTTTGAAATAGCGTTTGTAGCGCATCACATCAAATATGCCGTGTTCGTTTTCTTCGGGATTGGAAGGCTGTTCCGGATTTTCTTTGCGGAAACGGCGTTCGTCAATTTTCTTGTTCAAAACTGCGAAAAAAAGGTTTTGCAAAATGGCGTTATAATATGTATTTTCATTGTTCAAGAAATCATCGACAACAGATTTTTCAAAAAATTTGTTGGCAATCAGTCCTTTTTCTTTCATAAACCAGATAAACATCATACGTATAATAATACGGATAACGGCTTGGGGTTTGAGTTCATCTTCAATTTGCTTGCCAAGTACGCGGCTTGCCGCTTTAAGGTTTATGTCAATATTATTAAAACATTTCTGATACCAGCCTTCTACAATCAAGTTGCCATCTTTGCTGTATTTTCCAGCCAGGCTATAATAGAAGTCTTCATTAAGCGTTTTGATATTAAGCACTTTTAGCCATGCATTGTGCAATTCATTGAAATTCCTCGCATTATGGTTTGCCAAATTTTCCAAAATGCGCAAATGTCCGGCGTGAGTATTTTGCGTATCAATATTGCGCAGGATAATAACTGTACCGACTTTTGCACCTGTCCTCCACGATTGCTCGTAGAGCAGGCGTTCAGGCAAAGCCAGTGAAATCATTGTTTCGTATTGCAATAGAACCATTACAGGCATTGCTTTTGAGCGCATATTGAACGCTCGCGTGATTTCTGTGATTTCTGTTCGAGTTGGTTTTTTGTCCAATTTCAGAGCAAAAAGCGCAAAACCGTCTGCGGGTGCAACATTGTCAAGAACAGTCTCCGCATCTGTCACTTTTTCAGACGGTGACTTTTGGAAAATACTGTTGTCAATCAGCCCCGAAAAATAGAGTTCGGTAACATTATTAAATGGCGAAAGATTCCTGTACTTATCTTGCAAAATTTGATTTATCTGCAAAGAAGCGGAAGTATTGGTTTTCAACGGTACATTCAATTGCGTTTTGAAGAGGTCTTCTGTCGCATTGAAAAGATTTTCACTGTAAAATTTCCTGAGATCCATATTTTTTAATTATTAGAGATTACAAACCATGTTATTAAATCAAAGTTATTTGCCTGAAATTTTTCTTCAGTTCTTTCAAGTTGCACATTGGCAGTATTAATATTGCCTTCCAATATATCATTGAGTTGCGCTTCAGCCACAGGACCGGCCTTCGCCGTAATCCACGAGGAAAGGGCTTGAGCGTATATTCTGATTGTCGTTTCATCGCCTCTTTCAATTTCTTCGGGAACGAAGCGGCTTTCATCTTTGTGAGAAGCAAGTGCAGAGAGTATTTCCTTTTGATTATTCAAAATTTCTTTACCGTCTAAACCTATATATACTAATTCGTATGGCTTTGCTGCTGTTTTATTGCGATATTTGAGTAAAGCAATAATTCCAGCGCCGGGGCATATCTTATTGACAATTTTGAAGCCGGTATAAATTCCGTCAGGCATTGATTGATAATATTTTTGCCTTTCTTTAAGTGTGTTTAGCAAATCCTGTCGGAAAGTTTCGAGCGAAAGTTCATCAAAGCCAAACGATTTTTCAGTTTCAATGTCTTCCAAAGTTGTCTGCATCTGTTCAAGCATACGGTTGTTTTGTCGCTGTTCCAATTCCTCATCTTCCTTTCTCCTCTTTAATGCCTCTGTAAATTCGGGTACTTCTGCGCCAGCCACAGTCATCAACGCCATTCGTACCTCAATGCGCCTTTGCAGCCCGAGATAAGTGTTGATATTTTCCGAAGGAAAAAAGTTAACAGTATAGACTGTCCTGTTTGGAGAACCAAGACGGTCGATACGTCCTAAACGCTGTATGATACGAACAGGATTCCAATGAATATCGTAATTGACCACCATATCGCAATCCTGCAAGTTTTGACCTTCGCTTAAAACATCGGTAGCAATTAGAATATCAATAGGATTTTGGAGTTTATTTTGGGTGTCTGCATATTCTTCCTGTGAATTAATCCATTGTTTCCATTCTTCAAAAGAAGAACCGTCAACAAAACCGTCCCATTTCTTGTCTTTATACAACTTTGTGTATGGAGCAAAGCGTTCCAAAATTGTTTCAAAATTCTTTGTTTCGACTGTTTCGTTCCACACTTTGGAAGAATCGCCACCGACAAAAGCAAGATTCGTGTAACCACGTTGTTTCAATTTGTCAAAAAGATAGGTGGCAGTATCTGTGTAGGTAGTAAAAATTAGAATTTTTTTATTGTCTGACCTCTGCTTCGCCTGAATTTTCTCAATCAATATTTGCAGTTTGGTATCTGCCGATTCTTCTCTCTCGATTTGGTTCTCAAACTTCGCTAAATTATTCAATAACGATTCCAGTTTTTCGATATCTTTTTTCAAATCTTCCCTGTAGTACTCTATATTTCCTGCTGCTGCAATATCAGCAATCCGGATAGGATTGTTACCTTTGCCGAGTGTGAAGTCATCTTTGCCGAGTGTGAAATCATCATCTGGATTTAGATTTGAAGCATCAATAGCAATTTCAGCATTTTGGTCGTGTTCATAATTAAGAATTTTATTGAAAGCATTTTGGTGGTGATCTAAAATGGTTTTAACGGTAGACTGGAAAGAAAACCAGGATGATTCAAGCCGTTTAACCAACAAGATATACATCATTTTAACCAAAAAGAACTGGCGCAGTTTTTCGTTGTGCAATACATCGGATTTATCATAAGTCTTAACATAAGCGGCTGGTTGATAACCAGAAAGCATTGGCGGAAAATGGTCTAACAATTCTCCAAATTTTTCAATATTTCCGATTTGTCTTGGTGTTACAAAGATATTATCCGGCGTTTCTTTATGAGGAAAAACTAAATCCGGCTGCAAACTTTCAACCATTTTTCGTGTACGTGCAACGGTCAATGAATCTGTGAGTTTGAAAAAATTGGGATGCAGTTTGTCGGTGAATGTCTTTATATTGTTGCCACCTCCGCCAATCCAGTCATTAAATTTCTTTTGTGCATCTTTAAACAGTCCATCTATGCTGTTTATCTCCAGATTTGTGGAAAAACCTTTGTCGTTTCCGGCAACAATCAGCTTGAATTGGTTGCGAATATCGAGCAATGTATTGTTGATTGGTGTTGCCGACAGCATAAGTATTTTACAATCACCGTTTTTTGCCAGAATATTTTCTGTTAGATACTTATATTTGTATGTTTTGTCATTTCGCAGATTATGACTTTCGTCAACCACAAACAGTTTAGGTCTATTATTGGTAAAATACTCTCTGCCAAGACCAATGCGCCTGCCAAGTAAATCGTCCGATAGTTCAGAGTGCCATATAACCAGGTAGTCAAATTCATCTTTTTCAAAACGGGAATTGTGTCGTTTTAGATATTTTATCCAGTTGTGATTAAGTTTTTTAGGGCAAATAAGTATAATTTCGCGTCCTTGAAGCTGGTAAAATTTCATAACAGCAAGAGCAGTCCAAGTTTTTCCAAGTCCAACAGCATCGGCAAGGATAGCGCCGTTGTAACGTTGCAGCATTTTGATTAAACTTAACGCTCCTTTTTTCTGAAAATCATGTAAATCGGTGAAAATCCTGGAATTTTCGAGGCGTCCAATTTGCATATTGAAATCTGCATTATTTTGTTCTACAGCCAAATCATTCCAGAACAGCTCAAACAGCACCTTGTAGTACAACTCATTAGGAGAGTATTCTTTGAATATTTTGCAAATCTCCTCAATCAGATATTGTTTAAAATCAACCTTTTTTTCTCTTTTCTTTCCGCTGTCTTCAAAATATACAGTTTTTTCTTTGTGTGCCTGCGGTCTATTCCAAAGGTTTTCAAACCAGCCTGCAAATTCGGAATATTTATTTGCGCCGAAATCAGCAAAATTAAGTTCTACATTATTAGTAATTTTCAGACCGATACCTGCTTCTGTGAGATTGGAACTGCCCGAAATGTAGTAATTATTTTGCGCATCATTATTTTCATCCTTGAACAAATACAATTTTGCATGGCAAAAATTTGGCTCAAGCGTTTTTGTTTTCACTTTATCAAGTTTTAGGAAATCAACTGCTTCCCGTGCAATATTGCTTAAACGTAAAGCCGCCTCAACTCCGATTTCCTCATTCAGAAGGTCGAGCGAACGCACTTGCTCATTTGCAACATTGACAATATCGCCCAAAATAAATCTGTAGGCGCTGATTTTTTCTTGCGTTTTCTTTGCCAAATACGCCAATGCTCCAACTGTAAAATAGCCGGTAACAATGGACATTGTTCCTTCTTTCGTTTTTTCTGAAAGCCATTCGTGGACTTTCAAATTTTCATTTTCATTGTCTAAAAGCATGTTCAATCATACTGTTTTCCTGTTCTTACGGCTTCGCAGGTCTTGCCATTTTTCGCCCTATGTCTCTTAATAGAGGTGATACTGCGCATAATACGATTTCGTGACCATTAGAAAAACGATTTTTCAATAATCGCCGCAA